>JAFXJJ010000053.1 GCA_017532345.1 Erysipelotrichales bacterium
AAATGGCGCGCCCAGCAGAAATCGAATCCACAACCTTTTGATCCGTAGTCAAACGCTCTATCCAGTTGAGCTATGGGCGCATATATATTACACAACAGAATGGTGGGGATGGCGGGACTTGAACCCGCACGGTGTTGCCACCAACGGATTTTAAGTCCGTTGCGTCTGCCTATTCCGCCACATCCCCATCATTGGAGGTTCCTGTCAGACTTGAACTGACGATCACAGAGTTGCAGTCTATTGCCTTACCACTTGGCTAAGGAACCATCACGTGTCGTGCTTGATTATTATACAATATTTATAATAAAATGCAAGAGTTTTTTTTATAAATTTCAATTTTTTTCTATTTTTCTTCTTTCTTTCATTTTAATTACACTTATTTAATGAAATTACACACTTGTTTCTAACTAATAAAGAGCGTCTTTTGACGCTCTTCATATCAAACTATTGTACTGCTTTTACTCTAGTCCATAAATCAGCAATCTTCTTACGTTGATGCTCATTATAATGAAATTCTTCATCTTTCTCATATTCTTGACGTGCAGTATATGAAGAAATACCTCCATAACCAACTAATTCATCTGCTGAAATTTCATCATAAACACTTTGAACTACAGATGTATATCCTACATGAATAGAGTTATCAAATGCTGTTTCTTCTTCTAGCATATAATCAATCCATGCATGAGCTAATAACGGACATGCTGTTCCTTTTCCAATAACCATTGCATCAGTCCAAATATTAGTTCCTTGTTGTGGTTCGTAATATACTAAATTTTCATTTTCACTAATCATATATGTAGCATCACCTGAATAAACAACAGCAATTGATTTTAAGCCATTAATTACATTATCAATAACTTCATCTGTAACAATGATTGGATCCATTGTATTCATAACCTTAACTAACCAATTATAAGCTTCTTGTAACTCAGCTTCATTAGTTGTATTCATTGAATATCCTAATGCCTTTAAAGCAACCATAAACATATCACGTTCACTATCATATAAGTATATATCACCTTTATACTTAGTATTTTGAAGAATATTCCATCCTTCTCTTTCAACATCAGCTGGATCAACTTCAGTCTTATCGTAAATAATACCTACGCTACCCCAGAAATAAGGAACTGAATATTTCATTTCTGGGTCGAATTCTCTATTTTTTACAGCTGGCATTAAAGCATCACCATTAGATAATAATGACCAATCGATTTCTTCTACGAAATCTTCTTGAATCATTCTTTCAACCATATAATCTGAAGGCACAATTACATCATACTTATCACCACTTAATAAGCGTGTATACATTTCTTCATTTGATGCAAATAAGTCATAGATTACTTTAACACCATATTTCTTTTGGAATGCGGAAATACGATATGTATCAATATATTCACCAGTATTAAATACCTTTAGTGTAGTGCAATCAAATTGCGCTTCACCAGAGTTATTATTTCCACAGCCAACTAATAATAAGCAAGCACAAATTAGCGCAATAAACTTCTTCATTCTAATAATTCCCTTCTTCACTTATTTTCTTATTTTTCATCTTAGCGTTAATTACAGGTACTACATTAATTAATACTAATACAATTGTAACAATTGAAACCATGATTGTACTTAAAGCATTAATTGTAGGATTTAAACGCTTAGACATTGAATATACTAATATTGAAATATTCTTAACACCATTACCTGTTACAAAATATGAGATAACAAAATCATCAATCGACATTGTAAATGCGATTAAAGCACCAGACATAATCCCAGGAGCAATTTGGGGAACGATAACCTGTATAAGTGCTTGGAATGGAGTTGCACCTAAATCCATTGCTGCCTCTGCGATATTAGGGTCTAATCCACGTAATTTAGGCATTACGTTCAAAATAACATAAGGTGTACAGAATGTAATGTGTGCAATTAACATAGTCATAAAGCCTTTTTCTAGCCCTAAACTAGCAAATAACAACATCATCCCAATTGCTGTAACAATATCTGGATTCATCATTGGTAAATCATTGATGTTTGTGATGATTTCACGGATAACATAACGACTTTTACTTAAACCAATAGCTGTAATAGTACCAATAATAGTAGAGAAGATAGTAGCTAATAAAGCCACTAATACTGTATAATAAACAGCTTCCCCAATTGTATAATCACTAAATAGACGTTCATACCATTGTGTAGAGAAACCAGTCCATCTAGTAAGTGATCTAGAACTATTAAATGAGAATACACACATATAGATAATTGGAAGATACATAAAGATAAGCATTGCGATTAAATATACATTGGATATAAATTTACCTGTTTTATTCTTTATCATGCTTTGCTCCCCCTCTCTTCTGTAATATCTTTATCAAATTTCTTTAAAACATACATCGAAATTAAGATAATGATTGCCATAATCAAGCTTATAGCACTACCAAAGTTCCATTCACCAACTGTAATAAATTGATTTTCAATCAATGAACCAATAAGCATGTATTGTCCACCACCAAGTAACTTAGGAATTACGAATGAACTTACTGCTGGTAAGAATACCATGATAATACCACTCATTACCCCAGGAATTGATAATGGGAAAATAACCTTTTGGAATGTTTTAACTCTATTAGCACCTAAATCATAACTTGCATTGATTAGATTAGGATCTAATTTATTAAGTGATGTATAAATAGGTAATACCATATATGGTAAGAAGTTATATACCATACCAATAATTACTGAGAAATCAGTATATAGTAATGATACAGTTGGTAATCCTAAGAAAGATAAGATATTATTTAATAATCCTACTTCACTTAAAATACCAATCCATGAATATGTACGAATTAACATATTAATCCATTGAGGAATAGTCATTAATAAAATTAATGTTGCACGGAACTTTTCATTTGAATTTGCGATAATAAAAGCTAATGGATAACCTAATAAAATACATAAGATTGTAGTAATTAATGCGATTTTGATGGATTTCCAGAATACATTAATAAATACTGGATCAAAGAACTTCGCAAAGTTATTGAATGTGAAACTTAGCGTAGTTACATCATTTCCGGCTTGAGAAAACGCATAAATCATAATCATAAGCATTGGAACCACTACAAAGATTCCAAGCCAAACACAATATGGATAAACTAATTTTCTAAATGTTTTCATTAGTATGCAGCCATCTTACTCATTACATGAATATCTTCAGGGAAGAAGCTCAAGCCTACTTCTTTACCAACTTCTGATACATCAGTTGTATGAACCTTTAAATCTTCATGTTCTGTTTCTACCATAATTTCATAGTGTACACCTTTGAATAGAATTGATTTAACAGTTCCCTTAATCATACCCTTTTCAACATCTACAATATCAATATCTTCTGGACGAATAACAATATCTACTGGTTCATTATCATGGAATCCATAGTCTACACATTCGAATTCTTTATCAAAGAATACAACACGATAATCATCTAACATAATACCATCAATAATATTACTTTCACCAATAAACTTAGCTACGAATTCATTTTCTGGTTCGTTGTAAATATCTGTAGCTGAACCAATTTGTTGGATTTCGCCTTCATTTAATACAACAATCTTATCTGACATTGTTAAAGCTTCTTCTTGGTCATGAGTAACATAGATAAATGTAATACCAACTTCTTTTTGAATTTTCTTTAACTCTACTTGCATTTCCTTACGTAATTTTAAGTCTAATGCACCTAAAGGTTCATCTAATAATAATACCATTGGTTCATTAACTAAGGCACGAGCAATAGCTACACGTTGTTGTTGACCACCAGACATTTGCGTAACAGCACGGTTTTCATAGCCTTCAAGACCAACAAGCTTCAACATCTTGGTAACCTTTTGTTTAATAACATCTTTATTTTCTTTCTTAATATTTAAACCAAAAGCGATATTATCAAACACATTCATATGTGGGAATAATGCATATCTTTGGAAAACAGTATTAATTTCACGCTTATATGGTGGTACATTGCTAATTTCAATACCATCAAAATAAACTTCACCTTCTGTTTGTTCAATAAAACCACCTAAGATACGAAGTAATGTAGTTTTACCACATCCACTAGGTCCTAATAGTGTTACGAATTCATTTTCGCAAATATCTAAATTAATACCTTTTAAAACTAATTGTCCATCAAATTCCTTAACTATATTTCTAAATTGAATTAACTCTCTCATATTACCCTCCTAAAATAGTGGTGGTGTAGATATCCACAACACCTTCGCTGTATAACTGCCATCATTACGTAAATAATGTTCTCGATCTCCCATAATATAGAAGTTTTGTCCTTTGCGAACTACTTGTTCTTGTTCTCCATATACAAGTGTGACACGTCCCTCTAGTACGTATCCAAATTCTTCACCTTCATGTGGATTCATTACTTGAGAACTTTGTTTACTCTCAATCTCAACAATAATTGGCTCCATCTCATTTTTTTGCGCATTTGGTACAATCCACGATACTTTATATCCCTCACGCTCATCAATGAAATAATCATCGTGCGTAAATACCAATTGTTCTTCCTTTTTCTCGTTGAAGAATTCCGCTAGACTAGTTCCTAATGCCTCTAAAATATCCTCTAGTGTAGATATTGACGGAGAAGTCAAATCACGCTCCAACTGTGAAAGAAATCCCTTCGTTAATTCACAACGACTGGCCAGCTCTTCTAATGTCAGGTTGTTCTTAGTACGCAACTCTTTAATCTTATTTCCTAATTCCATACTAGCACCCCTTTCTGTTTAGTTTTACTAAACCTTAATTAACTGTTTATTAAACTCAATGTTAGTATATAGTAACTATATATAGAATGCAATAGGTTTACTGTAAAAAGTTTAGAAAAATTAAACTTTTTATTTAGAACCAAATAAAAATAGGAGGTTTCAACCTCCTATTTCAATACATAGTGTGCAAAATTTTATAATAATCCTTGTACTAACTTTTCAATCTCAGCCTTAGGTTTATACCCTACACTTTGCGCAACAGGCTTATCACCTTTGAATGAGATAATTGTAGGAATTGACATTACGCCATATTCTCTTGCAAATTCATTGTCATTATCAACATTTAACTTAACAATTTCTACTTTACCTTCATATTCTTTAGCTAATTCTTCAATGATTGGAGTAAGCATCTTACATGGTCCACACCAATCAGCATAGAAATCAACTACAACTAAAGCACCTTGTGCTTGTAACGCTTTAATTTCTGCTCCACTTAAAATTTTCATATAAATTACATCCTTTCTTATTTAGTATAACACGGCTTACGCCTAATTGTATACAGTATACTGCTATTCAAAACGGATAGAATAAGTATTTAAGTAAGATTTACCCGCTTCTAAAGTTATCATACCCACTTTATTCTCAAATATACCATCACTATCAACAGTATCACTATGAGATAACCATGGTTCAAGACAAATAAAGTTCTCATCTTTTACATGCCAAATACCATAAAATGGATGAGCTACAGTACTAACACTTACTTTATGTTTAGGACCAACAAGTGATACAAAGCTACTCTTTAGATTTTCAAATACTAAAGTATTTAATGTTTCGATATCAAAAGGTAATGCATAAGAATTTCCTTTTGCCCCTTCATTTACGTATATGACATTAGTGAATAAGCCACTTTCCAAATCTATTTTTGTAAGTTTTAAATCCTCTTCACATTCAAATTCAATATGATAATCACTCATCTTTTCATCTTCATATAAAGGACATTTGAATGCTGGATGATGACCAATACTAAATACCATAGGTACATTATCATCATTGACTATACGGTGACTAATCGTAAGCTCATTACCAACTAATTCATATGATTTATACATTGTGAACTTATATGTATAATGACTTAAGCTTTCTTCATCAGCTTCAAATTTAAATGTAATTGATGTATCAGTTTGTTCACATAATTCAAACTGAGCACGACGTACGACACCATGTTGTCCCATTTCATATGGTTTGCCGTTAATGATTGTTTTTCCACCTTTTAATTTTCCTACAATTGGAAATAGTGTTGGATTATGTTGTCCCCAACCTTTCTTTCCATCATGGATAAATTCAGTACCATCATTCTTATCTTTTAAAGAAACTAATTGAGCACCTTCTAGTATAAATTCAGCTACATATTTATCGTTTTGTATTTTCATTTTTATTTATCCCCTTTGCTATTAAAAATGGTATACCTTTATTATCAACTTGCACATCAAACTTTGATGCTCTAAATAATTCACCATCAACTTGCGCAGTCATTTCACGATCACATGTCATAGTGAAACGATTTGATTGATGAATAATTACTTCCTTTAATCCATAATGCTTACCTTGCATATATACAGGTAATAAACTAACTATTCTTGTTGATTTCATAGCTTCAACAATATTGATATCTAATAAACCATCCTCTATATCAGCATCTGGTGCTGAATTAAATCCGCCACCATAATACTGACCATTTAATGCTGAAACAAATAAACAAGATTGATTCACATTAATTTGCGCATCTTCAAACGTCATATTGAAAGGATTAGGCTTAATTACTTCCGCAAGTGCAGCAAGAATATAACCACTCTTTCTGACACGTTTGTTTTTTTGTTGAATTTTTCTTGAACCATCAACAACATTGGCATCTAAACCAACTGAAAATGATCCTAAGAACTTCTTTCCATTAACAATACCATAATCAATATAACGAATTGTACCTGCAATTGTTTGCTTGATTAATTCTTCGATATCAGTGATATGTGGATCAATTATACGGAAGAAATCATTACCACTGCCTGATGGAATAATTCCCATCGTTACACCTGCATGAATACCATTCAATACTTCATTCATAGTTCCATCTCCACCAACTGAAATGATAACTACATCATCGCTTTTAGTATACTTATCAGCAAATCTAGTCGCATCTCCTTGGTTTTTAGTATAAAGTATCTCGCATTCAACGCGTAATGATGGTGCTAGCTTTGCGATTTTCTTACCAATTTCAACTCCATAACCATTACCACTATTTGGATTAATAATAAATACAATCTTTTTCATCTTAAATCACTCCATACTTCTTTAGAGTATTATATATTCCATCATGGAATATATCCTCGCAAACATAATCACTATGCTTCTTAGTTATTTCTTTTCCATTTCCCATGCATACACCAATTGCAGCATATTCTAACATCTCAACATCATTCTCGCTATCACCAAAAGCCATCACATTATCTAATGTTAAGCCAAAGTGTTCTAGTAAAACATTGATACCTGTTAGTTTGGTTGTTGCACTTGGATATACTTCAACAGAAATAGGTGATGTCACATCATAATTAGTACCTTCTAAATAAGAAATAATCTTTTCATGATATTCTTCACCAACTGCAAATATCACATGTATTAATGAATCTACATCAAACTCACGTTTCGGGTATGGTGGAATCTCAAACCATTTAAAGTTTAAGTTTCCATATTCTCCCATTTCGCCAGTTACACCACTTCCAATTCCATCTGTATAAATACAATCGATATGGAAGTCTACATCTTCTAATAATTTCTTAATATTTAAAGCATGTTCTCTTTTGATATGCGCTTGATGTAGTAATGTTCCATCTCTTGTATATACTTCACTTCCACCACTAGTAATGAAAGCATCAAATGGTAATCCCATTAATTCCTTTGTGATACCAACAATTTCATTTCGTCCTCTACCAGTACTAATGACTGTATAGATACCTTTATCATGCAATTCATTGATAGCTTTAATAGTAGAAGGCGAAACATATTTCCTTTCCGCATCATATGTAGTACCATCTATATCAAAAAAGACAACCTTAATCTTTGTTTCTGCCATAATTTCTACCTCTATCTTTTGGTCTTCCACCAGCTTTATGCCCCCTATCATTATGACCATGTTCGATTTTCTTGTGGTGTGATGAACCATTACCAGGTTTATTAACCTTAGGTTTAATTAAACAATTAGGTCCATAACCAACTAAATCTAAACGATTTGCTTCCTTTAAAGCTTCATAAACTAAGTCATAATTTTGTGGATATGTAAACTGCATCAAGGCACGCTGCATAGCCTTTTCTTTAGGTGATTTAGGTACATATACTTCTTCCATTGTTAGTGGATCAATACCAGTATAATACATCGTTGTAGAACGTGTCATTGGTGTTGGATAGAAGTCTTGTACTTGTTCTGGCGTATGATGAATTTTCTTTAGATATAGTGCCAAATCAATCGCAGCATCTAAATCACAACCAGGATGAGAACTCATTAAATAAGGAACTAAGAATTGATTCATGTTATGTTTTTTATTCAAATCTTCATATTCCTTTACAAACTTCTCATATAGTTCTCTACGAGGTTTTCCCATCTTATCTAATACTTTCGCACTTATATGTTCAGGAGCTACTTTTAATTGTCCTGATACATGGTATTTAATTAATTCATTAAAGAAAGTCTTATCATTATCATACATCAAATAATCATAACGAATACCTGAACGTACAAATACCTTCTTTACTTTAGGTAACCCACGTAATCTTCTTAATAAATGCACATAACGCTTATGCGATACATTTAAATTCTTACATGGTGTAGGATGTAAACATTCACGTTTTGGGCATGTGCCATGCTCTTTTTGCTTTTCACACGCCGTTTGTTGGAAGTTTGCAGTAGGTCCCCCAACATCATGAATATATCCTTTAAAATCTTTATCTTCTGTTATTTTAATTGCTTCTTCAACAATGTTATCTTCACTTCTAGTTTGTATTACTCTACCTTGGTGATGTGTTAATGCACAGAATGAACACGAACCAAAGCATCCTCTATTTGAGGCAATTGAGAATTTAACTTCCTCAATAGCAGGTATATATGTATATTTTGGGTGGAATGTACGCATGTATGGCAATGAATACGTGAAATCCATTTGTTCCTCTGTTAATGGTAAGCATGGAGGATTTTGCACAATATACATGCCACCTTCTTGCTCTTCAACAAGTGTCTTAGCTACAATCGCATCAGTATTTTCATGTTGAATACGATATGCTTCACAATATTTTTTCTTATTTTCTTTTACCTCTTTAAATGATGGTAACATAATGTAATCATGAACATAATCTAAGTTCTTAGTCTTCCAAACAGTACCCCTAATCCACATGATATCTTTAATATCCATACCACTAGACAAGGCTTCCGCAAGTTCGACAATACAATTTTCACTCATGCCATACATTAATAAATCAGCACCTGAATCAACTAATATACTATGACGTACCTTATCATCCCAGTAGTCATAATGAGCCAATCGTCTTAGACTTGCCTCGATACCACCAATCATTATCGTAGCTTTAGGATATACTCTACGAATCATTTGACAGTATACAATAGTTGCACGATCTGGACGTTTCCCCATTTCACCATTATCAGTATAGCTATCTTTATTTCTTCTACGTTTCGCTACCGTATAATGATTTACCATCGAATCAATATTTCCAGCACTCACAAGGAATGATAATCTAGGCTCACCTAATTCCTTAAAAGCTTCTTCATTATGCCAATCTGGTTGAGAAATGATACCTACTGTATAACCATATGCCTCTAATGTACGCGTAATAATAGCAGCACCAAAAGAAGGATGATCTACATAAGCATCACCTGAAATATAAACAAAATCAAACTGTTCAATTCCTGCAGCCAACATTTCTTCTTTGGATGTTATTAAAAATGGCATAATATCACTTCTCCACTTCTACATAATTATACTATATTTGTAACAATTTTGATACTACAAAGCTCCCAATCATTAAACCTGCACTACTAGGAGAAAAGGCACTACTACCTACTGTTCTTTTACCCTCATCAGTTTCAAACAAAGGAGTTAAAGCATCATTAGGATTATATAATACATCAACTTTTCCTAAGTTACGCACCTTACATTCTTTTCTCATAACCTTAGCTAATGAGCAGTTATGTGTTTTAGATATATCGCAAATCTCAAAGCCCTTTGGATTTAAACGATTGCCTGTCCCCATCGAGCAAATAATTGGGGTATTTACTTTCTTACACTCTTCGATTAAACGTAGCTTTGATTTAACACTATCAATACAGTCAATCACATAATCATATAAGCTTAAATCTAATTCAGTAGTATCATCATAAAACATCTGTAATGCTTCAACCGATACATTAGGATTAATATCTAGCATTCTTGCTTTCATCACATCCACCTTTGGTTTACCAATTGTTGATTGTAACGCCACAATTTGACGGTTAATATTCGTTACACTTACAACATCACCATCAACTAGTAAGAAGTGCCCAATACCACTTCTAACTAAGCCCTCACAAACATATCCACCAACGCCGCCAATACCAAATACAGCAATACGCTTATTACTTAAACTGTCAACTGCATCTGTACCTACTAACATCGCAAGACGATTGAATTCCTCCATTATTTGTCACCTCTATCATAATTATCAAGGAATGAATATTCATTTTCACGGTCATGATACCCAATAATTGTCGATAGATTCACATTAAACATACTTTTAAAGATATTATCTTCAACATGCGGATTATCTTCCATTAATTCTTTTACTAATTGTTTCATCTTAGCGCGTTTACCTAACTCTACTCCGCTACTTTCTTTTTCAGTTAATGAACAAGCACAGTTAAGAAACGATAAGTCATTATACACACACCAACGCTTAATTGCTTCTTCACGTACATAATATAAAGGACGAATTAATTCCATACCTTCAAAATTAGTACTATGTAGTTTCGGCATCATAGTTTGTACTTGACCACCATAAATCATCCCCATTAAATTTGTTTCAATTACATCATTGAAATGATGACCTAAAGCAATCTTATTACAACCTTGTTTTTGTGCTTCACGATATAGATAACCTCTGCGCATTCTAGCACATAAGTAACAAGGACTATCTTCTACTGTTGTTACATACTCAAAAACTGGTGCATCAAAAATAGTTGCATCAAGCTTTAATTTATCTAAATTTTCTTTAATTCTCTCTAAGTTCTCACATCTGTACCCTGGATTCATTACGATATATCGTAACTCAAACTTCTTATTACCATGACGTTGTAC
>JAFXJJ010000054.1 GCA_017532345.1 Erysipelotrichales bacterium
TACAATATCTCATCAATGAAAACAACGAAAAACATGTTTTATCCATAGATTATTACTAAATATAAAAGCATGAGTATTATCCCATGCCTAAATGTTCCATTCAAAGTTATCTTTTCCTGCACCAATTTCAAAATGATATTTTACTATTCCTAAATCGACCTTGTTATTGAATCCTAATCCTGCCTTTGCAGATACTTTATTGCCATTTAAAGTGAATGTGAACTTTTGTTGGTTAACTGCTGTAGGTGCCAACAATGCTGCATCTATACCATTAATAAACCATAATGGTGGTTCACTATTTATCTTCATTACTTTTTCTCTAGTCTTTGATTTATGTTGATGTCCTTGCGTTTCACCATAACCAATCGCAATCACTAGACATAGCTTTTCACCTTCATCAACAACATATGCATCCTTAACTTTACTATAAGTTAATGCTACCCAACAAGTATTCAGTCCGAGTTGTTGTGCCTTAAGAACAATCTTTTCACCGTAGTAGCCACACTTTTCATCTAAAGCCTTATCATCTTTACCAACCAAAGCAATATAATCAGTAACACCTTTAAACATCCCATAATGAGCTGTAAAGCTACCAAATGCTTTAGGCTCATTTAATATTAATTGAATATGTAACCCGCTCTCTTTATTAACTTCATCGATAAATGATACTAATTCATCTTTAATATCACCTTCTATTGGTTTATCTAGATACGAACGTACTGAATGACGAGCTTTTATTGCTTCTAATAAATCCATCTTTATCTCCTTATTTAATTATTCCTTTATACCATATAGGTATATCTAATTTAAAATTATCATACCATTTCATTTGATAGTCAGCGACCTTCTTAGCTGTTTTAATTTCTGCCTCACCAAAGGTTGTTGCCCAAGGCAAATGAGATATTAAGCTTTCAGCTGTATAAAACTTTAAAATCTTAAAGAAATCTCTAGGTATTTCATTATCAAAATATCCATTAATTAAACCTGTTTCAAAATACTCACTTTCCATCACATTCCAACAGAATGGTTTCAAATCATCGTAAGGATCACTAATACCATTCTTATCAAAATCAATGATTCCAACCTTCCCATCCTTCACAATCATATTACCTAAATGGTAATCACCATGTGTAAACAATAGTGGTCTATTCTCCATTAAGTAACAATTGTCTTTATAGAACTCTATGATTTCTTCTTGCATAGGTATTCGATATTCACAATTTAGAAGAGCATCAATCTTTCTCCCCATCTTTCTTTGGTATCTATCCCACCATGTATATTCTTGCATAGGAATATCAATTTTATGTAGCTTCTTTAAGATTTTCCCAGCTTCTACACCCAATTCATATGCTTCTTTATCTGACATTGTCTTTATTGCTTCGATTCCATCAATACCTTCTAAATACGATAATATCATATAGACACTTTCATCCTCTAAGACACCAAATTCAATAGGACGTGAACAATAGATATCAAGTGATTCTATTTTCTTTAATAGTTCAAATTGCTTATGCTTTTGTTCGTATAAAGATTTATCTGATATTCTTAGCAAGTATTTAGTTCCGTTAGTATCTTCTAATATATACTTTTTATCTCTAGACCAGCCTTTAAGTAAAGGTATAGTTGAGACAATATTGTGACTTTTTATGAAATCTATATTCATTACGATAGCCTACTTTCTTTAATATTAAATAACATCATTATATTCCCATAAACCTAATTGTCCATTTATTTTAATTGGATCAATCTTTTGAATATTTTCAAGTTTAAAACCATAACCCATCCATTCTGAATTTTCAGTTGTACCTAAATAGACAAAAGAATTTTCTTTACTTCTTAACTTTCCCTTTAATTCATCATTAACTTCTACACACTCACTTAATGTAGCTTTCGCAATAATGCATCCAAGTGGATAATTCAGTTCTAATGATTCAAACCTTTTCATTGCTTCTTTATCAACACTTTTTCCTGCGTGGATTAAAACTTCTCCTCGATACTTAGTTTTCCATGTTCTAAATTCATATTCTTTCAACCCTTCTGCAATTAATGATGCAAATGGCTGTTTTATTGTTATCACTTTCATAATTAACTCCATAAATTTATTTAATAACATTCATTTCTTTAGTAAATACATTATATGCTTCTATTTTTAGACATCTGTCACCATCAAATTCAAACATCACAATCCAAGGCATAATGCTACGTATTTCTTCAAATTGTTCATATTTAAATCTAGGAGAATAATAATTAATAATTGTGCTTAATGCAGTTCCATGACTTCCTACAATTATGTTCTTATCTTTATATGTACTCACAACATCTTTTAAAGCATTGATATTTCTATCTTGTACTTCCTTTAAACATTCTCCATCACTTAGTTTATATGTAAAGTCTTCCCATTGTTTTCTCGCAAATCCACGAAAATCTTCAATCCAACAGTTATCAATCTTGCGTTCTCTAAAATCATCTACTATGTTGATAGCTAATCCTTTAGAATCTGCGAAGTGCTTGATAGTATCAATAGAACGAATGTATGGACTAGATAATGCTACTGAGATATTTTTATCTGATAAGTATTCAGTAACAAGCTTTCTATCAGATAGGCCCTTTGTTGTTAATTCACGCGAATAATCATCATGGTTATTATAATTAGGCTCTGCATGCCTTACAAAATATACCTTAGCCATTATAGTGCTCCATTGCTATTAGTTTTTCTTGCTTCTTCTTTTCACGTTTTTCTTTAAAATAATCCTTCAATAATTGTGCACATTCTTCCTCTAATACACCACCTGTAGTGTATGGATAGTGGTTGAAGCCTTTAGCTTCATATAAACGAACAATACTTTCTATTGCACCTCCCTTTGGATCGTATGCACCGAAATACACATGCTGCATGCGTGATTGTTGGATAGCCCCTGCACACATTGGACATGGTTCAAGGGTAACGTATAAATCACATCCCTCTAAGTGCCATGTACCTAATTTCTTCGCAGCTTTATGGATAGCCTCTATCTCTGCATGAGATGTTACCATTTGTTTCTTTTCCTTTAGGTTATGTGCTCTTGCGATTATCTTATTATCCTTCACAATAACAGCACCAATCGGTACTTCATCTTTCTTATATGCTTTCTTAGCTTCTTTAATAGCTTCCTTCATATACTTTTCATTCATATTATCACCACTTTTAGTATAACATAATTACCCTACATACAAAAGAAAGAGGTTTGCACCTCTTATAATGTATTTTTAATACTCTTTAATTCATTACTTAATTCTTCAATTTTATTCTTATCATAACGAGCAAAGCCTAATAATGCACCTAATGTCATCTTACCAACAGCGCTAGTATCTCCACCCGATTTACGAATTTCATCTAGTACTTCATCTAATTGTTTTGATGTTCCATAATACTTAAATAAATGAGCTATTGTACATTCTAATGATAAGTATTCATCATAATCAAATGTAGAATAACGAGGACATACAGGTTTAGTTAACCCATTATTACTGAAATCACCAAATACATCTTTTAACCAACCAATACTGTCATCTACCCAATGAGGTACTCTATCTGAAATAATTGTACTTGGATTTAAAACAGCTGTGTTACATGTAGAGAATCCATGAGGCCCATATGCGTAGATATGACTTTCATAAGCTATTTTAGCTTTCGTTAGAGCTGACATGAAGTTAACCGAATTTTCAATTGGTACTAAGGCATCTGTACGTGTTGCGAAGATGAAGCAAGGACAAGTATTACGATCTACATATTTCGAAGTATCTGGTGCCGTAGAGTTACACCCCTTCACATCTTCTCCAGTAACTGCATAACCTAGTAATGCAGCATTAGGTCTATTCTTAGCCATTGTTGCCGCTGCTGATGCTAGATGTCCACCTGCCGAGAATCCAATAACAGCAATCTTATCTTCATAGACATTCCACTCATCTGCTTTTGAACGAATCAATGAGATTGCTTCATCAAAATCATTTAATGGATTTGGCCATGTAGCATGTTTACCAATCGAATAGCGTAAAATAAATACATGATATCCAGCATTTAAATATGGATAAGCAACTGGTTCAGCTTCTCTCGCTGACAAGTATTGATACCCACCACCTGGTAAGATGATAATTGCTGGACGTTTCTCTATATAATCAAATCTTCCACCTACAGGTTGAATATATGTAGTAAGTGTTACATCACGTTCTTCGTTCAATACAATTGTTTCTGTTTTCATAATGTTCCCCCATTATTATACTATTTACTATACATAGTTTAACATATTCCTACCATCAATTCGATAATTTATACTCTAAATGAAGTAATTTCTCCATACGAAAAGGAACGCAACTCCTAGAAACGTTAGATTATGAAATTTCTATTTTTCACAGTTCTTTTCATCCTTTTGATATTCTAATATATCCCCTGGTTGGCAATCTAATACTTCGCAGATTGCTTCTAACGTCGAAAAACGCACTGCGCTTACCTTGCCTGTTTTTATTTTTGAGAGATTTACATTTGATACTCCTACTTTTTCTGAAAGTTCATTTAAACTTATTTTTCTATCAGCCATAACTCTATCTAATCTCAATATAATTGGCATACATTTCTCCTCTACAATGTTTCATCCACTTGTTGCTGTAATTCTTCTCCATAGCGGAAAATATATGACATCAAAAGAAGAAGAAAGAAAACTATTAAAAATGTCAAATCTATATTGTAATTAGTTGTAATAGACTGAATACTTCCATCCTTTACATATTCAACTAAATTTAACTTTTCAATCACTTTAACAGCATTCAATGTTTCTATAAAGGAAGCTACATTTGCAACGATTCCCATAATAATACTAACATACGCAATTTTTCGAATATTTGTACTTACAGTAGGATGAAATGGATTTCCCTCTGACATTGGCTTTAAAATATTACGCACTTGTCCTAATGCATAATATCCTGCCATTCCAGTAATAGCTGCAAGTACCACTACCATCCATGCATATGTAAGAACCATATTATTATCTTTTGGTGAATAACTTTCAGCTAAATTTATTGTTATTGGACCTATATCCACAGAATAAAATCCATTTGCGATAATGGCATTAGGATTAACAATATTAGTGACAGTTAAAACTCCTAATACACACACCATAACAATCATCGTAATTTTAATAATCTTTTGTAAAACTTTAAAAAATGTATCTAGTCTTTTTGCTGTTTTCATTAATTTATCCATATTAGTTCCTCCACATTAATTATTTAATGTTTATCATTAATTTTAATATAAACCAGCTTTTAAAATAAGTCAACTATTTTTAATGATAAACATTAAATTTTATATTAAATAATTCCTGTGAGTGAAGTATAGAACATCCTGTCATAAAACGCCATAAGAAAAGATACGATTGCTCGTATCTTTTAGAATGTAATTTCTTTTGTTTTTGAGAATTTCATAAATAGTAGTAATGAGATAATTGTAGTTATTGTTAAGATTGTCGCAAGTGCTGCAGCAATACCATAGCTACCTCTAGATACATTGATATAGATAGCTAATGTCAATGTGATTGTTCTTAAGTTATAAAGAATGATAGCTGTAGATAATTCAGTGATAATTGTAATCCATGATAGGATTGCACCTGATAAGATACCATTAGCCATCATAGGAACAGTAATCTTAAAGAATGCTTCTAACTTAGAAGAACCTAAAGATATAGCGGCTTCTTCAATCGACATTGGGATTTGTTGTAGAATCGCAACAGAAGAACGAATAGTATAAGGTATTCTTCGTATAATTAACGCTACAATCATGATAATTGCTGTACCTGTTAATACTAATGGTTTACGGTTGAACGCTAATACAAGTGCAATACCTACTACAGAACCAGGTACAATATATGGTACCATTGATAATGTATCAATAATACGATTTAAGAAATTGTTTCTACGAACAACTAAATATGAAATTAATACTGCTAAGATAATAACTAAGATTAACGCAGCACCACCAATTAAGAACGTATTTTGAATTGCGCTACCCATTGATTTAAATGCTTGTCGATAACTATTTAAAGAATAACCTTCAACGAAGATCTTTCCTGATGTATTTTGGAATGAAGTATACATTACATATATTTGTGGAGCAAATGCCACTAATACTACACCCCAACAATAGATGTGGATTAGGATATTCTTAATACCACCAATTTTCTTACGTTCAATTGGATGTAAAGCATTCATTGTGAATTGGAACTTACTATTAACCCATCTTTGTAAGAAGAAAATTAATGCTGTTACTAAAATAGCAATAACCGAAATAGCTGCACCAAATCCATGGTCAGTACCTACTTCACCAAAATATGAATCGTAGATAACTACTGGGAATGTACGATAACCTTCACCAATTAATAGTGGAGTACCGAAATCTGCAAACGCACGCATAAATACTAATAATGTAGCAGCCAAAATAGTAGGCATACATAACGGAATAATAACTGTAAAGAATCTCTTTAATCCACTACATCCCATATTTTCACTTGCTTCAAGTAATGAGTTATCAATATTCTTTAAAGCACCTGAAACATATAAGAATACTAATGGGAATAATTGTAATGATAATACTAATAAAATACCAGCAAATCTATATATACTTGGTAATTGTATTCCTGTAAGATTCTTAATACCTGCAGTAATTAAACCATTTCTACCTAATAATAAAATCCATGAGTATGCACCAATAAATGGAGCAGACATACTACATAAGATAATTAAGATTTGTAGGATTGTTTTTCCTTTGATTTCATACATTTGATAGAAGTAAGCTAATGGAATACCAATAATTAATGTGATTATTGTTGCACATATACTTACTTCAAATGAATTCTTGATTGTTGTTAGATAGTAGTTTTTAGAGAAGAACTTTATAAAATAATCTAAAGTAAATTGTCCATCAACTACAACAGATTGTTTTAATAGTTGGAATAATGGATAAACTAGAAATAAAATATATATAAAAATAATGCCAATAGATATTAATTTCCAAATATCTCTTTTATTTGCTTTAGCCATAGATTAATCCTTCTTATATACATCTAAATCATTCTTAACTCCAACCACTAAACTACGCTTACCATCTTCAGAGAAGATATTAATCTTTTCACTCTTAACTGCTAATGAAACTTTTGTTCCTTTAGGGATAATACTATCGATTTTAGATTCTTGAATAATTTCTACTTCTTCACCATTTGTAAGATGAACGAAATAATGCGTATTTAATCCTAAGAATACACTATCATCAATTGTTGCGGAAATACCAGGCATTGATTCTTCTTGCACAACAAACTCTTCAGGACGAATAGATACAATTACCTTTTGGTCTTTAACTTCCTCTGCTTTGACACTTTCTACAGGGAATGTATATCCATCAGATAATACTACTTCTGCCTTACCATCATTTGCTTTTAAATCACAATTTAATACATTTGTTCTTCCAATGAATGTTGCAACAAATAGATTACTTGGGCGTTGGTAAATATCCTTAGGTGTACCAATATGTTGAATATCTCCACCACTCATAACCGCAATACGATCTGATACTGCCCTTGCTTCTTCTTGGTCATGTGTAACATATACTGTTGTGATTCCAACATTATGTTGAATATTCTTTATAACAGTACGCATTTCAACTCTTAACTTCGCATCCAGATTAGATAATGGCTCATCCATCAATAATACATCTGGTGTAATTGCTAATGCACGAGCTAACGCTACACGTTGTTGTTGACCACCAGATAATCGATCAGGCATACGATCACGGTATTCATCAATTTGCATTAACTTCAAGAACTTATCTGTTTTTTCTTTAATTTCAGCTTCTGGTAATTTTCTATTTTTTAAACCGAATGATACATTCTTTTCTACAGTTAAATTAGGGAAAATCGCATAGTTTTGGAATACCATACCAATATTACGTTTAGCAGGATCCATATCATTTATACGCTTATCATTGAAATAGAAATCTCCACCTTCGATTGAGTTAAAACCTGCAATCATACGTAGTAATGTAGTTTTACCACACCCAGATGGACCAAGGAGGGTAAAGAATTCACCCTCCTTGATATCTAATGATAAGTCGGAAATGATTGTATTATTGCCGTATTTCTTTACAGCATCTCTAATTTTAATATTTACACTCATATTTCCAAACCTCTTTTATTATTATAAATTATTATTGTTGTACTAAGTTAGTCCATCTTTCTTGCCATGCAACTTTATTTTCTGAGCAATAAGGAATATCTTCATAAGCTACTTTAATTTGAGAGAATGGAAGAATTTCTTTTGCTGTATTAGTAATAGAAGTATTAACTGGACGAGCAGTTGTAGTTGCGATTACTTTTTGACCTTCTTCTGATTGAATGAAGTCGATGAATAATTTAGCGTTTTCCATATTAGGAGCATTCTTTACGATTGCAGAACCAGCTGGTAACCATACAGCACCTTCTTCTGGATAAACTAATTTAACGTTTGTAGCACCATCAACTAATAATGATACGCATGGATCTTCATAAGATACACCAACTGCATATTCACCAGCAGATACACCTTTATAAATAGCACTTGAAGAATCAAGAATAATACCATCTAAGTTAGCAATAAATTTTTCAACCCATGTCCAAGCAGCTTCATCATAAGGTTCTTTACCCATAACTAATAACATATTAGTTAATTCAGCCCAAGCACTACTTGACTTAGCAGGGTTACCCATAGCAATTTTACCTTTTAATTCAGGACGTAATAAATCTTTATAACCAGTAAATTCATCAGGATTTAAACCTAAATCTTTGAAAATATCTAAGTTAATTAATAATGCAGCAGAACCATCTAAGCAATAACGAGATACATAACCTTTATAGCTTTGGTATTCTTCAGGTAATGTCTTGTCGTATTCAGATGTGTATTGTTCCCATAAATCTGGATAGTTTTCGTAGTTAGCAACTGTCATACCACCGAAAATAACATCAGCTTGTGGGTTTGCTTTTTCTGAATCGATACGTGTTAAGCATTCACCAGTACCCATAGTGATAACTTCAACTGTAACTCCGTATTTTTCTTCATACGCAGGAATTACTGAGTTAATTAAGCTATCTGAGTTAGGAGAATAGATAACTAATTTGTCGGAACCACCTTCAGTTTCACCGCCTCCACCACATGCAGTAAGACCTAAAATCATCATAGCTACAAGTAGCATTTTAAATAATTTCTTCATTATGTTTTGCCTCCTCGCGGATATTTTGTAACCGCTTTACTAATTTAATATTATCCCTTATTTTGAAAAATGTCAATTGATATTACCTTTTATTATGAAAAGCAAATCTTATATAAATATTCTTTATTAAAAGTAAAATTTTTATGTATTAAAAAATCAGAGCATTAACTCTGATTTCTAATCATTAAATCCATCCCATACTGGTTTACCAGTATATATTGATGGTTTTTCTTCATCTTTTAAAATATGTAAAGCTCCCAAAGCTAGTGCTTCTTGTTCATATTCACCTTCATATACAGCAATCGGTGCTATCCAAGAACATCTGTCAGATATAAGTTCATATATATCTTTAAAACGCATTAGACCTCCTGTTAATACAATTCCATCGACTTTTCCTTTAAGAACAGTACTCATAGAGCCAATGCTCTTTGATACTTGGTAAATCATTGCTTCCCATACACGCATAGCTTTTTTATCACCTTGTTCGACTAATTTATGTATTTCATCTGAATTAGAAGTTCCGAAGTAATTTGATAAACCACCTGTAACACTACAAAGATTCAACATTTCTTCTTTTGATTTATCCCATAGATTATTCACAATATCACTAACTGCCATACCACCCATACGTGTTGGAGTAAATGGCCCATCACCACCTCCTCCATCATTACCATCAATCATTCGACCTTTTTCATGAGCAGTTATAGTAATACCACCATCGATATGACATACAATCAGATTCAAATCTTCATACTTTCGATTTATTGAAGCTGCATATTTCTTTGCGACAACCTTTAGATTTAAGGCATGACATATAGCTCTACGATATATACCATCAATACCCGTAATTCTCGCAATATCGGAGTATTCATCAACTACAGTTGGATCAGTCATGAAGATACGTCCACCATATTCATCTTGTACACGCTTTGCCATTTGTACTCCTAACATTGATGAATGATATAAACCACCTTTAGCTGCTTTAGTGTCTTCAATTAACTTATCATTAACTTCATAAGTACCACTTATTACAGAGTAGCATGCACCACCACGACTTGCCACTGCAGCTATATCACTTAAATCAATATTATTTTCCTTTATAAAATTCTTTACAACTTCCATACGATAATCTAGTTGATCGTTAATAGTAGGAAATGTTTTTAAAACTGACGAATCATGAAATACATCGGTAGTAAAGATATTCTTTTCATTTATAAATAAAGATAATTTAGTAGATGTTGAACCTGGATTAATAACTAATATTTTATAATTCTCCATAATAATTCACCTCGAACCATATAAATACATTATTTATAATACCAAATTATTAATTTTATTTCTACTAAACAGCTGTTTATTAGATTTGTTTGTTTTTAAAAACTTTATTTTATCTTAAATAAAAAAAGTGCCACTACACATGCGCACTGACCTTATGGCTGCTTCCTTCCAGACCTGACCAAATTCAGTAGTACAACATTGTAATGGCTTAATTATTATACTAGATTTATATTATTTAGGCAATACTTTATTTTATAGGAAATCTTTTGCTGCTTTTAGACCATACATTGGTTCTGCATTAAGTACTGCTTTCTCAATTGCTTTTCCTAATACATATGCACCTAATGTACCTACAACATCATCACTTGATTTTACTCGACCACATGATAATGCGTAAATAGAATCGCCATCCATTGATGTATTAACTGGGCGAATAGTACGTGCAATACCATTGCTAGCTAAGGCAGCTACTTTGTTCATTTGTGTTTTATTTAATTTCGCATTTGTGATGATTGCACCAATAGTTGTGTTTGATGTAAATAAACTCTTAATTTGAAGTAATTTCACTGCTTCTATTTCACTTGATATCATTTCAGTTTGTTCTTTATTAAGTAATCCTGCTAATCGATTATTTGAATCTAGTGCATATACATCACCAATAGCATTAACTACAACAATTGCTCCTACCTGTAATCTACCAACTTGTACAGCAAATGTTCCTATACCTGTTTTCATTGAACGAGTAACTCCTAACATTTTTCCAACTGTTGCACCAGTTCCCGCTCCTATATTACCTTCTTTGATTTCATTCTTTTCACTATCAATACATGCTTCATATCCCATTGCTTTATCTGGTCGTACTTTATCATTAACTAAACCTAAATCAAAAATACATGATCCACTAACAATTGGTACAATTGCGTTTCCTACACGAACTCCAATTTTTCTTTCCTCTAGATATTGCATGATACCTGCAGCAGCATCTAATCCATATGCACTGCCACCACCTAATAATAATCCATGTATTCCATTATTACTTGCGGTTGGTTTTAATAAATCAGTTTCTCTCGATGCAGGTCCTCCTCCACGAATATCTACACCACATGGAGCACCTTTCTCACAAATAATAACACTACAGCCAGTAGCATTTTCAAAATCTTGAGCATGACCAATTTTGAAATTTTTTATTTTATTTATAGGTATCTCTTTCCATTCATTCATAAGCTTATACCTCACTAACTATTTTTATTATACTAAAAAGTTATGATATCAGCAAATATTTATATAATATTATAAATGATGTTATAATTATATAAGAATAATAACCTTATCACAATGATAAGGTTATTTTAAATAATTATTTTTCCTTAAAGTAATTACAATTATTGGAATAAGAACTAATTGAAGAATAATTCCCGGTATTGCACTTAATAATGCACCTGAAATAAATATTTCAAATGAGAAAGGTGTATTTGTTAGTCCAACCATTATGGTTCTCACTATACCCCATACTATTCTTCCACTAATCATTGATATTAATAATGACAGATAAATTGCTTTAGTTGTTTTATTAGTAATGATACTATATACATATCCACTGACGAATCCATATGTACATAATTCAAAAGCCATTGAAATTGCTGTTAATATTGGTGGCATTGTAAATATCCATGAGCGTAATAAAGGTGTAATTATTCCTACAATTGCTCCATACTTACTTCCAATTATTAAACCACCTAATATCACAGGTATGTGCATTGGAAGCAGCATGCTACCAATCTCTGGTATTTGTCCTGTGACAAAAGGTAATATAATTCCTAGTGCTATAAACATTGCACTTAATGTTATCTTTTTTATTTTTGTATTCATATTAAATATCCTTAAACAAATCTGAATTATCAATTAGAATATCTGCCTTATTAATAATACTCATTTCTTTAAAGTATTTTTCTTCCATGGGAATCCATGTTGATTCAAACATTGCATAATATTCTTTATTTCTTTCTATAATTCTTTCTTTTTGAGTATTACTATCACAAGTTAAGAAAACTTTATAATCATAATAATGATCAATTGTATCATGAAGAGAATAGCTTCCTTCGATAATAGTTAGTTTCTTATTATGAACCTTTAATTTTTCACTATATTCATTTTTTTGGCAATTATATTTAATTTCAATATATGAATCATTAGTCTTTAAATTTCTTAATACTTCATTTTCTAATCTATCAAAATTTATATTACCTGCAATTTTATCTTTCCAATTATCTACTCTTTCATTCATTGGAATAAAATAATCATCAATATGAATTAAATTACAATCATAAATTGATTCTAATAATTCAGCCAATCTACTCTTACCACTACCACATCTACCATCAATTGCGATAATTAATTGATTATTATTCTTTATTAATTCATTGATTTTGCATATTAATTCAAAATATACACCATATTCATATTTAATAACTCGATAATGAGGTTTGTATGTATTTCTAAACAAATTTGAATGATGTATTGGATTAATACCTTCATTTATGTACTTATTTATTTTTTCTTTCCAATCTTTATTTAAATCTTCTAATCCATTAAGTTTATTAATGAAAATGTCTTTATTACCTTTATGACACTCTGAGGTTTTTATAAATAAATCTGCTAATACATCAATTTCATTATTATTTAGTTTATTAAAATGAAATCTGCATAAACTATTACCTATTGATTCTATATAATAATGTTCAGATTCACTATCATTATCTAATTCACTTTTTATATATTCTACTACTTTATCTTTATTTGTAACTAAATGCTCTGGTCCAAATTCATTTTGAAAAAGCAGTTTAATATAATCATCCACTTGCATTAATGGATATTTATTCTTATGACTTTCTATAATTTTATTCATATTATCTCCCACCTATGTATTAATACTACCATCTGTAGTATACTCCACGTCAATACCTTATGAATAAATAATAATAAAATTCTCCTTTTATCACTATTGATAGAAGGAGAATTCTTTATTAATGTTTCACGTGAAACATTTTATTTCTTTTCAATTTTTGCCATACCACCCATATATGGACGTAATACTTCTGGAATATTTACTGAACCATCAGCATTTAGATTATTTTCTAAGAATGCGATTAACATACGAGGTGGAGCAACTACTGTGTTATTTAATGTATGTGCGAAGTATTTTCCATTAGGACCATCTACACGGATAGCAAGACGACGTGCTTGTGCATCACCTAAGTTAGAACATGAACCAACTTCAAAATACTTTTGTTGTCTTGGAGACCAAGCTTCAACGTCAATTGATTTAACCTTTAAGTCAGCTAAATCACCCGAACAACATTCAAGTGTACGTACTGGAATATCCATTGAACGGAATAATTCAACAGTATAAGTATACATTTTTTCAAACCATTCCATTGAATCTTCTGGTTTACATACAACAATCATTTCTTGTTTTTCAAATTGGTGAATACGGTAAACACCACGTTCTTCAATACCATGTGCACCTACTTCTTTACGGAAACATGGAGAATAACTTGTTAATGTTTGAGGTAATTGGTCTTCTTTGATAATTGTATCAATGAACTTACCAATCATACTATGTTCAGATGTACCAATTAAGTATAAATCTTCACCTTCAATTTTATACATCATATTTTCCATTTCAGCGAAACTCATAACACCTGTAACAACATTACCATGAATCATGAATGGAGGAATACAATAAGTAAATCCTTTATTAATCATGAAATCACGTGCATATGAAATAATTGCTGAATGTAATCTAGCAATATCACCTAATAAATAATAGAATCCATTACCAGAAACTTTTCTAGCACTATCTAAATCAATTCCAGCTAATGCTTCCATAATATCTGTATGATATGGAATTTCATAGTCAGGAACTACTGGTTCACCATGACGAGCAACTTCAACATTTTCAGAATCATCTCTACCAATTGGAACTGATGGGTCAATAATATTAGGAATAACCATCATAATTTTCTTTAATTCAGCACCTTTTTCAGCTTCGATTTTTTCTAATTCTTCTAATAATGCTTGATCTTCCTTGACTTTAGCTTTATTAGCTTCAGCTTTTTCCTTTTCACCTTTAGCCATTAAAGCACCGATTTCTTTAGATAAACGGTTCTTTTCAGCACGGATTTCATCACCACGTTTTTTAGCGTCTCTAACTTGAATATCTAATTCAATAGCTTGATCTACTAATGGTAATTTATCATCTTGGAATTTCTTTTTGATGTTTTTTCTTACAACATCAGGATTGTTTTTTAAAAAATTAATATCGATCATATTCTTAATCCTTTCTATAGTTTATATCATGATAAGAAATAAAAAAGGTACCATCCACTAAGGGACGATACCTCGTGTTGCCACCCTTTTTATATAATGTTTCACGTGAAACATTATATCACTCTAACAGATAACGGCTGCTACCGAGAAAGAATACTTAATTTCATCTTTCCACTCCTAGGTTGATTCAATAGCCTTGAATAATGATTTACACCAACCATCATCTCTCTATAATTCAATTAACTATCTACTATTCCTCATCATTGATTTACATGATTATTATATATTAGTTTTCATTATTGTCAATATTTTCGTTACTTTCAACACTTGTTTCTTCATCTTCTTGATGATCAACAACAGCACAAGCAACTACTGAAACACCTTCATTAACAGAAACTAATTTAACACCTTGAGTATTTCTACTATATTCACCTACTTGAGATAAACTTATACGAATGAAAATACCAATTGATGTCATTAACATTAAGTCTTCATCACCATTTACTGTACGAATAGTAACTAATGGACCATTCTTTTCAGTTACAGCAATAGACTTAACACCCTTAGCACCTCTAGATGTTAAACGATAATCACTTAATTCAGTTTTCTTACCATATCCATTTTCACTGATTGATAAGATATACTTACCTTCAGAAGCATTAGCTAAACCAACTAAGTGACTTCCATCAACATTCATACCTTTAACACCACTAGCAGTTCTACCCATTGGACGAACATCATTTTCATTAAATCGAACTACCTTACCATTAGATGCAGCTAAAATAATTTCATCATCACCAGATGATAACTTAACACCAACTAATTCATCATCGTCACGTAATGTGATGGCAATCTTACCACTTTGACGAATAGCTTCAAATTCAGAGATAGGAGTTCTCTTAACTAAACCTTGCTTAGTTGCAAAGAATAAGAATTTACCACTTTCTTCATTTGCATCCATTCTAATCATACTCATAACTTTTTCATCTTTTTCAAGCTTACATAAGTTGATGATTGGTAATCCTTTAGAATTTCTAGAACTAGAAGGAACTTTATATCCTTTCATACGATATACCTTACCAGTATTAGTGAAAATTAATAACCAATCATGAGTAGACATAGTTAATAATTCACTTACTGCATCATCATCATGAGTATTCATACCCTTAATTCCCTTACCACCTCTATTTTGAGTATGATAAGTATCTAATGAAATACGTTTAATATAACCATTAGCAGTTAACGATACTACAATGTCTTCTACTGGAATTAAATCTTCATCTTCTACATCATAGTCAGATTCAATAATTTCAGTACGTCTTTCATCACCATGCTTAACAGCAATATCTTTTAATTCATTGTAAATGATATTATTTACACGTTCACTATTACTTAAAATATCTTTGAAATCAGCAATTGCGATTGCTAATTCATTAAATTCATCTTGTAATTTATTACGTTGTAAACCAGTTAATCTTCTAAATTGCATATCAAGAATTGCTTTACCTTGAATTTCATCTAAATCAAATCTATCATGCATTCTTGCAATTGATTCAGGATCATCTTTAGAAGAACGAATAATATTAATAATTTCATCAATATTATCAATAGCAGTTAATAAACCTTTTAAAATATGAGATCTTTCTTCAGCTTTTCTTAATTCATATTTTGTTCTTCTAACAATTACATCAACTTGGTGATCAATGTAATGTTGAATAATTTGCTTGATATTCAAAAGCTTTGGAACTCCATTTACTAATGCTAAGAAATTTATACCAAAAGATGATTGTAAAGAAGTTAAACGATAAAGTTGATTTAGTAATACCTCGGCTTGTACATCCTTACGTAATTCTATAACAACTTTTATACCTTCCCTATTACTTTCATCTCTTAAATCTGTAATACCTTCAATTACTTTTTCTCTTACAAGATTTGCAATTTTTTCTACCATTACAGCTTTATTAACTTGATAAGGAATTTCTCTAACAATAATTTGTTTCTTTCCGTTATCCATTGTAACGATATCACATTTAGAACGCATAATAACAGATCCTCTACCTGTTTCATATGCTTTACGAATACCACTTCTTCCTAAGATATAAGCACCTGTAGGAAAATCTGGACCTTTTATATAATTCATTAATTCAGTAATTGAAATATCTGGATTATCCATTAATGCACGAATTGCATCAATACACTCACCTAAGTTATGAGGAGGCATATTAGTAGCCATACCTACAGCAATACCCATAGTTCCATTAACTAATAAGTTAGGAAATCTAGCAGGTAATACTTCAGGTTCTTTTTCTTCACCATCATAGTTATCTACGAAATTAACTGTATCTTTATTTAAATCACGCATTAATTCCATCGAAATCTTAGACATTCTTGCTTCTGTATAACGCATCGCAGCTTGTTGGTCACCATCAATTGAACCAAAGTTACCATGACCATCAACTAAAGGATATCTATATGAGAAATCTTGTGCCATACGTACCATTGTTTCATAAACAGCTACATCACCATGAGGGTGATATTTACCGATAACCTCACCAACAATACGAGCAGATTTCTTATGTGGTTTATCAGCATACATACCTAAATCATTCATTGCATATAAAATACGTCTATGTACAGGTTTCATACCATCTCTTACATCTGGTAATGCACGAGCAACAATTACAGACATCGAATATTCAAGGAATGATTCTCTCATTTCTTTACTAATTTCAACATTATCTATTTTACCATGTATGGTAATATCTAATTCTTTGTTGTCTTCCATATAAACCTCCTACTAGAAATCTAAATTTCTTACAAATTGTGCATTTTCAGTAATGAAATTTCTTCTTGGTTCAACTTCATCACCCATTAACATTGAGAATACACTATCAGCAACCATAGCATCTTCTAGTGTAACTCGTAAGAATACACGATTTGAAGGATCCATAGTAGTTTCCCATAATTGTTCAGGATTCATTTCCCCTAAACCTTTGTAACGTTGAATAGATAATTTTTCACTATTAAATTCTTTTTTAATAAATTCTAATTGATCATCATTATAAGCATATTTAACTACATTACCTTTTTGTACCTTATATAGTGGTGGTTGAGCAATATAAACATAACCACCTTCTATTAATCCACGTAAGAAACGATAGAAGAATGTTAATAATAATGTACGAATATGTGCACCATCGACATCGGCATCCGTCATAATAACAACTTTATGATAACGTAGTTTAGATTCATCAAATTCATCACCAATACCACAACCAAAAGCAGTAATCATTGTACGAATTTCTTCATTTTCATAAATACGATGTAATCTAGCCTTTTCAACATTTAAAATCTTACCACGGATTGGTAGAATAGCTTGATATTTACTATTTCTTCCTTGCTTAGCACTACCACCCGCAGAGTCACCTTCGACGATAAATACTTCAGATAATTCAGCATCACGACAAGAACAATCTGCTAATTTACCAGGTAATGAAGAAATTTCTAGAGCACCTTTACGTCTAGTTAATTCACGTGCCTTCTTAGCAGCAAGTCTTGCCTTACTAGCTAATTCACACTTTTCCATAATAGCTTTAGCTTCATTTGGATTTTCTAATAAGAATTTTTCTAATTGAGAAGCAAAAATAGTAGATACAATTTTACGAACTTCACTATTACCTAATTTAGTCTTAGTTTGTCCTTCATATTGTGGATCAGGATGCTTAACAGAAATAATTGCTGTTAATCCTTCTCTTACATCATCACCATTTAAAATATCTTCATCTTTCTTTAAGATATTAGCTTCTTTACCGTAATTATTAATAACTCTTGTTAATGAAATACGGAAACCTTCTTCATGTGTTCCACCTTCATGAGTATTAATATTATTACAGAATGAATAAATATTAGGTGTATATCCATCTGTATATTGCATAGCTACCTCAACTGCAATACCATCTTGTTCACCTTCAACATAAATAATATTTTCATGAATAGCTTCTCTACTCTTATTTAAGAATTCTACATATTCAGCAAGACCACCTTTATATAAGAATGAATCAGAAGATTTATAGTTTTCTCTTTCATCAGTAAATGTAATTTCAATACCTTTATTTAAGAAAGCTAATTGTTGTAGACGTTCTCTTAATGTATTGTGATCATATTCAGTAGTTTCAGTAAAGATAGTTGGGTCAGCTTTAAAACGTACTTCACTACCTTTCTCATTAGTTGTACCTATTTCTCTAATATCATCAATAGCTTTACCACCGTTTTCAAAACGTTGATAATATAGTTTACCATCTTGAGCAACACGTACTTCTAGCCATTCAGATAATGCATTAACAACACTAGCACCTACACCATGTAGACCACCAGACACTTTATAAGCACCACCACCGAATTTACCACCAGCATGAAGTACAGTAAAGATTGTTTCAACAGCAGATTTACCTGACTTTTCATTAATTCCAACAGGCATACCACGCCCATTATCTTTAACTACAACAATATTGTCACTAGTTACAGTAACATCAATTTTTGTTGCATAGCCAGCTAAAGCTTCATCAATACCATTATCTACAATTTCCCATACAAGATGATGTAAACCTCTTGCAGATGTAGATCCTATATACATACCTGGTCTTTTACGAACAGCTTCAAGTCCTTCTAAGACTTGTATATCATTGGCATCATAAGAATGCTCGATAGGCTTTTCCATATTCTTAGTCCTCCTTATAAACTTGACCATGTTCAACTCTGAAATATTTAGTATCTTTCAATATTTCATCTATATGAATATCTGTGGCAGTCACAAATACTTGAACACCATCAGGTATACATTCAAATAAATTTCTACGATGTATTTCATCTAATTCTGATAATACATCATCTAATAAAATGATTGGATATTCATTAATCTTTAATTTAATAATTTCTAATAATCCTAACTTTAAAGCTAATATACAACTTCTCTTTTGACCTTGTGAAGCATAATCAATAACTTTTTTACCATTAAGATACATATCAAAATCTTCTCTATTACAACTTATTAAGGTCATACCAATTTCTCTTTCTCTTTCAAAACTATTCTTATATTTACTTAATAGTTTTTCTCTCATAACCTTAATATCATCAATTTCAACTGATGAATCATATGTAATAGTTAATAAATTTCCATCATCACTAATCTTCTTATAAATATCATTGGCATATTTTTCAATTAACTTAAAAAATGTTGCTCTAGAAGTCATAATTTCAACTTCAACATTAACTAATTGTTCAGTTAAAATATCAAAATACTCTTTATCAAATTTCTTAACTTTTAGATATGCATTTCTTTCCTTTAAAAGTTTTTGAAATACTAATAATTGATTTAAATATTTACTAGATATCTTACCTAACTCTATATCTATGAATTTTCTTCTATCTTTAGGCGAAGTATAAAATTGTTTTAAATCATTAGGAGTAAATAATACAGCATTAATTTCACCAATAAAATCACTGAATTTTTTAATAGGTAAACCATCTAAAACAATATATTTACCATTCTCACTTACAATTACTTGTAAGTTCTTAATTTCATTCATTCTTTCTATTTGTAAATTAATCTTACAAAACTCCTTATCAAATAATACTAATTGAAAATCATCATTAGTACGAAATGAACGTAATGTTGATGCATAATAAATAGCTTCTAATAAATTAGTTTTTCCTTGGGCATTATTACCTAGAAAAACTAAATTATCAGAATCTAATGAAAGTTGTAGTTTATCATAGTTACGAAAATTTCGTAATTCAATATTTCTAACCTTCATTATTCTAATTCGTATTTTTGATCATTAATAGTGACAATATCACCAGTTCTTAATTTACGACCTCTACGATCTTCTTTTTCACCGTTAACGAAAATATCTAATTCTTTAACAGCGAACTTAGCTTCTCCTCCACTACTAATCCAATCTGTTACTTTAAGGAATTGACCTAACGTAATATATTCACCTTTTACTTCAAAATTCATATACAGCACTCCTTTTTATATTCAAATATCCCAATACATTATACCATAAAAAAAGCCCTAATGGGCTTAAAAATGCGATTTATTTCAATAATCTATTAGATTTTACCTTAATTTTGAATTAAATCATTTATTTTAATTATAAGTACGAACAGGTAATATTAATTGTAAGCAACTTTCTTCTTCTAAACCTTTAATAATAAATGGTTTCATATCACCAGAGAAGCTAATTTTAATAATATCACTACTAATTGCACGAATAGCATCACATGCATATTTACCACTGAATGAAATATCTAAACGATTACCATTAAATGATGCTTCATTTAAAATTTCATTAGCAGAACCTACTTCTTGAGATTTTGAAGAAATTTCTACTTTATCAGCACTCATTGATAGCTTAACAATATTAATACCATCATTTTTCATTAAACTAGCACGATCAATGGCAGATAATAAATCATGAGCATTAACAGTTAATTCATAATCAAAGTTAGTTGGAATTAAACGTGAAGTTTCTGGATAAGCACCTTCAATTAAACGAGATTGAATAATAGTATTACCAATCACAAATTGAATTTTCTTATCATTAACTGCCATTTCTAATGTATCATTATCATCAATAGTCTTAGATACTTCATTTAATGTCTTAGCTGGAATTGTAACTGCAAATGATAAGTTATCTTTATTTTCAATTGTTTTCTTAGCTAAACGATATGAATCAGTTGCGACAAAATAAATTAAATTCTTATCACACTTAACATTAACACCAGTAAGTACTGGTCTAGTTTCTTTATCTGAAGTAGCAAAGATAGTTTGAGAAATAGTTAATTTCAATAAATCTGAGTCAATATTGAATGATTGTTCTGGTTTTCCAAAATCAATCATTGGATAATCATGAGCAGCAAATCCATTAATTTTGAAATCTGATGTTTCACCGCAAATTCTAGTTAATGCACCATCTACAATTTCAATAGTAATTAATTCGTCATCAATCTTACGTACAATCTCACAAATATATTTTGCACCTAAGATAATAGCACCTTCTTCAATAATTTCTAATTTTACTTTTTCATCTTTCTTTAAATAAGAATGAATAGATATATCTGAATCAGAACCAGTAAAATATAATGTATCATCTTTAGCTTCAATCTTAATACCAGTTAATGTAGGTACTGGTGATTTAGGAGAAACAGCTCTAGATACTTTTAAAAGTTCATTTAATAATGGAACACGTGATACCTTAAAATTCATTGCAACGTCCTCTTTTCTTATATAAGATATTTAAATAATTATAATAATAAGGGTATGTTGAAAAGTGGAAAACTCTCAAATACTCTTTGTTATTCAATATATTTTACCATTTTTATTAGCGGAAATAAAGTGAATAAGTTGTTAATTACTTGTTGATAAGTATTTTCTCAATCTCTTTAATAGCTAATTGATAAGATTCATTAGTTTGTAGTAATTTAGAAACCTTATCATAACTACTCATAATAGTTGAGTGATCTCGCTTACCAAAACCCTCACCAATCTTAGTAAATGGTAAATCTAGATGCTTACGGCATAAATAAACAGCTATATGTCTAGCATTAGCAATATTACTAGTTCTTGATTTACTAATAATTTGTTGTCTTGTTAAGCCATAATAATCAGCTACTACATTTTTTATCTTTTCTAAAGTTAATTCTTCACCTGGTTTTAAGGAATCCATTCCTTTAAATGCCTTTAAAGCGACATCCATACCAATATGATCACCAGGATTAAATGTAATTGAATAGAAAATTAAACGATTTAAAGCACCTTCAAGTTTTCTAATATCACTAGAAAAGCGAGAAGCTATATAACTTAATACTTCTTCATCAATATTAGAATTATCATCATTTAAATAAGATAATTTATTTTGAAGAATAGCTAATGCAGTTTCAAATTCAGGAGAATCAATACCTACTGATAAACCAGATGAGAAACGAGATACTAGACGATCTTCTAATCCTTTTAATTCATCAGGATGACGGTCACTAGTAATTACCACTTGCTTACGATTATTAATCAATTCATTAAATAAATGGAAGAATACTTCATGGCTCTTCTCTTTGCCTGCTAAGAATTGAATATCATCAACTAATAAAATATCAATATTTCGATATGATTCATTGAAATTATCAATTTTATTTTCTCTAATGGCTTGAATATAGCTATTAACGAATTCCATACAAGGAATATATTTAACTTTCGCACCACTAGTAGAATGTGATTTTATATAATTACCTAAAGCATTTAGTAAATGAGTTTTTCCTAGGCCTGAATTACCATATATAAATAAAGGATTATAATATTTACCAGGATTTAAAGCTGTAGCTAATGAAGCTGCATGACTCTCTCTATTACTTGGACCAACGATGAAATTATCGAACGTGAAATCATCGCGTAAACCATCTTTAAATTCTTCAGCTTTATTTTCAGTAACTGTAGGTGTAACAGTTGCTTGTGATAATGAAGGAATTTCATTATCTAAAACAAATTTAATTGCTACGAAGCGTCCTAATATATCCTTTAAGATTTCTTGTAAATCTTGGACATTTTGTGTAAGTATATTCTTTTGGATTGCCGATTCAACTCGTACAATAGCAATTTGATTATTAAGTTCCACTAATTTAGTGTTGGAATAGAATGTATTATAAATATAATCATCCATTTCTTCGTTGCTACGATACGTAGATAGAACTTTGCCCCAATAGTTTTCTAAAGTTATATCCATAAAAATTCCCCTATCTAAAAATATAATGTAGTAAATATAAACACTCTCTATTGCTATATAATAATACTCTTAATTGTGGATAAATTCAACGTGAAAAATGTTGAAAAATAGTTTTAAACATAGTTTTCCACAAAAAAAATGCGTATTTTTAGTGGAAAATTAACAGTTATCCACATCTTTACTAAATTTAATAATGTTTATAACTATAATAATTGTCCACAACTATGTGGATAATGTGGAAACATATATTTTTCATATTTTTTTTAAGCAATATATGTGGATTAAAAAAGTAGCATAAATACAGTATTTTTAATACTTTTCTACATTTTCCACAGTTAGTGGAAAACATATAAAATAAGAGTGTGAAAAATAATAATTTATAATAGCTTTTATAATATAAATATTAAGGTTAATACAAATTGTAAGAAATATACAGTAAATTTATTACGAGAAAATAAATAGAAAAATTAAAAAAATTTACGGATTTTCATAAATAATGTTGACGTAATATGCGAGTTGTGTTATTATTCTTACGCATATTGTTCAAATGTATAAATGAAGAAAAATTAAGGAGGTGTACTTCTTTATGAAAAGAACATATCAACCAAGTAAAAGAAAACACCAAAGAACTCATGGTTTCAGAGCTCGTATGAAAACAGCTAATGGACGTAGAGTATTGGCTCGTCGTCGTGCTAAGGGTAGAAAGGTATTATCTGCATAAAAAGTCACCCGTAGGTGGCTTTTTTTCTAGTATTAATTAGAAAGAAGGAAATATATGAGAAAAACTCGACGTGTATTGAAAAGTCAAGAGTTTCAACAGATTATGAATCAAAAGAAATTCGCTTCTTCTCCTTCTTTGGTAGTTTATGTAAAAGAAAAAAAGGAAAATATATCTCGCATCGGTATTTCAGTTGGTAAACGAGTAGGTAATGCAGTAATGCGTAATAAATGTAAAAGACAATTACGTATGATGTTAGATGAACTAATTCCTATTACAGATGATAGAGACTATATTATATTAGCAAGATCTGATTATTTTAATTATTCTTATGAAGAAAATAAAAAACAGTTGGAAAATTTGCTTAAAAAGATTAAAATTAAAGGGAAATAAAAGGAGAAACGTATGAACTTTAAATTAAGTAAAAAGGTAAAAAGATTGCTTACTGTAGTTCTTGTACTTCTAGTATTAACAGGTTGTACTAAAATTACAGGTGAAGATGGTAAAATCTTAGCTGACAAAATTATTTATTTTTCTAGTGAAAACTTTACTAGTTGGGGATCAATGTTTGAAAAAGAAAGTTGGTTTGCTGCAATCTTCGTATGGCCATTAGCGCAATTAGTTAACTTCTTTGCTCAATACATGAACATTGGTTTATCAGTTATTATTGTAACTATTCTTTCGCGTTTAATTACATTACCATTAAATATTAAGCAAACTGTTCAATCTCAAAAAATGCAAATGATTCAGCCTAAGTTGAATAAAATTCAGGCTAAGTATGCTGGAAAAGAAGATGAACAAAGTAAAATGGCTATGAGTCAAGAAATGATGAATTTATACCAAAAATATGATATTAATCCATTCTCTACTATTCTAGCTACATTTATTCCATTCCCAATTATGATTGCTATCTGGCAAGCAGTACAAAGAGCAGAATCAGTTGTATTTGGTGAATTCTTAACATTAAAGATGGATATGTTACCAATGACAGCTATCACAACTGATTTAGCTGGTAGTGGTTGGAAATATTTAATTCTTATTGTTATTTTAGGTATTACTCAATTTGCATCAATGAAGCTTCCTCAATATCTTGCTCAAAAGAATATGAAGGAAAGAGAAAAGAAAGCTGCTAAAGAAGCAAATCAACAAACTAATACTATGACATATACAATGTTAATTATGATTGTATTTATGTCTGTATCAATGCCAACAGCTATGTCATTCTACTGGATTGTATCAGCAATTGTACAAGCTGTTCAAACTGTATTAATTCAAAAGAGGTATGTAGACAATGAATAATTATAGTGGAAAGACTCTTGCAGATGCAATCGCAAATGCATGTGCAGATAAAAATGTATTAGAATCAGAATTAACTTATGAGGTTATTGAAGAAAAAGCTGGTTTCTTAGGAATTGGTGCTTCAACAACAATCAAAGCTTATTGCTTTAAAGATGTAGTAGATTTCGTTAAAGAATATTTAAATCAATATTTTAATGGAATTAATATGAAGGTTGATGTTGAATTGAAAATTGAAGATGGCAGAATTAAAGTTATGCTTAATGCAGAAAATAATGCTATTTTAATTGGTAAGGGTGGAGAAACATTAAAATCTATTAATACAGTAGTTCGTAATGTTACTAGCTCATACTTCAAACATCGCTATGAAATATTAATTGATATTAATGGTTATAAAGAAGATCGTTATGAAAAAGTTGTAGCTATGGCTAAGCGTATTGCAAAGACTGTTGTTAGAACTAAGACTAATGCAACTCTTGATCCATTACCAAATGATGAACGTAAAATGATTCACCAAGCATTAAGTGGAATGAAATATATTCGTACTGAAAGTGTTGGAGAAAGAAATCAACGTCGTCTACAAATTATTTACGATCCAAACGCAAATATCTAATTAATTAGGGGTTATATACCCCTTTTTATTTTGTCTAAATAATATTATAGTGATATAATAGTTTAATAAACTAAATATAATTAATGGAGGCATATATATGAAATTAACAGTAAAAAATTTACAAGAATATCTATTTCATCTTTATGGTAATAAAGCAAATGACCAAGGTCTATTTATGAAATTAGTAGAAGAAATTGGTGAAACTGCTGAAGTCTTAAATATGAGAACAGGTAGAAAAAAAGAAAATGGAGAAGATATTAATGAACAGCTAGCAAATGAATTAGCTGATATTATTCACTACACAGTAGCTATTGCTGCAATTAATAATATTGATTTAGAAA
>JAFXJJ010000055.1 GCA_017532345.1 Erysipelotrichales bacterium
ATGTTATAGCAGGCACAGCACAGCTATATCCACCTAATAATGGCACAATGCTCTTCCCATCTAATCCAATTAAAGTTAATGGATGGTGCATTAGAAATACCATTCTACTTAAATATCCACTGTCTTCTAATATCCCAATTCCCAAATTAAACAAAAGAATAACTGGTATTAAACTTAGTATATTGCTTATACCTTTAATAAAAACTTCGTTAATAAAGATTATTATACTATTACTTGCATTAAAAATAATCAGCATAACATTTAGATAATAAGATACCATATCGCAGATATAAAATAATACATTCTGCAAAGCATCACCAACAATACTGAATGGAATATAAAAGATAAATGACAAACACAAAAACATTGCGATATAGCCATATATTTTATGAAGAAGGATAGAATCTAATAAATCACTGAAACGATAATTATCACTTGAATATACTATTGTTTCATTAATTATCTTTGTAGAATCGATATTATGAACTGAAGGTAAAACTGTCATTGAGTTACATATAGTATCCCATAATTCATTTAAACACCGCACATTTCCCTTCTCATATAAAACTACTGGTATTCCTATTTTTTCTCGAAATAATGTTAAATTTACATAATTACCATTAGATTTAAATACGTCATACATAGTAAGTACTAATATGATTGGAATGTTCAAAGCTAATAGTTGTTTCGTTAAATAAATGTCACGATGTAATGTAGTGATGTTTGCAACATTAATAATCATATCAACTTTATTATTCTTTAAATACTCAATACTAACCTTTTCTTCATTTTCATCTAGTTCTAAAGAATAAATTCCTGGTAAATCAACGATTTCAATTGATGTATCAAATTGACACTTACCTACCTTCACATCAACTGTAACACCAGGAAAATTACCAATTTTTTGATATAGCCTCGTTAAATCTGAGAAAATAACACTTTTTCCGACATTAGGGTTACCAACTAAAGCGAGGTGACTCATTTATGAATCACCTCGACTTCTATTAAACTACTTAAATATAAAGAAATTATTACTCGATACGTATTTATCTTGATTATAATTGGATTCCCATAAGGTGAAAGCTTTTCTACTTTTATACTTGTACCATCATAAAATCCAAAATCATACAATTTCTTTTGTACTTCTTTAGTTCCTTCAATACTTACTACTTTATAAGTTACTCCGCAAACAGCATCACTTAGTTTCATCAGTAAGCTCAGGCATTGCTGCTAAACGCTCATTAACAAACTCACTAGCTAATGAATATATTACTGCCATTGAAGGAACTGCAATAATCATACCTACTGCACCAAATAAATCTCCAAAAACAATAATTGACATCAAAACAAAAATACCAGGTAATCCCACCGAACTACCAACAACTCTTGGATAAATGACATTATTCTCAAATTGTTGGATTACTTGGAATAAAATGATAAATAACACTACTTGTGATATCTTCATTGTATAACCTAGTACTAGAATACAACCAAATGTCATTGCAACTATAGCACCGAAAATTGGAATAATTCCAGAGATACCAGTAATCACAGATATCAATAAAGCATATGGAATGCGGAAAATTGATAATCCTATATAGAAGATACCTGCGAGAATGAACATTTCAATTAGTTGACCACTAATAAAGTGTTCGAATATATCATTGGATAGTCTACCAATACGTAGTATTTGTTTACTTAACTTAGTTCCAAATACAGCATATAAAGCCTTTTTTAAGCCTACCAAGAAGCCCTCTTTGCCACTAAGTAAATATAAGCTTAACATAAACCCTACAAATAAATTACCTATTGTTCCAGAGAAACCTCTGGCATTTTTTATAAATTGATTAATAAAGGTATTAATATAAGCTTGAATATTGTTGAATAAATCCTCCCAAGGCATTGAGAATATCGTATCTAAAGTAATTTGATAATCAATTCCTGCACTTGTCAATAAGCCATTAAAGAAATCCTCAACATTATCAATAATACCACTTATATTAACAACTAAACCACCAATAGAATCATAAATTTGCGGTGCTAGTAGCATTACAATTACTGATACTATTGTGATTACTAATATAAATGAACTAACAATAGAAATAGCTCGAAGATATTTCTTTCCCTCGATTCTAGGAAAATACTCGACAATTTTTCTTTCAATATGCTTCATTGGAATATTAATAATAAACGCAATTACTAAAGCATAAAATAATGGCGTTAATAACCCAATAAAACGAGCTATAAACATAAATATATGGTCAAACTTAATAACAATAACCCCTAAAGCACAGCATATACATGCGAAAAGAACCCATGGACGAATAATACTCCAGTCTTCTTTCTTCACCATTACTATCCCACCAAGTCTTTCATATCTAGTAAAAACTCATCGATAACACTCTCAGGTGTATTCCAGCTAGTTACAAAACGAATAACAGATGAAGTTTCATCATATGTTTCAAAGAATGTAACTTGATACTTCTTTTCAATTTCTTTTACTAAATCATTATCAATAATAACGAATAATTGATTTGTATAAGAATCCGTAAAGAATTCAAAACCAAGCTTATCTAAGCCTTCCTTCATTTTCATCGCCATCGCATTTGCATGTGCTGCTAATTCAAAATATAGATCCTCTTTAAATAATTCTAAGAATTGAATACCTAATAAACGCCCCTTCGCAAGCATAGCACCCTTTTGTTTAATTAGATAACGGAAATCTTCCTTTAATTCATCGTTATTAATAACGATGGCTTCCCCAAAAAGAGCACCATTCTTAGTACCACCAATATAGAAAATATCGCAGTATCTTGCTAGATGTCGAAGTTCAACATCATTAATTTCACTACATAATGCACTTCCTAGTCTAGCACCATCTAAATATAGATATAAATTATTCTCATCACAACATCTTGATAATGCTTGGATTTCATCAAGTGTGTAAAGTGTTCCAATTTCAGTAGAATTAGAAATAAATACCATCTTAGGCTTAACCATATGGCAATCAGTATGTAATGATAATACATATTCAATATCGCATGGACGTAGCTTACCATCCTTACCTTTAACTGTGAGAATCTTATGTCCTACACTTTCAATAGCACCTGTCTCATGTACATTGATATGCCCACTACTTACCGCAATAACAGCTTCATGTGGTCTTAATATTGAACTAATCACAAGCATATTAGCTTGTGTTCCACCTACCACAAAATGAACATCAGCATTATCATTATTGATTAACTCTCTAATAATATCTGCTGCTTCTTCACAATAATAGTCTTCTCCATAACCAACTGTTTGTTCAGTATTTGTTTCCATTAATTTGTTTAAAATACTAGGATGTGCTCCTTCTAAATAATCACTTCTAAAATTATACATTGTACTCTCCTTATTTCTTTATTAATTCCCAATAGGCTTTCGCAGCCTGTTCAACCTTGTTGTCACCATATTTATAGTATACAGCATTTTTTAGATCATCTGGCAAATATTGTTGCTTCACATAATGATGTGGATAATCATGAGGGTATTTATAATTTTGCCCTTGTTCTGTATTACCTACACCATCGTAGTGCTTATTTTGTAAGCATCTTGGGAATGTACCTCCCTTACCATTTTCAATATCAGCCATTGCTGCATCAATTGCCATTTCAGCACTATTAGACTTAGGAGCTGTTGCCAGCATAATAACTGCCTCAGCTAACGGTATACGTGCCTCTGGAAGCCCAATTTGTACTGCAGCATCAACACATGCTTTAGTTATCATAATCGCCTGGGGATAAGCTAAACCAATATCCTCTGCTGCAATTACTAACAAACGCCTACATGGAGATAATAAATCACCAGCAGCCAGTAACCTTGCTAGATAATGTAAAGCAGCATTTTCGTCAGATCCTCGAATTGATTTTTGTAGTGCAGATAGTAAATCATAATGTTGATCACCTTCTCTATCATATTTCATAGCACTACGTTGAGTTAATTCCTTCGCTAATGCTTTAGTAATCCTTAGCCTATTACCCTCATTGTCACAAGCTAAAGTACATAGCTCAACGGTATTCATAGCTTTACGACAATCCCCACCAACAGCACTAGCAATAAATTCATATACACCATCATCTATATCTAATTCTATCTTCTCAATAGTTTGAATTTTGTCAAATGCTCGTTCAATTGCAATTTCTAATTCATCAGCTTCAATTGGTTTAAATTCAAACACCGTAGAACGAGATAATATCGCATTATAAATATAAAAATATGGATTCTCAGTAGTCGATGCGATTAATGTAATCTTTCCATTTTCAATAAACTCCAATAAACTTTGTTGCTGTTTCTTATTTAAGTATTGTATCTCATCTAAATATAACAATACACCATTCATACCAAATATTGATTCTGACTCAGCAATCACATCTTTAATTTCACTCAAGGATGTAGAAGTACCATTTAACTTATATAATCGCTTATTTGTCTTTTTCGCAATAATATTAGCTACAGTAGTCTTCCCTATACCTGGAGGTCCATAAAATATTAGATTAGGTATATTACCAGAATCAATAATCTTACGTAATGGTCTTCCCTCGCCTAATATATGCTTTTGACCAACAACCTCATCAAGCGAAGAAGGTCGAATAGTATCAGCTAATGGCATATTAATCACACCTTTCATAATAAAAATTATACTTCAATCTTAATAAAAAAAGAATAACAATCTTTAGATATATGTATTATACTACACTAATTAGTATCAAAAAATATGAAACGCAACAAAAAATGTTCATGTTAATGTACACGAACATCTTCTTCTGTATATTCAGCTTCAAATACATCATCTTTTGATACTTTTGTACCATTAGTATTCTCATATGTTGAATAAGTATTATTCGTATCATATGAATTAGCATTATGATACGTATTTTGACTATAATTAGGTCTTTGATAAGCCTGCGAATAAATAGCCTTTCTACGGTTATTAGTAAACCAAATAACACCTCCTACAGCTAAAATACCTAGTAGTGGATTAATATAGAATAATGTAGATACTATCTCCATTACTATCATCATTACAAAAAAGTATACAAAAAAATTCATAATCACATCTCCATTTACGTTAACAGTATACCATAAATATTCTAGAATTTAATAATTTCACATAATTTCACTTATTTTAATAGAATTATGTACTTTAAACAAAACCTCATTCTTTACATTCAGATGGTCGAAACCATATAAAATGGGCAAAAGAAGGACGAGAAAGACAAGTTATTTTGAATAAATTTAACTACTTATCCACAATATAAATAAAAAAAGTGTTGATTATTCCAACACTTTTTAAACTTTTCAACAAATGGTGATCTCTGGGAGATTCGAACTCCCGACCCTCTGATTAAAAGTCAGATGCTCTACCGACTGA
>JAFXJJ010000056.1 GCA_017532345.1 Erysipelotrichales bacterium
GAAGGTAGGATTAAATGTGAAACGTTGTGGAAGTAAAGCTCCACTAATGCTGTTACCTAATTAATTCTTATTTGAGAAATTAGGTATTTTGAAAATGTTGATTAGATTGTAGGTGAGTTTGATGGAACTAAAGAAAAGCTATGCGGGTTTTATTATATGGTTAATAATATTTGCAATATCTATGTTTGTTTGTGCCTTTCTACCAATCAATGATGGTGCTTTAATCACCCGTATATTACTTAATACATGTATGCTTGAATTGACATTATTAACTTATATCATCTATAAGACAGGATATGTGTATTGGTATACAGGTGTTAATTATGAGGATGCAGTAAATGCTGGTGAGATACGAAGAAAAGAATATGGCTTAGCTCATTTCAAATTGTTTTGGTCATTTAATTTGCTTTTTATAGGATATTCTATACTTTCTCATCTAGTGAATCCTTATTTTTGGATTGACATGATAGTTTTGGGAATCGGAGTAGTAGTAACCGCAATACGTACAATGAAGTTTCAGTTATGATACAAAGAGCTATGTTTATTAGCTCTTTTATTTACTGTACAAAGCAAATGGATTTTGGTAGAATTGTTTTATGATTTATATAAATATTAAGTAGAAATTAGGGGGATTTATGAGTTTAAAATTAAAGAAAGAAGACTTGGCGATTATTGGAGTTATTATGTCGCTAGCTTGGCCTACAATAGTTGAACAAGTTATGCAAACAGCTGTACAATATATTGATACGGCAATGGTAGGGGTACTTGGTACACAGGCAACTGCTGCAGTCGGGGCAACTAGTACAGTGGGTTGGTTATTATTCGGGACTATCTCAGCATGTGGTGTTGGGTTCTTAGCCATCATCGCTAAGGCATGTGGTGCAGGTGATAAGGAAGTAATTAAGAAGGCTGTTTCTCAAGCTGTATTAGCAGTATTAGTTGTAGGAACTATATTTACTGTATTACCGCTTCTATTAAGTAGTAAAGTACCTGTATGGATGCAAGTAGATGAAAGTATTCAAGCATTAGCATCTACCTATTTCTTTATTTTATATTTACCAATGCTACCACGTACAGCTAGTACTATTTTTGGTACTGTGCTTCGTGCAGCGGGAGATACAAAGACACCTATGAAGGTTGGTGTTTTCGTGAATATTATAAACATTGTACTGAACTTTATTTTGATTTATCCAACTAGAACATTAACGCTATTTGGTATAAGCTTTACAATGATAGGTGCGGATATGGGAGTTATTGGTGCTGCCGTAGCTAGTGCGATTGCCTTCACAATTGGTGGTATCCTTACAACAGTAGTATTATGGAAGCATCCAGTAGTATCACCTAAAGGTGGAAGCTTAAAGCCTGATATGAGTATTCTAAAACCATGCTTACAAATATCTATTCCTAATATGTTCCAACGTTTTGGTACATCACTAGGATACGTAGCATTCGCGGCAATGATTAACTCTTTAGGAGAAATCGCAACTGCAGCGCATACAATCGCTAATACAGTTGAATCAGCATTCTATATTCCAGGATATGGTATGCAAACAGCAGCAGCTACACTAGTGGGGAATGCTTATGGAGCACATGATAAGAAACGTATGAAATCATTATCTTCGATGTTTATACCAATTGAAGTATTCTTAATGATTCTTTCAGGTGCAGCATTATTCATTTTAGCTCCAACATTAATGAGTATTTTCTCTCAAAGTGAAGAGGTTATTAGCCTAGGTAGTACAGTATTAAGAATGGTCGCTATTTCTGAACCAGTATATGGCTTCTCAATTATTGTAGAGGGTATGATGCTAGGTGTTGGGAAAACGAAGGAACCATTCATCTATAATATCTTAGGTATGTGGTGTATTCGTATTGTAGGTACATTTATTTGTACACAATTATTAGGCTTAAATCTAGTATCGGCCTGGGCATGTATGATTGCTCATAATATGTTGTTGTTTGTGCTATACTTAATTTCATATATTAGAGGTAGTTGGAATCCGTTAAATAAAGAATTAGAACAGTAAAATAGGCCGATAGGCCTTTTTTATTGGAAATACATAATCATTATATAAATGAATTAGTTTGTAAATTTGTATATTATTCGACATAAAATAAAAACTATGATATTGTAAAAGTGGAGATATAAAATGAATAATTATCAAGGAGAATAAGATGATTAAATATTTGGTCTGTGATTTAGATGATACATTACTATATAAGCATGGAGAATCATGGCTATTTGATTTAACTGAGCGCAATAAAAAGGCACTTCGTAAAATTAAAAATAGTGGTATTATACTTTGTATTGCTAGTGGTAGAACATATTTACATGGAAAGAAGATTCTTGAGATGTTTGACTTGCTTGATGGAGCATTATGCTGTGGCTTGAATGGGAGTATATATTATGATAATGGTGAGTTGGTGTTACCTAAAATAGTTAAGCCACAAGATGTTTTAGATATGGTAGAAATGGTTGAGAAATATCCAGAGCATTATTTTAATATGCAAATCCAAGATTTAGGTGAGCATCGAAACTATTACTATCCAAATAGAAAGCCTGTTGAGAAATATAAAAAAGAATGTGAAGATTTACAAATTGGAATTTGGGATGATACACCATTAAAAGATGCGGTTATGGAAAATTTAAATATGGAGATAGGAAAGTTTTCAATAACATCTGATTCAAAGGAAAGTAGTTCACTTTTAGAGGCTGTTATTCGAGAAAAATATGAATCAGAATACACGATTACACGTAGTGGAAAAGGGTATTTAGAAATAACAAATTTAGAAGCAAATAAAGGTAATTTTATTCGTTATATTAAAGAAACGTATCACGTGAGTCGTGATGAAATAGCTGTTATTGGCGATAATTACAATGATATAAGCATGTTTGAGGAGAGTGATGTTGTATTCTGTATGGCACAAGCGGATGATGTAGTGAAAGAAAAAGCTGATTATGTAGTTCAAGATGTAGCTGAATGTATTGATATGTGTATACAAATGAATAAAAAATAAAAGAGCTATCAGCGTGATAGCTCTTTATTTTCGTACATCTTAGTATCTGCAATACGTATCAACGCATCTAATGTAGTACCATCATCAGGGAATCTTGAATATCCGATAGATAATGAGGATTTAAGTTCTATACCATTAATAATAAATGGCTTATTAACAACATCTCGGTAAATTTCAACTTGCTTGATATCGTGAGTTATAGCAACGAACTCATCGCCACCAATACGATATAAGATATCATCTTCTAAACAACAACTAGAAATACGATTAGCGATTTCAACTAATAAAGCATCGCCCATTGAATGTCCATAAGTATCATTGACTTTCTTAAACTCATTTAAGTCCATGTAACAAAGGATAAATGATTCGTTGTTTTGTAGCTTGCTAATGAGTATCTATTTATCTCAATAGATGTAATCGTGAAAATAGATACTGAAATGTAAATAATTAATAAAATTATCCTCGCACTTTTCATCCCAAGATAGCCTCACTTTTATTTATTTTAATTATAAGGTATTAAATAGAATAAGGGAAGATATAAATGATAGTGGAAACATGGAAAAATGAAAGCGTTTGAAATTTTTTGAAAATAAAAGTTGACATTTTCAGAAAATTACAATATCATATTTATATCCATAAGGGGAGGGAATTCTTTATGAAAAAATTATTTGCAGCGTTATTAGCGCTAGTACTTGTTACAGGATGCTCGTCAGGTGGATCGAGCAGTGCCTTAAAAATTGGTGTTGACTTGGAGTTAACAGGATCTTTAGCTGATTATGGTAATTCTGAAGCTACAGGTGTTGAATTAGCGGTTAGTTTAGCTAATGCTAATGGTGGAGCTTTAGGTACAGATATTGAATTGGTTAAATTAGATAATTTATCAGATTCAGCGGAAGCTCAATCAGTATTTATTAAATTAGCAGATGTTGAGAAAGTATCAGCTATTATCTCACCAGCTACAAGTGGTGCAACAGCAGCTGTATATCCATTAGCTGATGAATTTGGAGTACCTACAGTTGGTGCTAGTGCAACAGCAGATGGTATTACTCAAGATGCATCTGGTAATGTTTATGCCAACGCCTTCCGCGTATGTTTCTTAGATTCATATCAAGGTATCGCAATGGCTAAATTCGCAAAGAATAACTTAAATGCTACTAAAGCAGTAGTATTTGGTGATAGTTCAAGTGATTATGCAAAAGGTTTAAGAGAAAACTTTGTAAAAACATTCAAATCACTTGGTGGTACAATTGTTGGTGAAGAATCTTATATCTCAGGTGATAAAGATTTCAACGCAGCATTAACTAAAATTGCTCAAATGGATTTAGATGTATTATATGTACCTGGTTATTATTCAGAAGCTGGTTTAATCATTAAGCAAGCTCGTGCATTAGGTATTGATTGTCCTATCATTGGTGGTGATGGTTTCGATTCACCAAGTTTATTAGAAGTTGCTGGTGCTGCTGCATTAAATGATGTTTACTTCACAACAGCTTACACTACAGTTACAACAGATCCAACAGTATTAAAGTTCGTAGAAGACTATAAAGCTGCTTATAATAAAGAACCAGATATGTTTGCAGCTCTAGCATATGATGCAACTAATTTAATTATAGATGCTTGTGAACGTGCTAATTCATATGAACCTGCTAAGATTCAAGAAGCTTTAGTTGCTACTGATAACTTCAAAGGTGTTACTGGTAGTATCTCATTTGATGAA
>JAFXJJ010000057.1 GCA_017532345.1 Erysipelotrichales bacterium
AAGAATTAAGTGCTACAGTTAATGACATTTACGATCAAGTACGTCAAAATACAGAAAATTCTCGTCTAGCAGCAGAAAAAGTAAATACTGCAGGTCAAGATATTGAAGCAAGTAACATTCAAATGAATGAATTAATGAAAGCTATGGAAGATATTACAGCTAAGTCTAATGAAATTAGTAAGATTGTTAAGACAATTGATGATATTGCCTTCCAAACAAATATCCTAGCATTAAATGCTGCGGTAGAAGCAGCAAGAGCTGGGGCAGCAGGTAAAGGCTTCGCAGTTGTAGCTGATGAAGTACGTAACTTAGCTAGTAAGTCGGCAGAAGCAGCTAAGAATACTACAGCACTAATCGAACAAACAACAGAAGCTATTGCTAATGGTAGTGGTATTGCTAGTAAAACAGCTACAGCTCTTCAAGGTGTAGTAACAACAACAGAAGAAGCAGTAGAGTTAGTTAACCAAATTTCAGAAGCTAGTGAAGCACAATCAAGTGCTATTTCACAAGTAACATTAGGTATCGAACAAATCTCTGCAGTAGTTCAAACTAATAGTGCTACAAGTGAACAAAGTGCCGCAGCTAGTGAAGAGTTAAGTGGACAAGCTCGTACACTTGATTCATTAATTAATGAATTCAATATTTTCTAATTGAAGCATAAGGAAGCAATTACAAATTGTTTCCTTTTTTGTTTTATGTTGTAGTATGGTATAATTTAAGAAAACTATAGGAGATTTATTATGAAATTTATAAGTTGGAATGTTAATGGATTACGTGCATGTGTGGGTAAAGGCTTTGAAGCTTTCTTTAAACAAGAGGATGCCGATTTCTTTTGTATTCAAGAAACTAAAATGCAAGAAGGCCAATTAGATTTAAAGTTTGATGGATATTATAGTTATTTTAATTATGCAGAAAAGAAGGGATATAGTGGTACTGCCATATATACTAAACATCAACCAATTAATGTAGTATTAGGAATTAATGGTGAATACAATGATGAGGGAAGAGCCATCACACTAGAATATGATGATTTCTACTTAGTTAATTTATATGTACCTAATTCACAAGAAAAGCTTGCACGTTTATCATATCGTATGGAATTTGAAGATAAACTAAGAACGTATGTGAATGAATTACGTTTAAATAAGATGGTAATTATTTGTGGTGATATGAATGTTGCGAAGGAAGAAATTGACATTAAGAATCCGAAAACCAATCACCTAAATGCAGGATTTAGTGATGAAGAACGACAAAAAATGAGAGATTTACAAGCATCTGGGTTTACGGATAGTTACCGTTATTTATACCCTGATAAGGCTGATATGTATACTTGGTGGAGCTATCGTTTTAAATCAAGAGAAAGAAATACAGGATGGCGTATTGATTATTTCCTTGTTGATACTGAGCATGAGAAGATGATTAAGGAAGCCTTAATCTATACTGATGTAATGGGTAGTGATCATTGTCCAATCGGATTAGTATTATGATTATAAATGCTAGTGGTAGATGTGATATATGTGCATATTATAGTGAGTGGTTCATGAATCGCATTCGTGAAGGTTATGTCGATGTAATGAATCCATTCTATAATGAACAAATCAAACGTGTTTCTTTACGTAAAGAAGATATAGATATGATTGTCTTTTGTACGAAGAATCCGATGCCAATGATGAAATATCTGGATGAATTAGATGAATATATGACGATGTATCAAGTAACACTTACATCGTATAGTAAAGATATTGAAGTTAATGTACCTGACAAAAAGGATATTATTGAAACAATTAAGCAACTAAGTAAAAGATATGGTTCAAAGCGAGTGATAGTACGTTATGATCCAATCCTTTTGAATGAGAAGTATACTAAGGACTATCATTATATGATGTTTGAGAGATTGTGTAGTCAATTAGAAGGCTATATTACTACAGTCATTATTAGCTTTGTAGATTATAAGAAGAATGTAGATGCTAATAAAGCTGTTTTAAAGCTAATTCCAATTAGTGATAGTGATGCATATGAAATGGCTGAGAAACTCGCTGAGATTGGGCGTAAACATGGTATGACGCTGCAAACATGTTCTGAGAAGTATGATTTCACTAAGCTTGGTCTTAGGAATGAATCATGTATTAGTAGTAAAGTGGTATTTGAGCTAACAGGGAAAGTAATTGGTCATAAGAAAATAAAAGGTAGAGATTACTGTAAATGTGCTGCATCTACTGATATCGGAGCATATAATTGTTGTCCACATTTTTGTAGATATTGTTACGCTAACTACAAGGAGTATGATGTGATGAATAACTATAATATTCATGATGTATCGAGTACAATGCTGTTGCCTTATAAATAAAGCTAGTTCTTTTATGGAATCTATTAACCAAATAGTAGTAATTGTAAATGTAGTATATTAAAATGAAATGTATAAAGATAAATGTTTTAGTTTAATAATAGTACAATGATAATAGGAGGAACTTTTATGTACACAATGTTAGAAACAATTTTCAAAACAGGGAAAGGCATAGTAGATCAAATTCAAGCAACACAAATGGATAATTTACATAATGCTTCAATGTTGATTGCTGAAGCGCATAAGAATGGCCATAAATTCTTTGTGAGTGGTAGTGGACATTCTCATACGGTAGCTGAAGAGTTATATGGAAGAGCAGGAACACTAGCATTTACAGTTCCTATTTTAACGCAAGAATTAACACTTATTGATCATCCTACAAAATCAACAATGCTTGAAAGATTAGATGGGTACGCGAAAATATTAGTAGATTTATATAATGTATCTGAAGGTGATGTTGTCTTAATAGCATCTAATTCAGGAAGAAATGCATATCCAATTGAAATGGCTATTGAAGCAAAGAAACGTGGTGCAAAGGTTATTTGTATTACGAATATGAAGCATTCAAGCTCAGTAACATCACGTCATTCAAGTGGTAAGAAATTATATGAGGTATCTGATGTAGTGATTGATAATTGTGGTGAGGTTGGAGATGCAGCAACGCCAGTAGAAGGAACATCTGCTGTAGTATTCCCTACATCATCAATTGCCAACGCTTTTATCACAGCTTGTATTAATGCTGAAGTATGTGAATGCTTGAAGGCATTAGGCTGTGATGTAGAAGTATTTGTAAGTGCTAATATGGATGGTGGTTATGAGAAAAATGAAGCATACTTCAAGAAGTATGCTAGACTGTTTTAGTTAATAATTATACTTAATTACTTAATGGACTAGCTCTATATTTACATGGAGTTAGTCCTTTTTGTTTTATGATGATAAGATTTATAAAATTAAATGAATTTGTAATGCTTTATGGTAGTAATAAAGTACATATTCTGTTAGAATATAAGGTGAGATGAGATAGTGCGGAAGGAATAATTTCTAGAGCATTTTCTGTTAATCTAGAAGTACTATTATAAGAGCTTTTGGGAGGACAAATCATGTTTAAAATGGGTAAATTAACGAAGTTAACAATGAAAGAAAAAATAGATATTAATTTTAAAGTATTAATTGCCATCGCTTCTGTTTTCTTTGTGATTGTTGTACTTAGTAAAAACTATGTACAAGCAACAACAATTGGTATTACAGGAGTATTAGTATTAGTTATACATATGTTACTTAGAAAGGCTAGTGATACTACAAGAGCCACTTTCTTAGCGATTGGAACATTCTTAATTATCTTCCTTACAGGCTTCTTTGACGGTCGTATTAATTATATGTTCCCATTCTTCCTATGCGCAATTATTCTAGCATCATTATACTTTGATCCTAAGATTATTCGCAATCAATTAATTTTCATGAATGTGGCATGTGTGGGCTCAATGGTATTATGTTACAACGTAGCTTATGTTGGTCAAGAACCTGTATCAGTTATTAAGAATATCTTAATCACAGACTTTGGTTCTGCATTACTATTATTAACTGTAAATATTGCGATTGCGTTTATTAATGAAGCTAATGAGAAAGCACAAGAATTAGAAAGCGTATTAGCAGAAAATAATAAAGCTATTGAACGTGCACAATCTTTAGCTGATGGACAACAAGTAATTCTTAATCAAATCTATGATACTTCTAATGAAGTAGGCGAAAATACAGCAAGATTAAATAATGTTTCTAATGAATTAAATCTTGGAGTTGATGAGCAAGTAGATTCTTTAATG
>JAFXJJ010000058.1 GCA_017532345.1 Erysipelotrichales bacterium
TGGTGTAATGCGTGAAGTATGTGCATCACCTAACGATGTTCCTGGTTATGATAAAGACCAATATATTGATCCTGCTATCCTTGCTAATGTTAAGGGTGGAAGCTATGCATACCAAGATGAAGATGGTAACTACTATCGTTCAGGCTTCGGCTTAAGCTACAATAAATAGGTGTTATGAAAAGGCATAGATAATGATTTATCTATGCTTTTTATAATGAATAAATGATTATTTATATAGTATTAGTTATTATTTCGTTTAATTATAGAATGTAATGTATATTGCAGAGATTTAATAGTAGTGATATAACTATTGTAGGAGGCGATACTATATGAAGAAATTAGTAGCATATTACTCAAGAGCGGGACAAAATCATACTCCAAATGGTTTGCAGGTTTTAGAAAAAGGTAACACTGAAGTTGTTGCTGAGATGATTGCGAAGCATATTGATTGTGATGTATTCAAAATTGATTTAATTACTCCATATTCTGATGATTATAAGGAATGTGTAGGTCAAGCAATAGCTGATTGGAAGGGTGGAGTACGACCAGCAATTCATGAATTTAAATTTGATATTAAAGATTATGATGTAGTATATTTAGGGTACCCTAACTATTGTGGTACTATGCCAATGCCTGTATGGACATTCTTAGAAAGCCAAGATTTAGAAGGTATGCATATAAGACCGTTCTGTACTCATGAAGGTAGTGGACTTGCTAATTCAATTGAAGATTTGAATAAGCTATGCCCTAATTCTATTATTGAAGAGCCATTTGATGTAAAGGGTTCTGAAACAAATAATGCTGAAAATAAAGTAGTGGAATGGTTAAATAAATAGTATTGTAAAGGTATTTATATTCTATTATAAAAGGATGCTAATCTCTATTTATTAGAGAAGGCATCCTTTTTAGATATTAAAATTATATATTTTTCATATATTCATTTAAATAATTCTCTAAGTTTACTTCAAATTGTTGGTTCTCCCATATTAAAGTTGATAATACGCTATAACCAGATTGTTGAAGATCATTAAAGAAATCATATACAATATTATTTTCATCAACTAGTTTATAATTATCTCTATTCACATCAATAGGAGTAAATATTTGATCTCCACGACATACTAATGTATTAGTATAATTCCCATTCTCATCCCTTGTTTGGCGGAAATATGCCATGAATCGATCACCATCATAGTTTTGATACTCAAAGCTACGATAAGCATTGTAACGATAGGAATATTTTTTAGTATTATAATCTAATGTGATACTAATAAGATATTCTACACCATCATATACTAAGCAATCATGAAGTGAAGCTATTTCAATAGTTGCGATATTATCTTCGGTTACTTCGATATTTGGGAGTATATTAAAGCCAGCTTGACCGTGCGTTTGATAGTAGCCACTCATTGTAGCTTGAATGAAATCTAAGAAAAACTTTTGATTTAATAAATCATCATATACATGATTTTGTATTTGTGATTCTAAGTTAGGTTCTTCTTCCTTTTCAATGCAATCTACTGGTTCACAAGTAGTTTGATTACTACAACTAAAAAGTAGTAATGATAATAGTATTATAAAAACTCTTTTCATTTCAACTACCTCCTTAGATAAATATAAAACTATCTAATAGTAATATAATAGATTTGGATAATATTTCAATAAATAGGACATATCTTACGGTTTTCATATCATAAGTTACAATATATAAATACTACTATAATCTATATGATAATCAAAGGATTAGTTGTTTACTAGTTTTGAATTATTTCTTGAATTTGCGCTAATGGTAATGCAGTGAATATACTGTTTTGAAATGATAGTAGAATATGAAGTTCACTATGTAAATGATTACTAAAGTGATTTGGTAATTGTTGCATTAGTACTTCTTTTAATTCTACTAAATCACCATTACATAAGCGTTCTGCAACATTTTTATTAACAGTAGCTATATTAGATAAATATTGTTTGTACTCAACGCTATATTCAGACATAAAGTTTTGGGCAGGACCTGCTGCAAATTCAAAATATGGTGTTAGAATGGCATCATATTCTAGATTCCAATATTCTTGTAGTTGTTTATTGTCTAATAGAGTATGAAGAGCTGTAACTAGCATATTTTCTAATTCATCAATGTTTTCACTTTGTACAATCTTCATATCTAATACATATTGATTCTTAGTTAACTCTGCTAAGGCCTTGGCAGGAATAGCGTAGATTAAGTGCTTCGCATATTCTAAACTAGTATTGATTTCTTTCTTAAATAAGGCTGTAATTTTAGTCCATAAATACATACGATAGTCATCAACTTCTTGTTTTAAGAAAGAACCAAAGAATAAGATAGTTAACATTCGGGCATCAAGTGAAGGATAGTTATAATCAAGAATATTATTTGGTTCAATGTTGATATTTAAATTATCTAAGTTACTAGGTGTAGCATTTGGTGGTAGTACATCAATCATATTAGTAATTGAGTCTAGCATATGTAGTTCATCATTGATTTGATTCCTTAAAGTATCTAAATGACGATGAAGGAAGAAGTTTAGTAATGTTGGATATTCCAACATCTCTTCTATGGCATTAGTAGGAATATTTAGCTTTCGTAGCATCACAATTAAACGTAATTGCTTAATTGTTTCATCATCAAATAGATAATAATCATTTTCTTCATCACGACATGGATGGATTAAATCTTTCTCAATATAATAGTAAATAGCTTTCTTAGTTAAACCTAATTCATTACAAACTTGATGAATTTTCTTCATAACTCCACCTCAAAACTGTTCCCCAAGGGAATACTTCTGGAATTAGTATAAAATGAATGTTCGTGAAAATCAAGTGAATTTTTGCACAAACCAAACTCAATACCATTAATATCGCCCTTTTTTTCACAAACTTTTTCTATATTGACTGGGCGGTTGGAGGATAGCTTAAAATAATTATGTAAATGGAGGAGAGAAATTATGAAGAAATTCGTTAAAGGTATTTTATGTGCTGCAATGATTATCTCATTAGCTGCATGTTCTACAAATAATGTAGAAGAAGAAAAGCCTGTATTATCTTTCACAGCTGGTACATATACTGCTACAGCTAAAGGTATGAAGGGCGATGTAACTGTTGAAGTAGAGGTAAGTGAAAATGAAATCTTATCTGCTAAGGTTACTAGCCAACAAGAAACTTATGGTATTGGTTATGGCTTAGAAACTACACCAGTAGAAGCTATTCCTGCTAAGGTAGTTGAAACTCAAGGATTAGGTATTGATAATATTACTGGTGCTACAATCACTACTTATGCTGTAAAGACTGCTATTACTGATTGCTTAACTCAAGCAGGTGGCGACATCACATTATTAGAAAGTATTACTGAAAATGTTGCTGTATTACCAACTGAATATGAAACTGAGGTTGTTATTATTGGGGCTGGTGCTGCAGGTTTAAGTGCTGGTATCACTGCATTAGATGAAGGTGCTAAAGTATTAGTGCTTGAAAAACAAGATATTACTGGTGGTGCTACTGCTAGAAGTGGTGGTAAGGTTATGGCTGCCGGTACAGATATCCAAAAGGCTGCAGGTATTGAAGATAATGCTCAAATGATGTTTGATTATTTAAAAGAAATCGGTGGCGATTACTTAAATGATGAAATGGTTAAAGAATTCTGTGATAACTCATTAGAAAACTATAACTGGTTAGCTGACTTAGGTGTTAAATTCCAAGATGTAGAACCAATTCACTCATCATTACCAACTTGGCGTGTACATAATACATTAACAGGTGGTGGTATGACTAACGGTATTGGTGGTCAAATTACTGTACCATTAGAAAATCAATATACTAAGAATGGTGGTTCTATTGAATATGGTGTAACTGTTGATTCAATCGTTATGAATGAAGCAGGAGAAGCTGTAGGTGTTACAGGTACTAGAGCAGATGGTTCTAAAGTAACTGTAAATGCTAAATCAGTTATCATCGCAACAGGTGGTTACGCTCAAAATAGAGAAATGATGGCTATGTATGATGAACATTCAGGTGGTTATTATACAAGTGTTCCTACAGGTAACGTAGGTGATGGTATTACTATGGCAGAAGCTGTAGGTGCTGATATTTACTTAAATCCTAACGTTCAAACAGTTTATACAAGCTTTACTTGTGGTGTAGGTATTAATGAAGAAGCTGGTTTAATTGTTACTAATAAAGGTGAACGTGTTGTTAATGAATATACATATCAATATCATGTAGCTCAAGCTATTCAAGATGCTAAGTCTACTACTGCTTACTATATCGCAACATCTAATGATCCAAATGGTACAGTACAATATGGTATGATGTTAGATTCAACTCCAAGAGCTTCAAGCATTGAAGAATTAGCAGGGTTAATTAATATGGATCCAGCTGTATTAAGTGCTACAGTTACTCGTTACAATGAATTATGTGCTAAGGGTGTAGATGAAGATTTCGGTAAACCAGCTGATAAGATGGTACCAGTTCAAGGTGAAACTTACTATGCAATCTTAATGAACCCAGCTGTTACAGTAACTTACTCAGGTATTGTTACAGACAGTGAAGCTCATGTATTAGATGAAGAAGGTAATGTAATTAAGGGTCTATATGCTGCTGGTGAAACTGCATTCCCTGGTTTATTTGGTACTGAATATCCTGGTTGTGGTGCTGCTATTGGTTATGCTGTATACTTCGGTCGTGCAGCAGGTGAAAATGCAGCTAATGGGCAATAA
>JAFXJJ010000059.1 GCA_017532345.1 Erysipelotrichales bacterium
CCCTGTGCCACACCCATAATTACAAAACGTGCAAAATATTCTCCTTTTCGAGCAATTCCGCTCGCTGCCAAAAATTCGGTTCCAAATAATCCGGCAGATTTCGCAAAAAAGCCATGGGCTACAGAAGAAAGTCCATTGCGAATAAATACAGGAATTCCTACATTAATAATTTCTTTAATAGAAGAACTACACAGAGTAAAATGCCCTGGCTTCCATTTTAGAAGATCATCGGTAAAAATAACACGATAAAACAACGCCAATGAAGCAAAAGCTTCAGCAACAACTGTTGCCACTGCTGCACCCTGCACTTTTAAACCTAACCCAAAATCAAACATGAAAAAAGGGTTTAATACAATATTTAACGCAATACTAAGAATTATCACAATCATTGGGTAATTCACATCACCACATGCTCGCAACATATGAGCAAGTACTTGCTTAGATATCGTGAAAAAGGAAAAGCTCATTAATACTAATAAATATTCATAAGAATATTTCATAACCATTACATCATCGGTAAATAACATAACAGCAGGCTTTAAAACTGTTAAGGATAACCCTAAAGCAATCGCAGACATTAGAAAAGTTAGTGTCATAGCAGTTTTAATTAATCTCTCTAAACTACTTTCATCTTTTGCTCCTAATAATCTTCCTAGATAACTCGCACTACCCACACCAACTCCATCACCAACCGCTTGAGCTAACACAGCTATTGGTAATGCTACCGTTGTTGCAGCTATCATGGCATTATCATGTAATTGACTTATGTACATAGTATCAATTAAATTATGTAAAGTATTTACTAGGCTAGTTAATATTGCAGGCATTGACAAATAAAATAACGCTTTAGAAACAGGCGCATCTCTTAAAATAGTGACTTTTTGGTTCTTTTCCATGCTGTTACCCTTTCATATATATAAAGCCGCATATGCGGTATGCGGCTAATCTTAAATATTTTCTAACATGATTCCTGTACCTTCAGCTACACACTTTAAGGCATTTTCCGCAACATATACAGGTACATGAATTTCTTCGAAAATTAATTGATCTAAACCATGAAGTAAGCTTCCACCACCAGTTAATACGATACCATGGTTAACGATATCTGCTGATAATTCAGGTGGAGTTTGTTCAAGAACTGTACGAACAGCACGTACAATTTGTTGTAATGAAGTACGCATAGCTTGTTCAGTTTCATCACTAGTAATAGTAATTGTATGAGGTAAACCATTAACTAAGTCTCTACCACGAACTTCCATCTTTTCTTGACGTGACCCACGGAATGCAGTACCAATAGTAACCTTGATTTCTTCTGCAGTCTTTTCACCAATTAATAGTTTATATTCATCTTTTACGTATTTCACGATATCTTGGTCGAATTTATCTCCCGCAATTTTTAATGAACAACTTGTAACAATTTCACCAAGTGATAATACAGCAACATCAGTAGTTCCACCACCGATATCTAATACCATATTACCATAAGGTTTAGAAATATCTAAGCCTGCACCAATTGCAGCTACTTTAGGTTCTTCTTCAATGTAAACTTTCTTAGCACCTGCACGATATGCAGCATCACGAATCGCATTACGTTCAACCGAAGTAATGTTTGATGGACAACAAATTAAAATAACAGGACGTGCAAATACTCCCTTTAAATTTAATTTCTTAATGAAGTGTGAAAGCATAATTTCAGTAACTTCGAAGTCAGCAATAACACCATCTTTTAATGGACGTACAGCTAATACTCTACCAGGTGTCTTACCTAGCATATCCTTTGCATCTCTACCAACAGCTAGTGTTTTCTTAGTTTCTGCATCTAATGCAACTACTGATGGTTCATCAAGAACAATGCCTTGTCCTTGTACATATATTAACAAGTTAGCAGTACCTAAATCGATACCGACATTTTTTGAAAATAATGACATTTTTAATTCCTCCAGATTTCTCAGTACAATTATAGCACAAAAGTTATTTTTTGAAAGGAGAAATTAAATAATATGAAATTTATTATAAACCTAACATTTTCTCAAAATCAACATATTCATTATTACACATCACACTAATACTTACATGCTTACCTAAATCACCATCATAAGCATTTTCAGCACAAACACCTATTTGTTCACCCTGCTTTATGTATTGACCATCTTTCACTACTACATGATCAATACTATAGTAAATAATTGTATAATCATCATATTCAACAATTACTCGATTGCCTAATAAATTATCAACACTTACACTCTTTACTAAGCCATCACAAACAGCTATAACCTTACTAGCTTGATTATTATCACTATAGCTAACAGCAATTGATGGACGATACACACCTTCATATTCTACGATAGAATTAAGTTTTTCTTCATCACTATTGTTTAAATCGAAAAACTTACGTACTACTTTACCATTCGACAATGGCTTAATAAACTTCTTGGTAACTACTTCCTCTTGATTCTTACTAGTTTCTTCATCTTTTTTCTCATATTCTACATCAATTCTTTCAGTCACAATAACATCTTCTATTATTTCAACATCACTATTTACAACTGTTTGTGGAACATCTTCTTTCTCATATACATCATAGTAATATGATGCTCCCACAAATACTCCTAATACTACTAAAACGGCACTAAATATACCTGACATTAAAGCTTTTTTATTCATTCTATTTCACCTCAATAACAAGTATTAACACTTCCTATCATACTAAACATAAAATTTGAAGAATTTCCCAAAAATAAAAACCAATCATTGATTGGCTCTTATTCATATTCTTTAATCATTATATCTTTATAATAATACTCTAATATTTCTTGATACGTATATCCCTTCTTAGCTAAACCATTAGCACCATATTGACTCATACCAACACCATGACCATATCCTATAGTAGTGATATCATATCCTGTAGATGTTTTCTTTATTTTGAAGTCACTAGAACGTAATCCTAATAACTCTCTAAACTCCTTACCTGTATAAACAATATTATTTACTTTGATTTCTTTTACTCGATTTGTATCATAGCGGCTAACTATTGATAATGAGATATTACCTTTAATATTCAGCAAGTTACGTAATGATTCATTAGTGAAAGATGTAGTTACTATAGCGCTACCATAATCTTCCATTTCTAAACTACTACTAACACTCTTTAGATATGGGAGACTCTCACTGAAGTATTCTTCTGAGACACTAGTAGTTCCATTACTAGCAGCAAAATAATATGCACTAATAACCTCATTATTATGATACATAACTAAATTATTAGTTTCTTCTGCTGCTTTTTTAATTCTATTTAAGTAATAATCATATTCAGCTCCCCACAGTTCATGTAGCTCTTCTTCACTCTTATATACTTGTGTATTCGTTGTTGTATCAACATTTAAATCATGGGCAATCGCATAAGAACGTACTGCCACACACTGTGCTTTTAAAGCCTCCATTTCAAATGATGCAGGCATTTCACTTGATACTACACGTACTACATAATCTTCCATATTCACTTGATTATCACTAACATTCACTACTAATGTAGCTTCATTATTCTCTGGTATAAATAAGTAAGCCCCAATAAAAATCACACAGTACATAACTGCTAGTATTAATAGCTGTTTAATATTCTTACCCATACTAGAACTGTAATCCAAATAAATATTGAGATACTAAGTAAGCTAATGCCATCGCTAGTAAGATATAAAACAACTGTATTTGTACTGTACTATTTTTACGGAATAAACCTTCTAAGCGAAGTGCTGATAAGGCATATAGGCATAGTGCGAATGTTGCCAACATAATAAATATACGAACAATTGGTATCATCTTTTTATCCTCCAATCACAAACAAATCATTTATCTGTATAATAACCTAAAAACAAATTAAAAACAACGCCTATTATTACTAGAATTCAAATCATATATATGGTATAAATAAGATTATTAGAGGTGATATTATGAGAAAATATGCTGTAGGTATTTTAGGGGCTACAGGTGCTGTAGGACAAACAATGCTTAAGGTATTAGCTGAACGCCATTTTCCTATTTCAGAATTACGACTACTTGCAAGCTCACGTAGTGCTGGGAAAAAGGTAATGTTTGAAGACCAAGAGCTAACAATAATGGAAGCTAAGGAAGATGCTTTTAATGGTTTAGATATTGTATTAGGGGCTGCTGATAATGCCATCGCAAAGCAATTTAAAGATGCGATTGTGAATAGTGGGGCTATCTTTATTGATAATTCATCAGCCTTCCGTTTAGATGAAGATGTACCATTAGTAGTACCAGAAGTTAATAAAGATGATGTATGTTTACACCATGGTGTTATTGCCAATCCCAATTGTGTAACAATCATTGCGTTAACTGCCATCCAAGCACTTCATAAAGAAGCAACAATTAAAAGAATGATTGCATCAACATACCAAGCTGTAAGTGGTGCTGGCGTAGGCGGTATTCGTGAATTAGAGGAACAAACTAAAGCATTGAGTAATAATGAAGAAATCGTATGTAAGACCTTCCCATATCAAATCGCATATAATGTGATACCACAAATTGGTGGATTCAATGAGGAAGGCTATACAAGTGAGGAAATGAAACTACAAAATGAGGGACGCAAGATTCTTCACGCACCTGACATGCTAGTGAATTGCACATGTGTCCGTATTCCAGTATATACATCTCACTCTGAATCTATAACTATGGAATTCGAAAAGCCAATTACGGTTGAACGTGCCCAAGAATTAATTGCACATGCTGAAGGATGTAAATTAGTGGATAATCCTGAAGCTAAAGCATATCCAATGCCATTAGATACATCTGATCAAGATTTAGTTTATGTAGGACGTATTCGTAAAGATATTTCATCTGATAATGGTCTAACATTATTCTGCTGTGGCGACCAATTACGTAAGGGTGCTGCCACTAACGCTATTCAAATAGCTGAAGCATTAATTGAAAAGAAGGTATTATAAAAGCTGCATTTCTGCAGCTTTTTTTATTTACGTGTTCCAAATAAACCACGTGTAATAGCTTTTCCACCTTCACGAAGTAGTGTAGAGATAGCATTAGTTGCTGCTCTTTCTACCATCTTAGATGCACTAACAGTTTTCTTGCCTGTTAATCCTCGAACAATATTATTACTAACTGAACGAGCTAATGATGAAGAAGCAGAATTAACGGCTCTTTCAATTGATTTACTTGTTGTAGAAGTAGTTTTCTTTGTAGTCTTTTTCTTACTAGTTGCCTTTACTTCCATTGCTTCTTGCGCTTGACGTTCAGCTTCGGCAGCCTCTTTTGCTTCTAGTTCTTCAAGATTCTCATATGCTGATTCTCTTTCAATCGCATTACGATATTTAAGTTCCATATTACTTGATTTAATACAAGTTTCAACCTTATCACTATCGCCTTCACCCATCTTACTTTGTGGTGGTAGAATGAAGGCACGCTCTACAATACCAGGTACACCATCTTCATCTAGGAAGGATACTAATGCTTCCCCTACTCCTAGTTCAGTGATAGCTTCTTCCACCTTGAAGTTAGGATTTTCTCTAAATGTTTGTGCTGCAATGCGTACAGCTTTAGCTTCAGCTGGTGTATATGCACGTAAGGCATGTTGTACACGATTGGAAAGTTGCGCTAACACTTCATCAGGAATATCTGATGGACTTTGGGAAATAAAGTATACACCAACACCCTTAGAACGAATTAGCTTTACGATTTGCACGATCTTACTTAATAATGCTTTAGGTGCATCATTAAATAATAGATGTGCTTCATCAAAGAAGAATACCATTCTAGGTTTATCTAAATCACCTACTTCAGGTAATTTCTCAAATAGTTCACTTAACATCCATAATAAGAATGTTGCATATAATAA
>JAFXJJ010000060.1 GCA_017532345.1 Erysipelotrichales bacterium
CAAGCCGGTTTATGCACGACTTGCATCTTGGGGATTTGTCGTAGTCGGTAATGATGATAGACAGACCGGAACAGGCGAAACAGCGTCCGAAACACTTGATTACGTATTGAATTTGAATAAGGATGAGAACAGCGAGCTGTTTGGCAAAATGGATGAAGAATATATCGGTTGCGTCGGTTATTCGCAGGGCGGCGCAGGCGCAATCAATGCCGTTACAAGATTTGAGAACAGCGATAAGTTCACAGCGTTGTTTACGGGCAGTGCATCTTACGCATTGCTTTCCAAAAATATGGGCTGGGAATACGATGTTTCCAAAATCAATATCCCTTACTTTATGACGGCAGGTACGGTCAGCTCCGATGATGCAGGTAATTTTGATATTCACAGTAATGAGGTAAAAGAATTTCCAGGTGTTGCGCCTCTTGCATCATTGGTTGAAAACTACGACAGAATTACCGCTGATGTGTTTAAGATTAGAGCAAGAATCACGGGGGCGGAGCATGAACAGATGCTCCAAAAGACAGACGGATATATGACCGCTTGGATGCTTTACCATCTGCAAGGCGACATGAAAGCTGCAAGTGTTTTTGTTGGAGAAAATGCCGAAATCCTTACGAACAGCGGTTGGCAGGATGTTGAGAAAAACAAGTGATGGTATGGCAAGAATGGAAAATATGAAAAAATCAAATTATAATTTATCGAACTTATAGAACAGTTCTGTTCTTTTTTGAATAAAAATATAAAAAGCTCAACCAAGTATAAAATTTACTATTTAAACATAATAACTTCATGAATTTTAAAATCTATGAACACTAATTAGTTTGTTTCTATCCCTAAATTTAGAGAATGTCTTATTTTTCTTAGTATATTCCATATATTGTTGATTTAAATTAGGAATGGTATAATAACTACGAATAGAGGTGTTTATATGAACTTTCGTATTGGACAATCAACAGATGTACATCGATTAGTAGAAAATAGAAAGCTAATTTTAGGTGGAGTAGAAATTCCTCATGAATTAGGATTACTAGGTCATTCGGATGCAGATGCACTACTACACGCCATTATTGAAGCTTTATTGGTGCAATGGGTGAAGGAGATATTGGTAAGCATTTCCCTGATACAGATGAACGATATAAAGGAATATCATCATTAAAGCTATTAGAAGAAGCAAGAAAGCTGATGGAATCAAAAGGCTATGAGATTGGTAATATCGATGCCTTAATCAGAATAGAAAGACCAAAGATGGCACCGCATATTCCATTAATGAGAGAAAATGTAGCACATACTTTAAATATTGATATTAATCAAATTAATATTAAAGCAACACGTGGTGAAGGCCTTGGCTTCGTTGGTGAAGAAAAGGGCGTAGAAGCACAAGCAATAGCTTTATTGTATAAAAAATAGCTCCATTACAATTAAGTAATGGAGTTTTCTTATTGTTTCAAGATGTGCATAAAGCGATTTGTTTCTAAAGATAAAGTATCCATAAATAGAGGAATGAATACAATTAATTCAACAGTATATAAAATAATGGTTAAAAAAGATAATGAGAATAATTTATAAGTAGTAGCAAATAGTAAAATAACCCATAGTAATTCTGTAGCCGACAACAACATCAATTTTCCTAAATAGTAACCTTTCGTTTTCTTCATATTTCATCACCCACTTATATAATAGAATATAATGTTACATTATTCTTGTAACAAATACCTATTTGATAATGATTATGCAACGTGATATACTAATTAAGGCAAGAAAAGAGGTAATGTTTATGAGTAAAATTAATGTTATTTCAGGTTTCTTAGGAGCTGGAAAAACTACACTAATTAAAAAACTATTAAGCGAAGCTTATGGTGGAGAAAAAGTTGTTTTAATAGAAAATGAATTTGGAGAAATTGGCATTGATGGAGGGTTCTTAAAGGATGCTGGTATTGAAATAACTGAAATGAATTCAGGGTGTATCTGCTGTTCATTGACAGGTGATTTCAAAGAAGCTTTAAAGAAGGTTCAACATGAATTTACTCCTGATCGTATTTTAATTGAACCAAGTGGCGTTGGAAAATTAAGTGATGTACTTAAAGCTGTAGAAGCTTGTGCTGAAGATGATATGCATATTGGATGTGGAGTAGCTGTTGTTGATGGCTTGAAATATAGTATGTATGCGAAGAACTTTGGTGAATTCTTCAATGACCAAGTTGAAAATGCGACAGTAGTTGTATTAAGTCGTACACAACGTATGAGCGATAAAGAAATTAACGATTTAGTATCTACAATCAAAGAACAAAATCCAGAGGCAACAATTATCACAACACCTTGGGATGAATTAGAAGGTAAGCGCATTGCGGAAGTACTAGATGCGAAGAATATTGATATTGACTTAGATGTACATGAGCATCACCACCATCACGAAGAAGGTGAATGCTGTTGCGGACATCATCACCACGATGAAGAATGCGAACTTGACCACCACCAACATGAAGAAGGTGAATGCTGTTGTGGACATCATCACCACGATGAAGAATGCGAACATGACCACCATCAACATGAAGAAGGAGAATGCTGTTGTGGACATCATCACCACGATGAAGAATGCGAACATGACCACCACCATCATGAAGAAGGTGAATGCTGCTGTGGACATCATCACCATCATCATGGACATGATGCAGATGAAATATTTACAAGTGTAGGATTTGAAACAGCAAAATCATTCACTCATGAAGAATTAATTAATATTTTAGATATCCTTTCTGATTCAGATGACTTTGGTGTAGTATTACGTGCTAAAGGTATTGTTTCAGGTACAGAAGGAAAATGGTATTATTTCGATATGGTACCTGAAGAATTTGAAATTCGTGAAGGTGCAGCTGACTTTACAGGACGTATTGTAGTTATTGGTGCAGGAATTGAAGAAGATAAGATTAAATCTTTATTCAATAATTAGGTGATTGATATGCCAGTTCCAGTCTATTTATTTACAGGTTTTCTCGAAAGTGGAAAAACCTCACTGATTAAAGAAACTTTTATGGATGAAGGTTTCTATGAAGGTGAAAAGACTGTCCTTGTTATTTGTGAGGATGGTGTAGAGAAATACGAAGAAAGTTTTGTGAAAGAATACAATATGTATGTAGTTACATGTGATAAAAAAGAAGCGTTAAATGATGTGCTATTTGATAAGATTGAATACTTCTATCATCCAGATAGAGTGATGATTGAATACAATGGTACTTGGAGTGTAACTGATTTATTGAATGTGCAATTACCACATAATTGGGTGTATGCACAAATTATCGCGACTGTTGATGCTTCTACCTTCAGCCTATATATGAATGCAATGCGTTCTGTTATGTATGAACAATTACTACATGCAGAGTTAATCATTTGTAACAGATGTGATGAAACTACTAAGAAATCAATGCTTAGAGGTAACATCAAGGCTATTAATAAAGCAGCTCAAATTGTTTATGAGCATCGCGATGGTACAGTATCAACAGCACAAGAAGAACCTTTACCATTTAGTATAGATAGTGATTATCTTGAAATTAGTGATGATGATTATGGTCTTTGGTACATTGATTTCATGGATAAGCCAGAATTATATGATGGTAAGACAATTAAAGTCAAAGGTGAAGTATTACGTCTTGGAGATGTTGGTGCTAATGCCTTTGTATTAGGACGTTTCGCTATGGTATGCTGTGCTGATGATACATCAATGGTAGCTCTATTATGTGAAGGTAAACAAGCTAAAGAGCTTAAATTAAACGATTGGGTTGAGGTAACAGCTTATGTTCATGTAGAACGTGATAGTAATGGTGATTTAATGCCAGTACTTGCTATTAAGGAACTACAAAAGGTTGAAGCATTAGAAGATCCATTAGTATATTTCAATTAAAAGAAAAACGATAGTTAAGAGAAATTAATCTCAATCAACTATCGTTTTCTTATTATGAATCAAGTGAAACATTCTCTAGTAAGTATTTCGCTACACCATCTTCATAGCTAGCGCTAGTAACATTCTTGATGACTGCTAGTACACTAGGCTGTGAATTACTAACGCATACACCAATACCAGCATTTTGAAGCATTTCTATATCACCAATATCATCACCAAAGGTAATAGTATCCTTTACATCACCATTAATTATATCTAATAGACTTGTAACTCCTAGCCATTTTGTGGCCTCTATGCGTGTAAATCTGCCCCAATCACCTTTATAGTAAGGAGTGTATAATAAGCCATATTTATCGGCTAATTCGGTTAGTTTGCCGTGTTCTCTACAGCCAATTAATATCTTGTAACACTTCTTATTTAATGGATTATTGAAATCAAAGTGAATTGACGGTCCTGGAGTTCTATCAACATTCCATGAATATAAGCCATCAACACTTTCAGCACGTAGACCTTTATTAATTGCCAGTTCTTTTAATTCCTGAAGTAAAGAATCTGATGTTGATTCATCAATCGTACATTCATAAATCACTTTCTTATCACGATCAACAATCAATGAACCACCATTTAAAATAGTATAGTCACATTGAAGCTCATCAATTATATGCGATGTAGTTTGTAAGTTACGGGCAGTATTAATCACTAATTTATGTCCATGAGCTTGATATCTTTTTAACACATCAAAGGTAAATGAAGTGATTTGTTTTTCTTTATTTAATAGTGTATCATCTAAGTCAAATATAATATACTTCATAAATATACTCCTTTATTTATATAATTCTATCCAACATTTAAACAAGTGTCAATTTGTATGTAAATGCTGTATAATTAGTATGTAGTAAGGAGATATTAATTATGAAATTATTAACTATAATCGAACAAGGATATGAAGAATTAGAATGTATTGGCGCATGTGCTTTATTACTTCGTGGTGGAGTAGAAGTCGATATATATACTGTTGATAACACAGAAGCAACAGGGAGATTTGGATTAACATTAGCGCATCTAAATGATTTGAAGAATGTTGATATTAAACAATATGATGGAGTACTAATTCCTGGTGGACCTCATTATAAAAAGATTGAAGTCAATGAGCGTGTAAAGGAAATCGTTGATTATTTCTGGACTAACGATAAAGTGGTGGCAGCTATCTGTGCAGCGCCAACAGTACTAGGTAAATGGGGATATTTAAAAGGAAAGAACTATACATGCTTTACATCAATGAATGCAGACTTTGGTGGTACATATATTGATGAGTATGCAGTAGTAGATGGAAAATTAGTAACAGGTCGCTCAGCAGCTGCAACAATAGATTTTGGCTTTGCTTTATTAGAGGTACTATGTGGTAAAGAGCATAGTGAAAAAATAAAGAAAGAAATTTACTATTAGTTTAGAAAATGTTATTAATATCGTTATTTATAGTTAATTGTAAATAATTGTTGTATAATTATAGTAGGTGATAGATATGAAAGATGTCATTAAAGAAATAGATACTTTATGTAAATCACATCAAGCTAAACTAGTTATTGTAAGTAAGATGCGAGATGTAGATCAAATAGAGGACTACTATATAAATGGATATCGTGATTTTGGAGAAAATAAAGTACAAGAACTGCTAACGAAAGTGAATCTACATGATGATATACATTGGCATTTCATAGGTAGACTACAAACGAATAAAGTTAGAGACGTTGTGAAGTATTGTTACTTACTACATTCGTTGAATCGCTATGAACTAATCGATGCAGTTCAAAAAGAAGCTAATAAACAAAATCGTATAATGCCATGCTTAATACAATTTAATATTGCAGAAGAAGAAACTAAATCAGGCTTTAACATTAATGAAGCTAAAGCAGTAATTGAATATGTAAATACATGTCCGAATATTGTAGTATGGGGTATCATGTGTATGGGACCTCATGTAAAGGATGAACAAACAATACGTAGTGTTTTTAAAGAAGCTAAGCAATTATTTGAAGCTTTAAAGAAATATGAAAGTGATAATATACAAATGAAATACTTATCAATGGGGATGAGTGGAGATTATGAAATTGCACTTGAAGAAGGAAGTACAATGGCAAGAATAGGAAGTATATTATTCTAGAAAAGGGGTGTCCTTATGTTTGAAAAGTTTAGAGAAGTGAAGGTTATGCGTGATTCTATTCATGGATATATTCACTTGGAATTGCGTTTGATTAGAGAATTGATTGATACGTATGAGTTCCAACGATTGCGTCGTATCCATCAGCTAGGTGGAACATATCAAGTGTATCATACAGCTGAACATTCACGTTTCTCACATTCACTTGGTGTTTATGAAGTGGTGAGACGTATGGTCAGTGAAGTAAAAGATATTGATGATGAACTATCAGAATTTGATAAGGTTAGTGTAATGTGTGCTGCACTACTACATGATATTGGACACGGTCCTTTCTCACATGCATTTGAGTTAATCTCAAATACTTTCCATGAGGACTATACAGTACGAATAATTCTTGAGGATACCAATATTCATCGTATCTTGGAAAAAGCTGATAAGCGACTACCTAATGCAGTAGCATCTATTATTAATCACACACATCCAAATAAATTATTAACTCAATTAGTATCAGGTCAATTAGATGCTGACCGTATGGATTATCTACTTCGTGATTCATATTGTACAGGTACAAGCTATGGTAATTTCGACTTAGAAAGAGTATTAAGAACACTTCGTGTAGTACATGGGAAGTTAGTTGTAAAGGAAAGTGGAATACATACAATTGAAGACTATATTATGTCTCGATATCATATGTATTGGCAAGTATACTATCATCCTACATCAAGAGTTTATGAAGCTATTATTTCCGGCTTATTTAACCGTTTACGCTACTTGTATAATCAAGACCCTAGCTCAATTGATGAATATAAGATGTTCATCCCATTCATTAAAGGTGGGGATGTTAGCGTAAAAGATTATTTAGATTTAGATGAAGCATCTGCATTCTATGGAATTACACTAATGAGAAAGAGTGATGATCCAATTTTAAGTGATTTAGCTCGTAGAATATTAGAACGTGATTTATTTGCAGTGGGAACTTATGTAGATGAGATGACTGCAAAGAATGTTAGACTAATGGTTGAGAAAGCTGGTTATGATCCAGAATACTATTATTATCAAGATGAAACACGTCAAGTGCCATATCAACCATATGTTTCTGAACAACACGACCCAATCAATGTGATTAGAGAAGATGGTACATGTGCTGAATTATCAACAGTATCAAATATTGTTGCCGCTATTGTACAAGGGGAAGTAAAAGATGAAAAGAAAGTATTCTTCCCTAAAGGTATATAAAAAGGAAGCCTTGGTTCAACCAAGGCTTTTATAATTTTATTTTGGAGAATACGTCACCTAATGAATCGTGTATGACTAAGTCTGCGTGATTATCGTATGGTGTGGCCGTTTTATTGATTAACACTAATTTATTTCCTGGGAAATAATCAATGAATCCAGCCGCAGGATATACATTTAAAGAGGTACCACCAACAATTAACATGTCAGCATTACTAATGGCTTGAATAGCTCCTCTAACAGTGTTATCATCAAGTCCTTCCTCATATAAAACGACATCAGGTTTAATTAGACCACCACAAGTACATTGTGGTATACCTGTAGATGCTTTGATATCTTCAGCAGAATAAAACTTGTGACATTTCAAGCAGTAGTTACGAAGAACACTACCGTGCAACTCGTATACTTTTTGACTGCCAGCAGCTTGATGCAAACCATCGATGTTTTGGGTAATAATCGCAGAAAGCTTACCTTTTTCCTCTAGTTTAACTAAGAATTCATGAGGACGAGAAGGCTTGGCATCAAGATACAACATCTTCTCACGATAAAAATTATAGAAGATATCAGGTCTAAAATAGAAGAAAGTATGACTTAGGATTTGTTCGGGAGGATAATCATATTTTTGGTTGTAAAGACCATCTTGTGAACGGAAATCAGGAATCCCACTTTCGGTAGATACACCTGCACCTCCAAAAAATACAATGTTGTTTGAACTATCAATCATCTCTTGTAATGCTTTAAGCTTATCCATAATACCACCTCTTGTCCTATATTATACCATGCACTACTTTTTAAACCAATAATATGTACCACTAGGACTATAAGAATGGGATTGTAAAGAGATGGGGATACTTACTAAATTATCACTCATTTGATACCATAAATCATTAGAGACTGGATATAAGTAATTAAAGAAGTCTTTAAAGATTAATCTAGATATTCTACGTTCAGCAAGTGTAGTAAGTGGTTCGCTATTATCGTAGCCATTCCAAATCACAACATTATATTTCGGATTATAGCCAGCAATCCAACTATCCCAATCACTTGTGCCAGATTTCGCAGCAACGTAAGTGATTGGTTCATATCCTAGTAATGAAGGGTTAGGAGAAGTGATATCGAATGGGGAGCGAAGTAATTGGGTAAGTATAAGAGTAGTATCTCGATTAAATAATTGTTGATAATCATGAGTGCTTCTATATATCACGTTTCCTTCGCTATCTGTCACATAGGAGATGGTGTGTAGCTTGGTGTAGATACCTTCACTGGCAAAGATATTGTATAGCTCTGCAAGTTCTAATGGTGACATGTTGACACAGCCTAATGCGAGTGAGGCGATATTCTTCGTTTGCGAATAGCCTAGACTCTTAAGTGTACCATATAGAAGGTCTGTACCAAGAAATAAGTGTGTCTTTACAGCATAAATATTGTCTGAAGCAGATAGTGCGTATACTAACGAAACATCTGAATTAGGGTAATAATCATTGAAGTTTGTAGGAGTGTATACTTCACTATCAGACAACACAAAAGTAGTAGGCTGCGAAAGAAATGTTGTGAGTGGGGTGAAACCATCTTCCATTGCTAGATAATAAAGTAGTGGCTTAACAGTAGATGCGATTTGCCGTGATGCATATAAAGCTCGATTGTATTCAGAATAGTTATAATCTACGCTTCCCTTAACTGCCACAATATGGCCGGTAAAAGGTTCGGTGATAATGCCAGCCATTTGCATATTGCCATCTGCCTGCATGTTTCGCTTTGTGGCAGTCTCCAAAGCCTTCTGTACAGTGGGATTATAGTAAGTATGTACTTGTAAACCGTGTTGCAGATTCGCTGCTGTTAATAGTTCTAAGCTTTTTAGTTCATTAAGTACCATATTTTTATAAAAGGCAGAGTATAGCTTTTCATTAATATCTTCATTAGTACCAGCAAGTAGTGGTATTTCATTAATGGCTGTATGATATTCATTTGTTGATATGACGTTTCTTGAGTATAGTGAATATAGTATTTGATTGCGTTTACTTATCGCATTATCATAATAAAGAAAAGGAGAATAATATGTAGGTGAGTTACAAGAACCTAGTAACAGTGAAATGTCGCTGATTGTGAGCTCACTAATAGTTTTCCCAAAGAAAAATGAAGAAGCATCTTTAATGCCATATATACCATGACCAAAATAAATAGTGTTTAAGTATCCTTCCATTATTTGTTCCTTACTGTAATGCATTTCAATTTGCATGGCATAGAAGATTTCTTTGACTTTACGTATGATAGTTTGACTTTGGTCAAGAAATAGATTTCGTGCATATTGTTGAGTGATAGTAGAACCACCAGCTACAATACGACGTGCTTTTAGATTTTGTAAGAGTGATGTAGCTATACGAATAGGGTCAATACCGTAGTGATAGTCAAATCTACGGTCTTCTATCGTTTTAAAAGCATCTACAACTATAGTAGGTATTTCTTCATAAGATAGCCAGCTACTAGTCTTATTGAAGTTGGATTCATAATATATATTATTAGTGTTGTCATATAGCCTTAGTTGATTGTTTGTAAGGTCTATTGGAAGCGGTTTTATATAAGCAAAAAGATAAGTGAAAAATATTGTTGAATATGCGAAAAAAGCTAGGTATAAACATACTTTTATGAATTTTCTCATGTTTCATCCCTCCACTTAAGAGTGTTACCTAAAATAAAACTTTTAAAATAATACTTGCCAAAAATTAAAGTAATATGTATAATGCTTACGAAATGAGTGATAGTATGATGAAATGTAAGATCAAAATGACTCGAAAGAGTATGAAAGATATCAGCGATAGATTTACAGGAACTTACATCGGTGATGTAGTAAATAAAGAGAATTGCTTATGCTTTAGATATACTGAATTTGATACTGGAGCTCGTTGTTTTGTCCTTTATGAAGAAGATGAAGTTACTATTAAAAGAACGGGGGAAACTCGTTCAAAATTAGTTCTTAGGGAGAACCAAGATACAGTGGCTGAAATCACGACACCATATGGTGAAATGGGGATGAATGTTAGAACTAGTGATATAACAAGAATTGGTAATTCATTACATGTATGTTATGCATTTGTTGAAGGTAATGAGGAAACTGATATTATTGATATCACTTGGGAAATAATGAAAGAAGGAATTTCTTAGAATTAGAGTATTATTTGTTTATAGAAGCATATTCTATAGAAGAACAATATATATAAAAGAAATATAAGAATTGAAAAGGAGATTTTAGTAATGGCAAATCAATCAATGACAGACGTAGCTTTTGAGCTAATGAGCAAGAAGAAGAAAGCTATTCCGTTCAGAAAGCTATGGGAAGAAGTAGTAGCTATCATGGGCTACAGTGAATCAGTAGCTTTAAACAAGTTATCAACATTCTATGCAAATATGAGTCTTGATACACGTTTCGCATTAGTAGAAGATGGTAAATGGGATTTACGTTCTCGTCACACTTACAATGAAACTCATAGAGATTTAAGTGACATCTTAGATGATTCAGATGATGAAAACGAATTTGAAGATGAAACTGAAGAAAATGAGTTTGATGAAGAAGATGAAGAAAAAGGAAGAAAAGATTCTTATTCATCAGAAGAAGAATATTAAGATGTAAGGAAGTCCTTACCGTATAAAAGGAGGTCTGATTATGCGGGATATTCTAAAGATTGAAGGTGGACATAAATTAAATGGTACTGTTCGTATTAGTAGTGCTAAGAATGCAGCAGTTGCATTAATTCCAGCTTCTATATTAGCAAATGGGCCTGTTTCACTTGTTGGATTACCAAATATTGCGGATGTAAATACATTATCTTTATTATTAAAAGAATTAAATGTAGACGTAATGTTTCCGTCTGGAGGGCATATTGTTATTGATCCTACAAATATGCTTAATAATCCATTAGAAAGTGATAATGTTACTAAACTACGTGCTTCTTATTATTTTATGGGAGCACTACTTGGGAAATACAAAGAAGTTAAAATAAAATGCCAGGTGGATGTGATTTAGGTCCTAGACCTATTGATATTCATTTAAAAGGGTTTGAAGCTTTAGGTGCAACTGTTAATTATGAGAAGGGTTGTTACCATATTAAAGCTGATAAGTTAGTTGGTACGAAGTTCTATTCAGATATTTCATCTGTAGGTGCAACTATCAATATTATGATGGCTGCTGTATATGCAGAAGGAAGAACAACAATTGAGAATGCTGCGAAGGAACCAGAAGTAATTGATGTAGCTACATTATTAAATAAGATGGGAGCTAAGGTTAGAGGTGCTGGTACTAGTATCATCACAATTGATGGGGTAGAAAATCTTGGTGGATGTTTCCATGAAATAATTCCTGATCGAATTGAAGCAGGTACGTATATGGTTATTGCGGCAGCAGCTGCAGAAGAAGTACGTATTGAAAATATTATCCCTCAACACTTAGAAGCATTAATTTCTAAACTAAGTGACATGGGTGTTGATATTGAAGTGGGACTTGATTATGCTGTGATTCGTGGTGGTAATGAATTGAAGGCAGTTAATGTTAAGACTACACCATATCCTGGCTTCCCAACAGATTTACAACAGCCACTTACTAGTTTAATGTGTGTGGCTAAAGGAATGTCTAAGGTTACAGAAACAATTTATGTATCACGCTTTAAACATTGTGATCAATTAAATAAAATGGGAGCTAATATATCAGTATCTATTCCAAGCTCAACAATCATTGGTGGTTGTAAACTAGAAGGAACAGATGTAGAGGCAACAGATTTACGTTGTGGAGCTGCGTTAATCGTAGCAGGTTTAATTGCTGATGGAGTAACAACTATCGATGGTGTATTCCATATTGATAGAGGTTATGATGACTTACAAGGTAAATTAACGGCATTAGGTGCCAAAATATGGAGAGAAACAGTAGAATAGGCATTATGCTTATTCTTTTGTTTTAAAGGAGATGTATATGAAGAAATTAATGATTGTACTTATGTGTATGATGCTATGTGGGTGTTCGAATCAAAGTAATGAGAATACTAATATCACTACAACTACTACAACACCTGTAACGACTACTACATCTAGTGTTACTACAACAACTAAGGTGACTACCTCAGCAACTACAACTACAAAACGTCCTGAAACTGTAGCTACAACTACTGTACCTACTACAATAGTTACAACTACTAAAGTAACGACAACAACACCAATCACGACAACAACAGCTAGACCAGTAGTTAGTGGACTAATAGAGATGACATCTGGTGATATTATGAATATGATTTTTAATCAAGAATCTTTCATTGTTTATCTAGGTACTTCTTATTGTCCACATTGTGTAGAATATAAACCACATGTAGAAGAGTTCTTAAAGGATTATAAAGATGTGGCAATTTATTATGTCGTATTAGACAAAAGTGATGCTGCTCAAACTAGTGAGCTTACATCATTAGTAGCATTAGAATATACACCAACTACCTTCTTA
>JAFXJJ010000061.1 GCA_017532345.1 Erysipelotrichales bacterium
AATGGTGTCTGCTACTAAAACAATTCAAGCTTATGCTAGAGAAGATGAAATTGTTAAGCACTTTGATGCGGTAAATAATAACTGTGTAGATAGTTATTATAATGCAGATTATTATGGAAGTATGGTAGGTCCATGCGTTAATTTCGTTAATAATTTGTCACTTACATTAATCAGTGTATTTGGTGCAATTTTATATTTATATGGTCAAATATCTTTAGGTAATATCTCGTCATTTGTGCTTTATTCTAGAAAATTTAGTGGCCCTATTAATGAAGCAGCTAATATTATTGCTGAGTTACAATCGGCAATGGCAGCAGCTGAGCGTGTCTTTAAATTATTAGATGAAGTAGAAGAATTAAAAGATGCTGAGGATGCTGTTGATTTAGTAGATGTGCATGGTGATGTTGAACTTCAACATGTAGACTTTGGCTATGAAGAAGGTAAGCCTATCTTAAAGGATGTTTCACTACATGCTAAGAGTGGACAAACAATTGCTGTGGTTGGCCCTACTGGTGCTGGTAAGACAACCTTGATTAACTTATTAATGCGATTCTATGATGCGAATAGTGGTACTATTTGTATTGATGGACATGATATCATGCATGTTACTAGACGTTCATTACGCAAGGCCTTTGCGATGGTACTACAAGAAACATGGTTATTTGAAGGTACGATATATGATAATATTGTATATGGCTCAGATAATGTGACAGAAGAAGATGTTAGAAGAGTTGCGAAAGCAGCACATATTGATACCTTTATTGAGCGCTTACCTGATGGATATCAAACTATCATTAATGAAAATGGTACGAATATATCTAAAGGTCAAAAGCAATTAATTACTATTGCCAGAGCTATGCTTATGGATACTGAGATGCTTATTTTAGATGAAGCCACAAGTAATGTTGATACAAATACTGAAAAGTTAATTCAATCAGCAATGCTAGAATTAATGAGTGATAAGACATGCTTCGTTATTGCTCATCGTCTGTCAACTATTCAAAATGCAGATTGTATCTTAGTGGTTCGTGATGGTAATATCATCGAACAAGGTACACATGAAGAATTATTAGAAAATAATGGCTTCTATGCATCATTATATAATTCCCAATATGAGTAATCATATTGGGTTTTTCTTTATTGTTAGGTAAGAAAACTTTGTGAGAAAATTACTTTATTTTTATGTGAGCATATGAGTAGACATAATATTACCGTTGTGATAAAGTAGAGCCACTGAGTTGAAAAAAGACTCAGATGAAGTGGAGGATTTGGTTAATGACTACAACTATTAAAGTAGGTGTAATCGGGACCGGCAGCATTGTAGAAATGTTTCTTGATGCTTGCTATCAAAATAATATGGAATGTGTGGCAATATATTCCAGAAACGAAGAAACAGGTAAAAGACTAGCTGATATTTTCTATGTTGATGATGTTTATACAGATTTAAGTGAAATGTTGAAGCGTGATGATTTAGACTTTGTTTATGTTGCATCACCTAACTCACTACATTATGAACAAACAATGATGTGTTTGAATGCTAAAAAGAACGTTATATGTGAAAAGCCATTTGCTTCAACAATCCAAGAAGCAGAGGAAATGGCAAGAGTTGCGAAAGAGAATAACTTATTCTTATATGAAGCTATTGTTTTGAAGCATTATCCTAAATTATCATTATTAGAAGAAAAGTGTAAAACTATTGGTAAGATTCGTTTAATTGAATTCAATTATCATCAATATTCTTCTAGATATGATGCATTCCGTGCAGGACAAACACCAAATGTATTTAATCCAGTATTTAGTGGTGGTGCATTAATGGATCTAAATGTCTATAATATCCATCTAGCAATGATACTAATGGGATATCCGAAAGCTGTTAAATATATTCCTGTGCTAGAAAGAGGTATTGATATCTCTGGTACTGCATTATTAGATTATGATGGTTGTACAGCAGTATTAAATGCTTCTAAATGCGCAAATGGATCTAACCTTTGTCAGATTATTGGGGAAGATGGTTATATCTTAATACCAACAGGTACAAACCATATTGTGAATTTTGAAGTACATCAAAAAGGCAATGTGGAAGTTATTGATGTAATGGAAAATGAAAATCGCTTATTCTATGAATGTGCAGCAATTAAGGAAATGTATTTAAATAAGGATTATGGTAAGTGTTATGAATTCTTAGATGATACATTAGATGTAATGCGTGTACTACAAGATTTACGAATGAGTAGTGAATTACGTTTTACTTGTGACAAATAAGAAATAAGTATCGATACAAAAGTATTGATACTTTTTTTATTCCTATCATATTTTAAAAAGGATAGGAATAAGATATTACTATGGTGAATAAGTAATCTAGTGTTAATAGAATTAGGTATTATTACCATGATATTTATAGGAGTATAAATTCATTTTTAAATGTGTATTATATTTATGTAAAAGATGGTATAATAGGGGCGGAAATGGGGAATATGTATGCGTAAACTATTGTGTCTTGTGATGGGGGCATTACTATCAATTGTGATGATTACACCGATACAAGCATTTTATAATAATTCAAATTCAATGGAATGTGTATTAGCATTAGTTGAGAATGCTACTGAGCATTATGATAGTACGGTAAATGTCAAGGATTGTCGTTTATCTACGACTGAGCTAACAACATATTTTTGGGAAGCTAGTGCAGGTAGTGTTTTCCGTGATTTGATTGATGGATTTACATATAAATATAGTGGTAGCTACGTAGAAAGTATTATCTTAAACTATCGTTATGATAGAACATCTACTGCTACTATTTTGACGCGTTTTAAAGAATTATCAGATGAATTAATTGCATCTTTAGATCCACAAATGAATGATTTAGATAAGTTATTCTATTTACATAATTATCTAGCACTTCATACAGTTTATGATAGTGAAGCTGCTGATTATTCTATTGAAACAGGAGCTACGACAGCAGACTCTAAGTATGCATTATCATTTTCTACAGTCGGACCATTATTTAATGGAAAGGCAGTATGCTCTGGTTATTCGCAAGGTTATTTATATTTATTAGATAAGATTGGAATAGAGGCTAAGTACTTAACAAGTAGTTCGATGAATCATGGATGGAATATCGTGAAATATAATGGTAATTGGTATCATGTAGATATTACGTACGATGATCCAATTCCAGATGTACTAGGCTTTGTAGATTATAAATATTTCATGATGAATGATGAAGAAATGAGTGTGGATCATAGTTGGGATGATAAGACAATCTCAATGACTTCTAAGACATTAGCAAGTGATAATTATATCTTCAATCAATCAATTAGTGATGCCTTTTATTATGATGGCTATTGGTATTATGTAAAGGAACAAAAGATTGTTAGATCGAAGATTGATGGCAGTGAATTTGCTGTAGTATCTGATGCAAGTAATGTAATGGATATTTATATGCATGATGGTACTATTTTCTATACAACTTCAGCTAATGGCTATTTCCTAACAGGAGTATATGAAACTAACTATTTAAATCAATACAACATTGAGATATCAACACTTCGTAGTGGGGTATATGTTAATGGTTTATACCATGAAGATGGAAAGCTATATTTAACTAAACGTGATGGTGAAGTAAACTATATTGATGTTCCTTCTAAAGCTACATTTGAAGTATATTTAGATAAGGTTAGTGTGGACGCTAATAACTTATCAGGTAATATTAGTTCATATTTAAATTATCACTCTACTTTATATCCATTACGTCATAATCTACAAGTTATGCTTGATGGTGAAGTGAATGATATTTATATTGATACTGTCAATATAAATACAACAGCTTATACATTCTCTATCCCATATAAATCACTCTACAATGATACTTATAAATTAAAGATTGTATATGGTGAAAGTATTTATGATTTCTTAAGTTATGATGAACAAAGCTACCGCTTTGATGGATTAAATAGAGAATCTATTATATATGAAAATGGTGAACTAACAGTAACAGGTAATGTTGATTATGTACCACCTGTAATTGAATTTGACTATTCTCCTTATGGTAATGGATTATTCCCTATTTATGAGAATTCTCGTGTAACGCATTTAAATATGTATAATGACCATACATTGCATATTAGTGGATATGCACTTGAACAATTTAATAATTATTCTCGCTCGTATAGTTTTGTACGCGAATTAGTAATGGTTGAAATGACAACAGGCTTAGAATACCGTATTGGGCTAGAAGCTATTTATAATCCATTCTTAAATGGTAATAAAACTTTAAATCCTGATGGTAGCTATGATTATTCATATGCCTTCTATGATTCTACAATCAATTTCAATCAAGTATATTCCTATTGGGACAAGCAATTAACTAGTTTGCCAGTAGGTACGTATCGTTTGTTTATCAGATTAAGCGATGGTAAGCGTAGTAATGTCATCTCTTTACAAGATACTAAGACAGATGAAGTAAATATGCCAAGAAGCTTCTTTATTATTGATGGTAGTAATGATGTAGGAATGAATTATGGCGTATAAAGATTTATTTAGTAACTACAAATTACCTTCATCTAATGATAGTAAGTCACTTACTGACTCAACCTATACTCATCCTTTTATTCTTAAAAATTTACTAGAATACAGTAAAGAAATGAGAACAATGGGCTTATGGAAGGTAGCTGTGAATGCAGGAGTTATGATATTAGAAATAAAGGGATATGAAGAACCTATTTATATTCAACTCTTAACACAAAGAAATGAAGATATAGTATTATTCTTTGAGGGTGCAGATAAATATGCAGTATTCGTGCAACAATATCGAAGAAATAAACTGCAATTTCATCAACTACCAATGATAGGGATGATTCAGTTTACTGATAAGAATGTATTAGAAAAGCGTGATCGAGATTTATTAACTTATTTAAATGTAAGTTGTAAGGGTAATGGCTCTTATCCATTTGTTCGTACTAATATTGATGGTGAATTAGTATTTCCTAATAGTCATGATTGCTTGTTAATGGCGAGAGCGAGTGAGTGTGCTTTGCGAATGTTTTCTTATATGTATAACGACAACATCAAAAAGATGTATATGAGTGGATTATTAATGTATCAAGCATATAATAAGAAGAGTGATGTTTATGAGTATAAGATGGCTAAGCTAACACAGCCAAGTAAACAGTATTAATTATAGTAAGCTTTAGTAAAACGGATGTCATTAGATATCCGTTTTTAGGTGGTATTGGTAGTATGAGATAAAAGTGATATAATAAAATAAATATTATATTACATTAAAGGGGTGATTTGATGAAACTATCTTCATTTATCCATTTCGCTAGTTTTGGCGTTAAAACGATAATTTTTAGAAAAAAAGAACCGATTTTGGGAACGATTATTGTTAGTGATAAATGCAATCTAAAATGTAAGCATTGCTCAGTTAATAATATCACGGCAATTGTTCATCCTTATGAGCAAATCAAAAATGAAATGCTACAATTATATAATATGGGAGTACGTATTTTATTCTTCTGTGGGGGAGAAACATTTATGTGGAGGGATGGTAATCGTACAATCCGAGATTTAGTGGTTGAAGCTAAAATGATGGGCTTTTTAATAGTTAATGTGGTTACGAATGGAACTTTTGAATTAGATTTACCAGAAGCGGATTTAATTCTCTTAAGTTTAGATGGCGATAAAGAACGTCATAATGCTATTCGTGGTGATACGTATGATACAATTATGAATAATATTAATAATGCCACTTCTGACAATATTTGTTTTTATATGGCCATAAATCAAATTAATAAAAATGCCATTGAACATGTATGTATGAAGGCTCGTGATATGAAGAATGTGAAGGCTGTATCTTTTAATTTCCATACGCCTTACCCTGATACTAAAGAATTGGCTCTTAGTAAAGAAGAAAAAGCAGAATGCTGTGATGTTATTAGGAGAATGATGAAAGAGGGAGCACCTGTATTTAATTTAAAAAGTGCCTTTCCTTATTTAATAAACAATAATTTCCCAACTCCTTGTCACCAATGTGTGGTGATGGAGAACGGGAAGCTTTCAACATGTGGTAGATGTATTGATGTACCAGGACTTTGCGAAGAATGTGGTTATTTTTTTGTGGCAGAATATACACTTTTATTTGGTGGTCATCCATTAATCATTTTAGAAATGTTGATGACATACTTAAAATATATTTAGGAGTAAATTTATGATAACTAAACTAACAAGGATGTGGTTAACACGTTCTACTAAGCCTTTTCTATTTAAAAATGAGTATGATGAGCAATTAGCTTTTAAAGATTGTGATTCATTAGGTCTATATGTACATATTCCTTTTTGTAAGAGTATTTGTAACTTCTGCCCATATTGTAAGGTAATATATTCAAAAGAATCATGTGACAAGTATATTGATGCTTTGATTGAGGAAATACATCTTGTGGGTAATCAATATCCAGGTAAGAAGCAAACTACTAGCTTATACTTTGGTGGTGGAACACCAGCCTTAGTAGTAGATAGATTAACAGAAATCATAGCTGCAATTAATGAGCATTTTATTATTAATGAAGGTATTGGAATAGAGTTACATCCTGATAATGTTGAGTATTCTACCTTACAGCTTCTTAAAAATGCAGGGATAAGCAAGATTAGCATTGGGATACAGTCATTTCAAAATAAATACCAAAATATCTTAGGTAGAAAGCAAGTTGATGCTAGAGCGTTAAAGGAGGAGTTAAGCAAAGTATCATTTGAAACAGTATCGATGGATTTTATCTTTGCACTACCCAATCAAACATTTGAAGATTTGAAGAATGATATTGATACTGCTTTTGAGATAGGCGCTAATCATGTAGCCATTTATCCTTTTATTGATTTCACGTTTACTTCTAGTACTGTTAGTTCAATGAAGAAAAAAGAAAAGCGAGCACTACTAGACTCTATAACTAATTATTGCCTTAGTAAAGGCTATGAGCGTAGTTCTATTTGGACCTTCTCAAGTGAAAAGCATGCTCGATATTCTTCAATGACAAGAGATAACTTTTTGGGATTTGGTTGTTCAGCTACAACATTATTAAAAGATCAATTTAAAATCAATACATTCTCCATTGATGAGTACTGTAATAGGATAAAAGATCAGAAGCTACCAACGTCTCTAACAATACGTTTTACACTTCGACAACGGATGGTTTATTATTTGTTTTGGACTGCATATAGTACGAAGGTTAATGAGAAAGACTTTGAAAAGTTCTTTGGATTACCACTTAAACGGATGTATGGATTAGAGCTAGCTATTGCGAAGTTACTAGGCTTTATAACTGAAAATAATGGTGTATATGAAATGACTTTAAGAGGAGCATTTTACTATCATTATTATGAGAATTTCTATACTCTTGCGTATATCGACAAAATGTGGGGGATTATGCGAAAAGAAGCATTTCCTAGTCATATAGAATTATAAAAAAGTGGAAATTATATTTACTATTTGTAAATATAGTCTCCACTTTTTAGTTATAGAATGGCAGTTAGTATTAGTCCAACAATGACGCTGGCAGTATACATAAAGCCAAGAATAAAGTATGTTTCTTTTTTGTCCTTGTGTTCTTTGATTAATACTAAAGAACCAATACCAGCATTTACACTTAAGCCAGCAATTAATGCACCAAAGCTTAATCCATGAACTAAGAATAATTCAGTCATGATGATTGATACAGCACAGTTAGGAATAAATCCAAAGGCTGCTGTAATGAATGGTTGAATTACGTATGTTGATTCTAAGAACGTTGAAATTGTATCTTCACCGATACCTTCGATTACGAATGAGAATAATGCGGTGATAACGAATACAAATATTAATACTCTTAATGAACGTCTTACAACATTCTCTAGCATTGAATTACCACAGTTACATGTAGGATCAGATATTGTTAGTTCTAGTTCTTCATCATCGTCTTCTTCTATTTCTTCAACTTCTTGTTTTTTCTTAGTTAAGGATAGAATGAAATCTAATGTATAACCAGCAATAATCGCAAATATAATCTTAGTTACAATTAATAATAATAGACTCTTATATTCACTAGGATTCGCCAGTAGCATTGGTAATGCTTCATCACTTGTGGCGATGAAGACAGCGACCATTGTACCTGCACTTACTAGGTTATTAGTAAATAATGTAGCTGCTAGAAACGCAAATCCACATTGCGGTATACAACCGATTAATGCTCCAAAGATAGGACCTGTTTTAGAGTTTAAAATAAGATTAATCTTAGTATTAATATCACTATTTCTTTCGTATATGTCTAGTATAATATATGTTAATACTATTAAGGGAATCATCTTGATAGTATCTTCAAAAGCATGTGTTAATATATGTAGTACTATTTCCATAAAATTACCTCCATCATATAGTATACCACACGTGTCAAGTGGCAAATAAGTGTTAAATGATGTATAATATTCCTATATAGAATTAAGGTGAAAATATGAATAAAACAGCTAATTGTATAAGAATGTTGAAGCTATTATATGACCGTAAGAACGTGGTTTCGAGAAAAGAATTATCTGAATATTTAGGTACAAATATCCGTAATATTTCAGAGTATAAGCTAGAATTAGAAAATGCTGGATATACGATTGAAAGTGTACCAGGAGCGTATGGAGGATATCGTTTGGTTATTAATTCTTTGCTTCCTGTACCAATGATTGAAGATGAAGAATTTAAGGCATTACATGAAGCTAGAAAGTATTTACGCGTACATGATGATTTCCCATTATCCTCATCCTTTGAGAATGCGATGATGGCACTTAGTTGTGTGCTGTATCAAAGCGATATAAGTAAGTCTGAGTATCTTCAAAGTGTTACGCAAAGTGATAATCAGAAAATCAGCACATACATTAAACAAATAGATGAAGCTATTCGTAATAATCAAGAAATTATATTCTCCTATAAACGTGCAAGAAATGATAACTTCTATGAGGTTAAACTACAACCATATGCATATTTCTATAAAGATACTAGATATTATGTAAATGGGTATACAATTAATACTAAAACTAAATCATATCGTAACTATGTAATTAGTGAAGAACGCATGAAGGATTTATTTGTGAATACCAAGCGCTTTAGTAAGGACGAAGATTATAAATTAAGTGATTATGTAGGTAGATCAAGTGTATATAAAGGAGAAGAGATTAATCTAGTATTAAAGGTTAATAAAGATATTGCTTATTATGTAAAGGAACGTGTAAATGGTTATAATTATTCAGTAGAGGAATATGATGATTATGTGTTAGTAAGAACTTCATTTGATAATGAATTTATATGCGATAGTTATGTATTAAGCTTAGCAGGTAATGTAGAGGTAATTGAGCCAATAGAGGTTAGAGAAAGAATAAAAAATAAACTAATAGAAATGGTAAGTAAGTATGAGTAAGTCTTGAAAATCGCCTAAACTTATGGTAATATAGAAGCAACTTCGATGAACAAGAGGTTATTTATGTGCATGTATAGAGAAAAAGCGGTTTGGTGAAAGCTTAAATAAGCATAAATAATTGACACTTGGGAGATGTTATCTTGAAATTAAGTAGGGATAACCGTTAACTTGCGTTAATAGAAATGAGTGCATAAATCGATAGGATTTATGAATTAAGGTGGTACCGCGCGTAACAGCGTCCTTTGTTGGATGCTGTTTTTTATTTATAAGGAAGGAGATTAGTTATGCAGGTTGTTAAAGGAACACAAGATTTTATGGGGCTACAAGCACGTAAGTGGCAAGCTGTAGAAGACGTAATTCGCCAAATCACAACAGTATATGGATATAGTGAAATCCGTACACCAATCTTTGAATATACTGAAGTATTTAAACGTGAAAATGATTCTAGTGATATGGTTAATAAAGAAATGTATACTTTCGATATGGGAGAATCATCATTAACTTTACGTCCAGAAGGTACAGCAGGTGTAGTTCGTAGCTTTGTTGAAAAGAAGATTTATGGTAATCCAGCTGAATTACCAGCTAAAATGTACTATATGGGTCCTATGTTTAGACATGAAAGACCTCAAAAAGGTAGATATCGTCAATTCTCTCAATTTGGGGTAGAAGTTATTGGTGTGAAATCACCTATCTTAGATGCTGAAAATATTGCACTTGGATATTCATTAGTAAGTGCATTAGGTATTAAGAATATCACAATTCACTTGAATACATTAGGTGATGATGCTTCTCGAGATGCTTATCGAGTAGCATTGAAAGAACACTTTGCTTCTCATTTAGATGAATTATGTGAAGATTGTAAGAGACGTTATGAACAAAATCCATTACGTTTATTAGACTGTAAGATTGATGCTGATTTAGAATGTATGAAATCAGCTCCAAAGATGAGTGATTATCTAACAGAAGAAAGTAAAGAATACTTCGAACAAGTTAAGGCTGCATTAGATGCATTAGAAATCCCTTATGTAATTGATGATAAGCTAGTACGTGGATTAGACTACTATACACATACAGTATTTGAAGCAATCGCAACTAGTGATGCATTAGGTGCTCAATTAGCAGTATTTGCTGGTGGACGTTATGATAAGTTAGTAGAATACTTTGGTGGTCCTGCGATGAGTGGTGTAGGCTTTGCTGCTGGTATGGAACGTTTAATCATGATGGCTGAAGCTGAAGGTAATGAATTAGCTACTGATGATGGAATTGATGCATATGTAATGTGCTTATCTAATAAGTGCTTAACAAAGGCATTAGAGCTTACAACTGAATTACGTGCTAGTGGTTATATTGCAGATATGGATGTTCAATGTCGTAGTATGAAAGCACAATTCAAGAGTGTTGATCGTAGTAAAGCTAAGTTTGCTTTAATTTTAGGTGAAGACGAATTAGCTAATGGTGTAGTTAATATTAAACATATTGCTACACAAGAACAAAAGAGTGTTAAGTATGAAGATATGATTGATCATATTGATTCATATTTCGTAGTAGAGAATGAAACATGTCCTACATGTGGAAATCCAGATTGTACATGTGGTAAGTAGAGGTGACTAATAATGGCAATGAGAACACATAACAATGGTGAATTACGTTTAGCTAATGTTAATGAGAAAGTAACATTAATTGGATGGGTAAATAAACGTCGTAACTTAGGTTCATTAGTATTTATTGATTTACGTGATAGAAGTGGTTTAGTTCAATTAACATTTGATGAAACTATGGCTGAACAAGTTAAAGATGTACGTAATGAATACATTCTTCAAGTAGAAGGAACTGTAGTTGAACGTAAAGACAAGAACCCTAAGATGCCTACAGGTGAAATCGAAATCAAAGTAGAAAGTGTTAAGATTGTTAATACATCTGAAACTACTCCTATTATGATTGCTGATGATGCAGGTGCATTAGAAGATACTCGTTTAAAATATAGATATTTAGATTTAAGACGTGATCAAATTAAGAATAACTTAATCTTACGTCATAACGTAACTATGATTGCTCGTAATTATTTATCTAATTTAGGTTTCTTAGAAGTAGAAACTCCTATCTTATGTAAATCTACACCAGAAGGTGCACGCGACTATTTAGTACCAAGTCGTATCTTCAATGGTCGTTTCTATGCATTACCTCAATCTCCACAAATCTATAAGCAATTATTAATGGTTGGTGGTATTGAAAAGTATTTCCAAATTGCAAGATGCTTCCGTGATGAAGACTTACGTGCTGACCGTCAACCTGAATTCACTCAAATCGATATTGAAATGAGCTTCGTTGATGAAGAAGACGTATGGTCAACTGTAGAAGGTTTAATGAAGGATATCTTCAAACAAACTAAGGGTATTGAATTAGAAGAACAATTCCAACGTTTACCATACAATGAATGTATGAAACGTTATGGTAGTGATAAACCAGATACTCGTTTTGGTATGGAAATTCAAGATATTACTGATGTATTTGCAAATACAGAATTTGAAATCTTTAAAAATATCTTAGCTCAAAAGAAAGGTATGATTAACTGTTTAGTAGTAGAAAATGCTGCTGATAAATTCTCACGTAAGGATTTAGATAAATTAACTGAATTCGTTAAGATTTATGGCGCTAAGGCATTATCATATCTAAAATGTGCTAATGGTGAATTAGCTGGTAGTATTGCGAAGGTAACTAGTGATGCGGAAAAACAAGAATTAATTTCTCGTTTTAACTTAAAAGACAACGATATGGTATTAGTAGTTGCTGATACTCAAAAGGTTGTGCAAGCTGCATTAGGTGCATTACGTGTTAAGTTAGGTAAAGATTTAGGCTTAATCGATGAAAGCAAGTTCAATTTCTTATGGGTAACTAACTTCCCAATGTTTGAATATAGTGAAGAAGAAAATCGTTTCGTGGCAGCTCACCATCCATTCACTTCTCCTAATTTAGAAGATGTTGAAAAGTTAATGACTGACAAAGAAAACTGTTATTCACGTGCTTATGACTTAGTATTAAATGGTTATGAACTATTAAGTGGATCGATCCGTATTCATGATCAAGAAGTACAACGTAAAGTATTTGAAGCTATCGGTATGACTATGGAAGAAGCTCAAGAAAAGTTCGGATTCTTCATTGATGCATTCCGTTATGGTACTCCTCCTCATGGTGGTGTAGGTATTGGATTAGAACGTTTAGTTATGATTTTATCTGGTACTGATAATATTCGTGATGTAGTGGCTTTCCCTAAAACTGCAAGTGCATCATGTCTAATGAGTGAAGCTCCTAATCGTGTTGATGATAAGCAATTGAGAGAATTAGGAATTGAAATCACTAAGAAGGGTGAATAGTAAGAAAAAGGTAGATAATATCTACCTTTTTTGATGCTTTAAAGCTTACACACAACTTATCGTAGTATGAAAGAACTTGAAATATTTGTAAGAAAGTATTTACATGATATTAGTCTATTTTAATTTTGTGCTTATGTGTTATAATAAGAGTGTCCAAGAGGTATTAATATATTTCCAACGCTTTGAGATAAGGGAAAACGGACGTTGTTTATTGGTGTCGAAAACCTGCTCAGTAATGATGTAGGGATCCTAAAAGTAAACACAGTTTACCCACCTGGATATACAGGGAATAGGCTCAGCCTTTTGGAAATTGGGTGTCATATGTATATATGGCACCTTTCTGTTTTTATAAGATTTATCCTAGTCCTACTAGTATTGAAAGTGATAGAATGGTAGAATGAGATAAAGATAAATTAGTGTTGACTGTAGAATATTATAGAGTAAAATAAATTGCATATTCCGAATTTATGAAAAATATTCATTTTTTCGCAATAAAACAAAGTGAAAAAATATATTTTCAAGTAAGTGATGATATTACTAATGAAAAAACATTTGAACGGGAAGTATCTTCGTTGCTTCAGATCCAAGATGCATATCCCAAAGTATTATTAGCTAATACACATCATGAGGAATATCAATATGAAGGTATAAAAACTATTGATATTGAAAAATGGTTGATGAATAAATGATAAACCTAGAATTGTGGAGGTGTATGATAGAATGAAAATAGTTGAATATGGAGAAAAGAATGCAGATATTATTATTCTATTACATGGTGGTGGATTATCATGGTGGAATTATAGAGAGGTTGCAGAGTTATTACAAAAAGATTATCATGTAGTAATTCCAATTCTTGATGGTCATTCAGGAAGTGATAAACCCTTTATAAGCATTGAAGATAATGCCTCAGAAATCATAGAGCATATTGATGAAAAATATAATGGTTCAGTAGCACTTATTGGTGGACTATCGCTTGGCGGGCAAATATTAATTGAAATTCTTTCACAACGAAGTGATATATGTAAAATTGCTATCATAGAAAGTGCATTAATAATTCCTATGAAAATGACACATTATTTAGTAAAACCGATGATGGAAATGAGTTATGGGTTAATAAAACAAGAGTGGTTTGCAAAACTACAATTCCAGTCATTGAGAATAAAATGTGAATTGTATGATGAGTATTATAGAGATACATGTAACATAACAAAAGAAAACATGATTTCATTTTTAAGTGCAAACTCTTGGTACAGTATTAAAGAAAATATTGCTAACACGCAAGCAAAGGTATTCGTGGTTGTGGGACAAAAGGAAGGAGCGAAAATGATTCGTTCTGCATATAAATTAAACAAGATGATTCCTAATAGTATTTTAGAAATTAAGAATGAAATGTGTCATGGAGAGTATTCAATAAACTATGCTAAGGAATATGCAAGTAAAGTTATTAGTATGCTAGAAGGCATTTAAAACAAAAATTCTAATTTGGTAAGGAGGTTCTATGAGAAACTACGAAATAGAAACTGAACTATATCGAAAAGCTGTAGAGTTAATTGAAACTAGATATCCTATAGGTTGGGGGGTGCAGGAGTTGTCCACACTACGCAGGTTAACTACTTTACAAGTGTTTCAATCGAAACAGCGAATGCATCTGCAATCGTATGTATTGAATTAGGTGCTATGCTAGAAGCTCACAAATTCATTGAGAAAGTAACGCACTGTATGTGTCTTGTCTGTGAAGATGAAAACTCAACATACCAAGTTTTATCTCCAAGTGGTATTTGCCAGGAGTGATTACGATACTTGGGAGAAGATGTGCAAGTAGTGGTTACTACTGATGAAGACAAAATCAGATTTGTGGAATTAAGGGAACTACAACCTTACCACTGGACAAAGGCATATTCTGCCGAAGAACTTGAACACTAGGAGGGATAATATATGGACATTTTATTTCGCACAGATGAGTATGTATTTTCATATAGAGTTGCTGGTATTTGTATTCAAAATGGTAAAGTATTGTTACAAAAACCTACTAATGATACAGCCTTTGCGTTTCCAGGTGGACATGTGACATTTGGTGAAACGAATGAACTAACACTTATAAGAGAGTATCAAGAGGAAATAGGTGTAGACATTTCAGTAGATGAATTAAAATGGGTAGGAGAAATCTTCTTTCCATGGGGTAATAAGCCATGTCATCAAATTTGTTTGTACTACCTAGTAAATATTGATTCCAACAATATTCCACTTGATGGTGTATTTATGGGAAAAGAAGAGATAGAGGGTAGAAGCTTTAATTTAGAATTCCACTGGGTTCCTTTGAATGAACTAAAGAACATTGAAGTTTATCCAACGAATGTTGTGGAATTAATGAATCATATTAATGATGGAGTTCAGCATTTTATCTATCGTGAATAGGCTAGAGTCTAAAATGCTAGTATTATGGCTATTTATAAATAACACTTGTATTTATACTGAAAATAACGTAAAATATATAAGTAAGGTATAGAAAAAGGAGTATTTGAAATGACAACTTTCTGGCAAACATTATTAAGTTTAATCATTGGCTTAATCGTAGGTGGTGCTTTAGGATATTATTTCACTCGTAAACAATTTGAAAAACAATTACGTGAAAATCCACCAATCAATGAAAAAATGATTCGTGCAATGTATATGCAAATGGGACGTAAACCAAGTGAAGCACAAATCAAACAAATTATGGCTTCAATGAATCAATATAGAAATGCCAAATAAAATGAGCAGCTATGAATAATAATCATAGCTGTTTTTCTTTACTTTTAATATGATGTTTATAAATATAAAATAATATTATTTAAATTAAAATCATTAGTTAAAAAATAAATATGATGTTTAAAATGCTGTATTCATCAGTATTTTTTGAATATTAAAGAAAAAAGCTTAACGTAATGTTAAGCTTTATTACTAATTGGTCCAAATAATTTCTCGTAGTTCTCAATCATTTGATTTTGTACTGTTTGTATGTCTAATCCAGTTAACTCAACTACACATTCACCAGGATAGTGAACATAGGAAGTTTCACTTTGTTCACCTGCATGAGCTTCTGGAGGTAGTGAAGGACAGTCAGTTTCAATTAAGATAGTACTTAATGGCATCCCCTTGACAACATCTTTACCCTCAGTAGAGTTTCTATATGTTAGTGGACCACCTAAGGCGAAATACATGCCTAATGGAGCTAATTTCTTCGCCATTTCTAATCCACCACTAAAGCAGTGCATGATTCCTCCTTTAATTGGAGTATGAGTAGCTAAGATTTCATAAGCATCCTCATGTGCATCACGTGTATGTACAATGATAGGTTTATTTACTGAGTTAGCTAATTCAATTTGACGAATAAAGCATTCCTTTTGTAAATCGTTATAGCTAGTATCCCAAAAATAATCTAGCCCTATTTCACCAACAGCTAATACTCTATCATCCTTTACAGCCTCTTCTAAATCCTTCCAATCTTGTTCAGTAATCTTTGGAATATCTAAAGGATAATAACCAACTGCCAAATCAATAAAAGGATATTTTTCTTTTAGTTCATAACCACGCTTTAATTCTTTAACATTTAAACATACACACATCATACGTTTTACATTTGCATCTAATGCTCTTTGAATATAAGCATCAAAGTCATCTTTAAACTCATCAAAAGCTAAGTGTGCATGACTATCTATCCAATAAGCCATAATCAACCTCTTTTCTAGTTTAAATTAATACTTATTTTAAAGCTTCATGAGCTTTTACTAAATCATTTCTAATATCTAAATGTTGAGGGCATGCTGCTTCACACTTACCACATTTTACGCATACATCAGCAAGTTTTTCTAGATTCATATAGGCGTTATGTACGCGATTATAATTATTGTAACGAGCTAATTCATTCCAATAGGCGAATGTTTGAGGGATTTGTACACCTACAGGACATGGCATACAGTATTGGCAACCAGTACAACCATTATTAGTACGTTCCTTTAATTCTTTCTTAACTGTAGCTACAATAGCTTCTTCTTTAGCTGACAAAGGTTTGAAATCCTTAAATGTTTTTAAGTTATCTTCTACTTGTTCAGGTGTAGACATACCGCTTAAGATACACTTAACGTTATCTTTACTTCCAACGAAGCGTAATGCCCATGAACTTGTTGATGCTTCTGGATCATAATTCTTAAAGTGTGCATCAATATCAGCAGGGATATTTGATAAGTTACCACCCTTAATAGGTTCCATAATAACCATAGGAATATTCATTTCTTTAGCTAATAAATAGCCATCCATACCGGCTTGAATATCTGTGTCCATATAGTTAAATTGAATTTGGCAGAAATCCCATGGATAATAATGAATAATTTCATCAAATACTTCATATGTATCATGGAAAGAGAATCCTAGATTCTTAATCTTACCTTCTTCTTTTAATTTCAAGCATTCTTCAATAACATGTAGATTTTTCGCTGTTTCAAAACGATCCTTACTTAATGCATGTAGTAAATAGAAGTCTACATATTCAACATCTAATCTCTTTAATTGTTCTTCGAAGATAGCACGAACATCTTCTGTTTTTTCTAACTTCCACATTGGTAATTTAGTAGCAAGATAGAAAGAATCACGAGGATATTTCTTTAATACTTTACCAACAAATGGTTCGCTGTCACCATTATGATAAGGATATGCAGTATCTATATAGTTAACACCAGCTGCAATTGCAGTATCAATCATCTTCTCAGCAGTTACTTCATCAATTTTCCCATCAATAGTTGGGAAACGCATACATCCAAATCCTAATAATGATGTCTTTGTGCCATTACAAAAATCTCTATACTCCATAAATTTCTCCTTTACTTTATTAGTTATCAAATATTTTCTTTATATAATTAATTATACCAAGTTTTCTATAATTATGATATACTTTTTTGGGTGATTATAATGTTGATAAGTGCAACAGGTTTATATAAAAGATTTATTGAGCGTGATATCTTAAAGAATGCCTCTATTGTAGTAGAGGATAAGGATAAAATAGGTATTGTTGGTATTAATGGAATGGGGAAATCTACTTTACTTAAGGTATTAGTAGGTGCTGAACATTATGATAAGGGTGATATCATTAAGAAGAATGGTTTAAAGGTTAATTATTTACCCCAAGAACCTACTTTTGATTCTGAAACCATCTTAGAAGCAGTTTTAAAAGAAATCAAAGAAGAACAAGAATTTGAAGCTAAGAGTATGTTGACTCGTTTAGGGTTTACTGATTATGATACAAAAATAGATACACTAAGTGGAGGCGGTAGAAAACGTTTGGCATTAGCTATTGCCTTGCTTCATGAATGTGATTTATTAGTATTAGATGAACCTACTAACCATTTAGATAGTGATATGGTAGTATGGCTAGAAAAATATCTTCAAAAGTTTAGTAAAGCTATTGTAATGGTAACGCATGATCGTTACTTTTTAGAGCGTGTGTGCAACAAAATAGTAGAAGTAGATAATGGTAATATCTATACATATGATGCTAACTATGAAGTATATTTAGAAATGAAAGAAAAGCGTGAAGAAGATGCTTATAACACGTATCGTAAGAATAAGAATATTCTAAGACGAGAATTAGAATGGATTCGTGCAGGTGTACAAGCTAGAGGTACTAAGTCACAAAGTCGTATTGATAATTATGAGCGTTTAAAGGCAGCTACTACATATGAAGAAAAAGCTAAGCTAGCATTAGATATTAGTGGTAGTAGATTAGGTAAGAAAACAATTGAAGCTATTAATGCGAGATATGTGATCGATGGGAAAGTATTACTAAATGATTTCACTTATATAGTAGACCGTAATGATCGCTTAGGAATTATCGGAACTAATGGTGTTGGGAAAACAACTTTATTAGAGTTATTAGCTAAGCGTAAGGAAGTAACTAGTGGAAAAATTGAAGTTGGAGAAACTGTTAAACTTGGTTATTTCTCTCAAATGGCAAATCATTATAAAGATAGTGATAGGGTTATTGATGTGGTGAAGGATATCAGTGATGCGATTGAAACTAGTGAAGGTGTTATGAGTGCATCTACAATGTTAGAGCGTTTCTTATTCCCTAAGGAAATGCATTATCAATATGTCAATCGTTTAAGTGGAGGAGAAAAACGTCGCTTGTACTTACTTCAAGTATTGATGGCTAATCCTAATATACTATTCTTAGATGAACCCACAAATGATTTAGATATCACTACATTATCAATATTAGAGGACTACTTAGATAACTTTAAGGGTGCTGTAATTTGTGTATCGCATGACCGTTATTTCTTGGACCGAGTTGTTGATCATATCTTTGAATTAAAAGATGGTGAAATTAATGAATATATGGGTGGTTACACGGATTATGAAGCAAAGCGTGAAGTAACATCAAATAAAGTCATTAAGAATACTACACGTGAAAAGGTTATTCGCTTTACTAGTAAAGAAAAGCAAGAATTAGAAACTTGTGAGAAGTTATTAGATAGTATTCCTAATGATATTAAGAAATTAGATGAAGAAATGAACAATACAGAAGATTTCAATAAGATTCAAGAGTTATCTAATAAGCGTAGTGAGTTAGAAGCAAAGCTAGAAGCTACTGAGAATCGTTATATGGAATTATTAGAAAAGAAAGAAGAAATCGAAAGGAATATGAGATAATGCAAGTTAGTGAGTTAAATTTATTCTTGGTATTTACTGAAGGTGTCATATCTTTTTTCTCTCCTTGTATTTTACCTTTAATACCTTTATATTTAGGGTATCTAACAGAAAATGCAAAGAAGGAAAATGAAGATGGTACTATTTCGTATAACCAAGTAATTGTATTATTATATACATTTTTCTTTATCCTAGGGATTGCGACAACCTTCTTCATGGCTGCTTACTTGCAAAGTGGATTAGCGAAATTATTAAGTAGTTATTCTATAATTATCGGTATTGTTGGTGGGTTATTATTAATTGTGATGGCACTTATCCAACTAGGAGTATTTAAGAAACTACAGTTTACTAAGGAATTACGCATTCCTTTTAAGATTAAGCGTATGAATTTACTAACAGCATATTTAATGGGATTCACCTTCTCATTCGCATGGACTCCTTGCATTGGACCGATGCTTTCAAGTGTTATGGTACTTGCAAGTAGTGATGCAGTGATGGGAAATTTATATATTGTTTTATATGCTTTAGGGTTTATGATACCATTCCTATTACTTGGTTTATTTACTACTACAATTCTTGATTTAATTAAGAAATATCGTCATGTATCGGTATATGCGATTAAACTTGGGGGAATACTTATGCTAGTGATGGGATGTATGCTGATGTATAACTCTAGTACTGAGTTATTCACACAAGAATCATCATCACATGTAAGCTCTGAATTATTTGTAGGTACTGATTTAGAAATGATGGATTTTGAGTTACAAGATTGTAATGGGAAAAATATTCGTTTAAGTGATTATTATGGTAAGAATACAATTGTTAGCTTTATTGCTTCATGGTGTCCATATTGTAACTATGAAATTTCAGCGTTACAATCACTTTATGAGGAAGGATATCACATCTTAGGAGTAATGGCACCTAGTAGTGGCAGAGAATTAAGTTATGATGAGTTGCTTACTTTCTTAGATGCCAATAATGTGACATTCCCAGTTGTATTTGACCATGATGGTGCAGTATTCAACAAATATTATGTATCTTCATTGCCAATGACTTGGGTACTACAGAAGGATGGAAACTTCCTAGGTTACCAAGCAGGATATATGGATCATGATACTTTAAAAATGGTTATGGAAGGAATTGAGTAATATGAGAAAAGGCGTAATGATAGCTTGTATGGGAATTATTCTTGGACTAAGCTTTCATGCGCCTTTCTTTACATTCTTAGCGTTTCTTTCACTACCATACTATATTCATGTAATGTTAGATGAAAGAAGCCTTAAAAAGAGTCTTAGAATACAATTTATATATACCTTTCTCTATCATTTATGTGGTTCTTGTTGGTTTTTAAGTGCAATGAATTTAGAGCATTTAGGGGCTACACCGCTTATGAGATACTTTGTGGTAGGTAGTGGATGGGTGTTACTATCATTTGCTATAACTTTACCATACTTATTAATACCAATTGTATTAAATGGATTCAAACAAGATGTCACTAGACGTTTACCTGTATTAGTAATTACTTATGCGAGTGTCGAATTTTTGATGGAGTTTACGGAGTTAGGATTTCCTTGGTTTCGTCTAGGATTATTATGTGCGAATAGTAATGAAGGATTATGGATGGCATCAATTGGTGGTGTATACTTGTGTACCGTATTGGTGCTAGTATTAAGCTATGTATTTCTTCATATGTATTATCATAAAAGAAAGTATGCATGGTTCATTTTCTTTATCTTAATATCACTATTTAATCCAAGTATTGCTTCATGTGAAGAAGATGTAGCAGTTAGTTTGATTCAACCTAATATCTCAACAAACACAAAATGGAATGATGATTTTGAAAGAATAAATGATGAAGTGCAGATAAATCTTATTGAGAATAGTGAAGGTATCGTATTTCTTGCGGAAACAGTAGTTTTAAGTGAAGACAGTACGCTACAGGCATATTTAAATACCACAGATAAAGAAGTATACTATGGAGCAATTAAGGAATTCAACAATGAATATTTCAATGTATTACTTAATACATATGATAATACTATATATGCCAAACAACATTTAGTACCATTAGGAGAGTATGTTCCTAGCTTATTAAGTGATTTATTTCCTGTTACTAATTCAATCAATTTAGGTAATGATTTAAGTCATGGTACTAGTCCCAATTTATTTGATAATGGTGAATTTAAAATAGGTGGTATTATATGCTTTGAAGATATTTATCCTGCATTAGTATCTAGAAGTGTTAGAGATGGTGCTAATCTATTATATGTAGCTAGTAATGATGGTTGGTTTAATGAAAATGAAATGTATCAACATAAGCTACATGCAGTACTTAGAAGTGCTGAAAATCGACGTAGTTTAGTGCGGGTTGGTAATACTGGCATGACCTTTATCACGAATTCGTGGGGTGAAGTATGCGATAGTATCGATACGAATGTGGCTGCTGTCTTAAACGGTTATGTTGATATTGAGGATACAATGAGTATCTATAATATAGTAGGTAGATTTATTCCTTATATAGGTTTAATATATATACTTGCTTCATTACATACTTTGAAGAAAGAAGAATGGATTTTATTATTTGGAGGTAAATAGTTATGAAATTAATTGCAATCAATATTGATGATTTAAAGCTAGAATCCTTAATGAATGATTTTAAGATTATCTATAACGAGATGAAAGAACAAGATATTACTTTAGTAATCACAAGTAATAAGCAATATAATAAGCTATATTCAATATTTAGCGTTTACGACAATATTTATTATGTAGCTGAGAATGGTGCTTTGATTATGCATAATAATGAAGTAATCGAGAAGAATACTTTTAGTGAAATGGAGGTTGTTTTAATACTTGAAGATTTATTAGAGTATAGTGATATGATAGTATGTGTTAGTGGTGTTAAGGGGGCATATTTACAAAGTAAAGATAGAGCATATTATGATAATTTCAAACAATACTACGAGAAATTAGAGCTAGTAGATAATTTTGAAGAGCTTGATGATCAAGTTATAAAGTTTGTTGGCTATGTGAATAATGCGGATGAATCTTCAGATAAATGTGATGTGATGTTTGTTGAGAACCAAGTTATTGATGAGCATCTGATAGCATTCTCAATGGAAGATGTAACTAGCAATACAGGTATTGAAGCAATATGTCGAAAGATGAATATTTCCAAGGATGATATTACATGTTATGATGGGATAAATGCGTTAGAGGAAGCTAGTGAATTATTAAAGCGTAATAAGATATCGTAAAGAAATACTTATATGAGTATTTCTTTTTTGTTTTCGGACAAAAATAGATTTATGTCTAATAATAGAAGGAATGTGAAAACTATGCTGAAAGAACATTAAATAAATAATATGATATTTAATCTTAATTTAAGAAAACTAATTGAAAGGTTCTATAAATTGTTTTATAATAATAAAAATTTAAAATAAAAGAGGTAACTAATATGCGTACTTATAATGATTTCAAAGATATGAGAGAAGTAATTACTGGTCGTAAAAAGGCTGATTTAGTTATTAAGAATGGGAAAATTGTTAATGTATTTACTAGAGAAATAATTGAAAAGCCTATTAGTATTGTGAATGGATATATTTGTGGTTTTTTTGAATGTGATGCTAATCATGTGGTTGATGTTAAGGGGCAATATATTGTTCCTAATTTAATAGATTGTCATATGCATATTGAGAGTACTATGGTTACGCCTGATAAACTAAATGACATTTTATTGGCACGTGGGGTATCGACAATTGTTGCTGATCCACATGAAATTGCGAATGTTATGGGAGTAGATGGCATCAAGTTTATATTAGACAATGCCAGTGATTTAGATATAGATGTGATGATTAATTTACCTAGCTGTGTGCCATGTACGAATATGGAACATTCAGGAGCTATCTTAAAGGCTAAGGATTTAAAAGATTTATATAATGAAAAAAATGTATATACATTAGCTGAAGTAATGGATTATTTTGCTGTTCGTGATGATGATGATATGCTTAATAAACTATATGATTCTTATATGAATGGGAAGATGAGTGATGGGCATGGTTCGATTTTAGATGAAATGGGATATGATTTATATGCATCACTTAATATTAAGAATGACCATGAATGTGTAGAACCACAAGGCGTTATTGACCGTGCTAGACGTGGTATTTATACATTTATTCGTGAAGGTAGTGTTACTAAGAACTTAAAGCAATTGCTACCAGCCATCAATGAGCAAACATACCGCTATACTTGTTTTTGTACTGATGATTGTCATACCGATGATTTATTAGAAAAGCATTGCATTACTAATGTAGTGCGTGAAGCTATCAAGCAAGGACTAAATCCAATAATGGCTATTACTATGGCTACACTAAACGCTGCTACTTGTTATGAGTTAAAAGAAAGAGGGGCAGTGGCCCCAGGCTACGAAGCTAGTTTTTTCGTATGTGATGACTTAACTACGCTTGTTGCTAATCGTGTTTACCAAAATGGTAAGCTAGTATCGGTAGATGGTAAGATTTGTAATCCTAAGGCTAAAGAAATTAGTAAGCATTGTGAATTACCTAATACAATCCATTTCAAAGACTTTACAAGTGATGATTTACGTTTAAAGCTATCTAAAGATTTAGTACATATTATGCGAATTGAAGGTGGCAATGTATTGACTTATGATAGTATTGATAGAGTCAAAATTGAAGATGGATACTTTGTATGTAATCCTGTGAAAGATCAAGCATTATTAACGGTTGTAGAACGGCATCATGAGACAGGTAATATAGGTAAATGTGTAGTTACAGGCTTCAAGATGATGAAAGGTGCTATCGCTACAAGTGTTGCCCATGATTCACACAATATTATTTGTGTTGGTATGAATGAGCGAGATATGGAGCTTGCGATAAAGCATCTAAAAGAAATCCATGGTGGTTATGTGATTGTATGCGATGGTAAAGTAATTAGTGATGTCACACTAGACATTGCAGGATTAATGAGTAGTTCATCAGCTGAAAAAGTAAGTGAACAACTACATCAGATACACTCCAATATACGCTATATTTGTAATGATTTAGATTTTAATCCATTTTTAATGTTATCATTTATCTCATTACCCGTCATTCCTGATTTAAAACTTACTGATATCGGATTAATTGATGTAAGAAGTGGGAAAGTAATGGATATTGAAGTTAATTAAATTATTTATGTATATTAGACAAAGTTTAAGCTAAAGCTAATTAAGAACTTTGTCTTTTATATTTTAGAATAAGTGCCTTTGTTTAGCGTTATAGTTATATGGTATATTCGATAAAGATAAGAACAATTTTTATTCAGTTTGAAAATATAAAAATTTTTATAAAA
>JAFXJJ010000062.1 GCA_017532345.1 Erysipelotrichales bacterium
AGCAGGAGATGCATTATTGACAGAAGCATTCTATTTGATTGGTAATACTAGTTTATCAGATAGTATTAAAGTTAGATTAATGATGTTGTTAAGTGAGTATTCGGGTATTCGCGGTATGATTAAAGGGCAAGAAATTGATATGTATCATACTACTGAAGAGAATATTATGGAAATGGATGAATTAAAAACAGGTTGTTTATTAAGCTTGCCTATGATGATGGCTGCGGTGATTGCTGGAGCAGAGGAAGATGTTGAAAAATGGGAAAGTGTTGGTAAGAAATTTGGCTTAATTTTCCAAATCCAAGATGATATTCTAGATGTTATCGGTAATAGTGAAGAATTAGGTAAAATGGTAAATAGTGATTCGAAAAATGATAAGGTGACTTACATGAAACTTTTCGGATTAGATAAATGTAAAGAAATAATTGCTGATACTTATAAAGAAATTGATAATATCCGTAATTTATTTACAAATAACTTTAATGAGTTATTTGAGTATTTAAAAGAACTTGATAAGAGAAGAAATTAGGTGAAGTTATGAAAATTGAAGAAATTAAGAGTCCTGACTTTTTAAAGGATATGAATAATGAAGAGTTAAACGAATTATGTAAAGATATTCGTTCTTTTCTAGTTTCTTCGATTTCAAAAACGGGTGGACACTTATCTAGTAATTTAGGAATTGTAGAGGTAAGTGTGGCATTACTTAAAGTGTTCAATACACCTAAAGATAAGATTATCTATGATGTAGGACATCAGTCATATGTTCATAAAATATTGACAGGTAGAGCTAAAGACTTTGTTACTTTACGTCAATATGGTGGAATCAGTGGATTTCAAAAGCGTAATGAAAGTGAATATGATCCATGGGAAGCAGGGCATTCTTCAACATCGTTATCTGCTGCTTTAGGTATGGCAATTGCTAGAGATTTAAGTGGAAATGATGAGAATGTTATTGCTGTTATTGGTGACGGTGCACTTGGTGGTGGTATGTCACTTGAGGCATTGAATCATATTAGTGATGTTAGTAGTAAAGTTATTATTGTATTAAATGATAATGAAATGTCTATTTCTAAACCTGTTGGAGCAGTTACTAGCATCTTATCGTCACTTCGCATGAGTAAGTTTTACCGTGATTCAAAGCATGATTTAAAAGACTATTTAAGTACAAACTTTTTTGGAGAAAAAATCTTAGATTTCTTAATTAGATTTAGAGATGGCTTAAAAAGTAGATTGTTGTCTACTAATTTCTTTACTGATATTGGTATAGAATATTTAGGCCCAATTGATGGTCATAACTTATCTGCACTAGAAAGTGCGTTCCAAATGGCAAAGGATCATGATGGTTCTATTATCGTTCATGTTGTTACGAAAAAGGGTAAGGGCTATAGCTATGCGGAAAATGATACTGCAGGTAAGTGGCATGGTGTTGGTTCCTTTGATATTGAAACAGGAAAGAGCTTAAAACCTAGTGTTAAGAATAGTAAAAGCTATAGTGAAATCGTTGCTGATTATTTATTAGAATATAAAAAGATTGACCCTAAGCTAATTGTTCTTACACCAGCAATGATTAGTGGTAGTAAGTTAGAAAAATACTTTGAAGCTTACCCTGAGAGTTCTTTTGATTGCGGTATTGCAGAAGAACATGCAGTTACGCTTGCTGGTGCCTTAGCTGAAAGCGGAATGCATCCATTTATTAGTGTTTATTCGTCATTCCTACAACGTGCATATGATCAAGTGAATCATGATATTGCGAGAATGAAACTACCAGTAGTTGTTGGAATTGATCGCGCTGGATTAGTCGGTGAAGATGGAGAAACTCATCATGGTGTGTTTGATATCTCTTTCTTACGTCCAATCCCTAATGTTGTTATTTGTGAAGCTAAAGATTACAATGAATTACGCTCATTATTATACACAGGATTTAAATCTGGATTACCATTCTTTGTTCGTTATCCAAGAGGTAGTGCTATTGTAGATAATATATTACCTGTAGAAGAAATCAAGATTGGTTCTTATGATGTTCTTTGTGGCGATGAAGATAGTGATGTTTGTGTATTTAGTTATGGAGTTGATTTAGAACATATTGTAGAACTATGTTCTTCATATAATGGTAGAGTTTGTGTTGTAAATGCACGTTTCTTCAAACCTATCGATAAAAATTTACTATCTAAATTAACCGGTATTAAGACATGGATAGTATATGAACAAACTCAAAAATGTGGTGGATTATCTAGTGCGATAAGTGAATTTATTACCGATAATAAACTAGATATAGAACTATGTCGTATTGGTATTGAAGATCATTTTGTTACTCATGGAGATACATCTACTTTAAAAGAAATAGAGCATATAAGCTTATCTGATTTAAAGAAAGCTATTGAGGAAGTATTATGAGTGATAGATTAGATCAAGTGTTAGTTTCACGTGGATTAATTGCTTCACGTGAAAAAGCAAAAAGAGAGATAGAAGCAGGTCATGTTTATGTTAATGGTGTAGCTTGTAATGTTACGAAGAAGCTTGTAGAGGATAGTGATGAGATTACTATACAAGATGTATTTCCTTATGTTTCTAGAGCAGCATTAAAGCTTAAAGAAGCTGTGGAATGTTTTGAGATTAATTTGAGCGATGCAATTTGTTTGGATATTGGCGCTTCGACTGGTGGATTTACACAAGTTTGTTTAGAGAATGGGGCAAGCTATGTAATCGCATTAGATGTAGGCTATAATCAAATTGATGAAGAATTACGCAATGATAAACGAGTAGAGGTAATTGAAAAGTATAATTTTAGATACGCAATTGCAGAAGACTTTCCAAGAAAATCAAATTTCTTCTGTAGTGATGTATCATTTATTTCACTTTCAATGATTGTTCCGCAAATTAAGCATTGCATTACTAATTCTGCTATCGGTGTATTATTAATTAAACCTCAATTTGAAGCTGGCAAAGAGTTTTTAGATAAACATGGTGTTATTAAAGATAAGAATGTGCATAAGCGAGTTATTCATGATATTATAAACTTAGTGAATAATGAAGGTTATGGTGTTAAAGGTTTAATTGGTTCACCTATTCAAGGTAAGGATGGAAATCATGAGTATTTATTGTATGTTGAATACCATGGTATCAATGAATCAGTTGATGTTGATAATGTGGTAAATCAAACTTTTAAAATGTAGGAGGTAGAGATATGCTTCAAACATTATATATTTCAAATTTTGTGTTGATTGAACAATTACAGTTAGATTTACAGAGTGGGTTTAGTGCTTTCATTGGTGAAACAGGAGCTGGTAAATCAATTTTAATGGATGCTATTAATCTTGTTTGTGGTGAAAGAGGAAGTAGTGATGTGGTTAGATTAGGAAGTAATAAAGCTATTATTGAAGCTACTTTTGATATGAATGAAAAAGTTAAAGAACTATTAGAAGAAGCTGGAATTGATGCAGATGATTTTATAACTCTTACAAGGGAGATATCTAGTGAGGGTAAAAGTATTTGCAGGATTAATCATAGAGTAGTCAATTTAGGATTATTGAAGGATGTTGGTTCTCATTTAGTTAGTGTACATTCACAATTTGATACAGTTTCTATGAAGCTAAATGGTTCCTATATTCAATTATTAGATAAGTTTATCAATCAGCCTGAATTACTTGAAACTTATAGGAATACTTATAAAGAATATACTGATGTAGTGAGAGAAAAACGTGAATTTCTTGAAAATGCATTAAGTGAAAGTGAGCTTGAAATACTGCAGTATAATGCAGATGAAATTCTAAATGCTGCAATTGGTGAAAATGAATTAGATGAAATTGAAGAAAAAATGAAATTACTTCAAGCTAGTGAAATGATTGAACGTGTAGGTAATGAAGTAATGGAATTAGTTGATGGCAATGATAGTATTACTGATCGAATTTATAGTGCTATTCGATTATTACGAAGTGTTAAGGATGTCAATTCATTTGATGAACTAGCAGAAAAATTAGATACATATTATTATGAAATTAAAGATGTAGTAGAAGATTTAAATACAATTGTTTCTTCTGTTTCTACTGAAAGTGAAAGCTACGAAGAATTACAAGAAAGAGCATTCTTAATTCGTAAGATATTTAGAAAAAATGGTGGTTCATATGAATCAATGATGAAGAATCTTGATAATATCAATCATCAAATTGAACAGTATAGTAATGTGCAAGAATATGAAGCTAAGCTAATTCAAAAAGAAACTAAATTGATTAATGAATTGAATAAGTTAGCTAAAGAACTTCATGATGTACGTGAAGAAGGTTCATTGTTGTTAGAAAAAGCTATTTTGAATGAATTGGCTGATTTACAATTAAAAAATGCTTCATTTAAAATTGAAGTAAATGAAAATGATGTTTTAAGCAAAGATGGTATAGATGAAGTAATTTTTAATGTTTCAATGAATAAGGGAGAAACATTAAGACCGTTATTGAAATGTGCATCTGGTGGTGAATTATCGAGATTTATGTTAGGGCTAAAGATTGTATATAAAGATATTGATGATGTTGATACTATTATTTTTGATGAAATTGATAGTGGTATTAGTGGTGCTACCGCATATACGATTGGTCAAAAGATGCTCGAATTATCTAAGAATAGGCAAGTGTTCTCTGTTACACACTTGGCTCAAGTTGCTGCTAGTGGAGATAATGTGTATTTTATTGATAAGCAAACTATCGATAATGCAACATATTCTAATGTAACGTTATTAGATGAAAATAGTAAATATGAAAAATTGGCATTAATTGCTACAGGTACTATTTCTAATACAACAATTTCCACAGCAAAAGAAATGGTCAAAACAGCTAGAGGCGAATAAATGAAAAAATACGTTTTATACTACTTAATGAGGTGGTAAAATGAAACGTATTTTTTTAATTCTACTTTTATTAAGTAGCACAATAACGAATGTCTATGCGAGAAACCTATTTATTAATGGTGAGACAATCGCCATTAATTTATCTTATAAAGGTGTTTTAATTACTGATACATATATAGTTAATACTGATGGGACTCCATATCATATGGGTAATTACTTTAAAGAAAATGATTTAATAATTGCTATAAATGGAAAGGTAGTTAATTGCATTGAAGATGTTAGTGATTATCTGAAAGATGATACTCAACCTACATTCACAATAATTCGTGATAATAAAGAAATAAATATTACTATTAATAATCAAATGAATTATTCTAAGATACCACTAGGATTACATCTGAAAGATAGTGTATCAGGGATTGGTACTATTACGTATTATGACCCAAATACACATATGTATGGTTCGCTAGGTCATTCATTAGTCAAAAATGATCAATTTATTAAACAAAATAAAGGTAATATTTATGATGTTGATATATATAAAATCAGTAGAAGTAGCCAAGGAATGGTCGGTGAGAAGATAGCTGATACTTCAAACTTACAATATCTAGGTAATGTGATAGTTGCTAATGGGTATGGAGTATACGGAAGATATAATAATATTCCCCTAAATGCAATGGAAGTGGCTGTAGGAGTGAAGAATAGTGTTCATGAAGGTGAAGCGTATATATTAACGCAAATTGACAATAATGATGCGAAACTTTATAAGATTATAATTGAAAAGGTCGAGTTAAAAACACCTAATAATATTAAAGGACTACAGTTTAAAATTGTCGATTCAGAACTAATAGAGAAATGTGGAGGCATTGTTCAAGGAATGTCGGGTAGTCCTATACTTCAAGATGGGAAAATCATTGGAGCTGTCACTCATGTAGTAGTTAAAGAACCGACGAGGGGATATGGGATATTTATAGAGAATATGTTAGAAGCAGCAGAATAATCTCAAGCAGGTAATGTGATGAGTAGATCATTATGTTGCCTGCTTTTTTGAAAAGTGATTGGAGCTGCAAATAGCAAGAAATATGAAAACTACTTCACG
>JAFXJJ010000005.1 GCA_017532345.1 Erysipelotrichales bacterium
ATCATACCTCAATTATTTACTTTATGAGATCACGTTTTATCATGATATTAGAAATTTGCCATTAGAGATGAAGATACCATTGAGAATAGTTGTGATATATTTTATATACAAAAAAATACAAATTCTTCTTAAAAATTGTAATATATTAATTCACTACAAATTTTCATCATCTAGACCAAACGCATCTCTTAAAATCTCATTAGAAAACTTCCTATATTGACTTGAAGTATATTGAAATTTTTCTTTTGAAAAATCATAATTCCATTCTTTAAATTTTGAATTATAAAACTCAAAATCTTTAATTCCATTAATTGATAATTGTCTATTAAATGCAATAATAAATCCATTTAATGAGATAACAGATAATAATTTAGAATCAGGGTCTTTCCATTCACTATTAAATCTAGATTTAATAGCAGAAAAATACACCCTCAAAGTTGCACAACAAAATTTTACATAATCTTTAATAGCACTAGCTTCCATATTAAAAACTGCATTTTTATCACCATTCCAATAATAAAGTAAGCTATTCTTTCCCTCCAATGGATTAAGTGTAACTAGATATTTTAGCGCAAATTTAATTATAGATGCAGTTTTTATTTTACCTGTGTCTAAAGAAGATGACTCAAATTTATTTGCAAATAAAGAGTCTTGGTTTAATTCTTCTAATACAGAATGAGCTATGCTGACATCAGCTAACGGGTTTATTATCCTTTGAATTTGCAACAACACATTCTGATTAACTGGTTTTGCGGTTGAATTAATATCTAAAAAAATTTCACTTTGTATTCTTATTCTTTCACTTAAAGTCATATCAGGAGGAAAAATAAGTCCCGTAACTAATAAATGTAATTGTTTTCTCAATTTAGCAATATTTGCCTCTTGTTGATTTGCTAAACCACTTTCATAATGAGCATATATTCTATGTTGCCCATCTATAACACATATGCTATTCATTTCATAAGGTATTGAAAGTTGATAGTCTCCATTCAAATCATTAATTTCATTGATATTTTTAGTATTATCATTTTTATCAACAAATCTAACCGTATCTGGCAAAGCCACAATAATGTTATTATAGAAAGTCTCCCGTTTTTCAGCAACAAATTTTCTAATAGTCTTAATTTTCTCTTTATCTATTAATCTTTGATAAAGATCAATGGAATCATCCCAATTATCTTTTCTTAAAACATAGCTCATGTTTAATAAATCTTCTGCTGACATCATAAATGACACCATTCTAACTTTATTTCGAGTGACTGAACCATTTAAGCCAACAAAATTCCTAGGATAAATAATCGGAGCTTTGATTTTTTTGCTATTTGTAGAACTAGAATCCATACCAATCTCTTCATTTGATATTTTTAAAAATCTAAAAATCTCATTTCTAGCCGAATGTTTTATACATTGTGTCATCCATTTAAAATATTCCAATGTTTTAGGTTGAACAAAAGTCAAATTGCTAAAACGTTCATAATCTGAATCTTGTAGATTAAGATGTGTCTCGCTAAAATATAATCCGATAGGTTTTATTCTCCCTACATCATACTTATCAAAAAACTCTTCTTTATCTGGACATCTTTCTTTCAACTTTTGAACCATTGATGACATGTTATTCTTTATTTCATTCATCATTTCATTCTTTTTAAGAATATGATCTTTATCAGTGCTAGCTAACGTTGTATCTTCACAAAATAACCAAATATTCTCATAAATCAGTAAAGAATCTATTTCAACTATTCTATTTCCAATAGTAAAATGAATATTTTGCGTAACAATGTAGGTGAATCCAGCATTTAAGAATACATTTCTTATTTTCCTACTAAATGCATTTTCCTTGCGCTTTTGCATTTGCTCTGGACTTAATTTTCTACTCTTTTTCTTCTTTTTCATAGGCAATTTCTCTCGCTTTTCTAAACTCATCTGGTAACTTTGCAACCGAAGCTTTTAAATCTGGTTCAACAACTGGTTTATCTTCACGAATTTTTATCTCACCATTTATTGCTGCTTTAATCCGATTTACTGAAATTTCATAATAATCATCAATAATTTCTGCACCTACAAATCTTCGTTCCTCGATAAATGATGCCAAAGCTGTAGTACCCGAACCACTAAACGGATCCAAAACTAAACCATTTTTTGGCGTTAGGGCTCGAATTAATCTTTGTGGAATTACAACTGGAAATTGGCACGGATGACCTGTCTTCTCTACATGATGTGCCTTAACATTTGGAATTTCCCAAACATCTGAAGGATTTTTGCCTAAAGGATTACCACTTAATTTACCTTTATTAGGTCCTTTGTAATGTCTTTTCCCCGGATATTTTTGTGGAATTCTAACTTCATCCAAATTAAAAATATATTCTTTTCCTTTTGTAAACCACAATATAGTTTCATGTCTCCCACTAAAACGTTGAGTACTATTCAAACCATGTCCAAATGTCCAAATTATTCTGTTTCTAAGTATGAATGGATATTTCAATTGATGATTTTGCGATGTAAAAATCTCATAAATTAAATAATCTAATGGAATGATTGAACAATCTGTCACGTGATAACCAGTTTGCCAACATACACTTCCGCCTGGTTTCAAAATTCTATAAATTTCTTCAAATATCTCATTGTGCAAGTTTTTGAAGGTGTTTATATCATCACTTGGGTCCTCGTAAGCTTTCTTCATACAATAAGGAGGCGACGTGACAATCAAATCAACTGCTTCATCAGGAATCTCCTTCAGCAAATTCAAACAATTGCCATTATACAATGTCATTTGATTTTCATTTTTATAATGTTTATATATTCTCATTTAATTCCCTACTCTCTTTAAATAATTAGGCTTAGTATAATTTTATTATAACACAATCTTATAAATATCCAATAAATCATTATTACTGATGTGTTTGTTTGAAAACTTAGTTTTAAATACACAAAATACGATACAACTTAAGAATATACGCTTATTTTATAAATATTTCAAAAACTCAATTAAATTAGCAAATAAAAAGGATTGATCCTTTATAAACTTAGAACCAATCCTCAATGATTTTCAATTAACTTGTTAAACTCCTTCAACCATCTATTAGTTTTTATTTTATACTATCCCCCATAAATCTCTTCAGATGCAGTAGCAGCATCTTTAAAGAATGTATCGAAGTCATCAGTATCTGGATTACCAAAGAAACAGAATGCTACATCCTCTGCCTTAGAGAAGCTTAGATAAATATATACTAACTTACCTGTACAGCATTCATATTCAAAGCAACAATGTCTAAAGTTCTCTGAATCTCCAATAGATACCTTCATAGATGATAATACGATATTAGCTAATGAAGAGAAGTATATACGCTTAGCTTCTTCAACATCTTCTGCTATTCCATCATCTACTAATGAATCTATTAATAAAAATGCTTCATAATAATATCCTTCATATAATAATAACTTCTTAGCAGCTGCTATATCTTGAGATAATGCGATAAGTATATCTGATTCTTTACCTTCTTTATCTTCTTGATTATGAGCTACTAACTGGATATCTGCTAATGAACTAAATACTTGATTAGTTACATAATCTTCTACTGTTAAGTCTTCATCAATATATGTAACTAACTCTTTAGCATCTACACTACTCTCATATGTCATTTCTATTAGTTTATTAGCATGATCTAGATATGGTACTTTTACTTCATCATCAATCTTATCTTTAATCATTGCTAATTCTGAATTAGTTTGTTTTAATACTGTGTATTGGTTAATCATGATTGTTAATTCCTTTCGCAGAAACATTATACACTCAATTGTTGAGTAACACAATCAATTATAAACGACTTAAAATGTAAAATTATAATTTTCGATAATTGTAACTTAAATTAAAGTAATCATCTAAATCTTTTATAATACAACTTACTGTTTTTTTATTTATTTTTCCTTGTACTTCTGTTTCTGATAACAATTTATTTAATAATTTTGCATTATCACAATCATCAGGAAATATTTCATAACTAGCTCCTCTTTGATACAATAAACTAAGTGCATTTCGAAATTCTGTTAATTGTAGATTACTAGATTCTATCATCACATTATACAGTTTATTTATATCAAAATAATATAAAAATCTTCTTTCATTTACAAAATCATTTCGATAATTCTTTAAATAACAAAAAATAGATTCTCCCCAATTTTGATTTTCCATAAATAAATTTAACCCATTTCTTCTAGCATTTATATAATTATTTTTCGAAATAGTATCAAATTCACATAAAGTAGTTTTTAATAATAATATTGACTCTTCTGATAAATTAGCGGCTAATCCAGAGAATTCAAAATGATAATACTCTCTTTTTGATATATTATTTTTCATTATATTTATTACTTCTTCTATGGAATTTCCATATTTATTTTTGAATCCCAACTCACTCAAAATTAAACTCGTTCTCAATATCTCTTGATATAAAGATAATTCATATTCATCATTAATTAAAATATCCATCATTTTATCATAATTTAATTGTAAATCTTCATCTTCCATCTTATACCAATCTTTTAAAACTATGTGAGGTGACAACTCACCATCAAATTTAAGCATATTAATATAATAATCTATTGATTTTAAAATATATTGCTCATCAAATTTTCCTTCACGAATAATTTCATGAATGAACCTAAAAGAATATTCATAGTTATCATAATTTTTATCAAATAAAAATAAATCATAATAATTATTATTCTCCACAAACATACTATCTATTTTTTCATTATTTTTAACATAAAATTGCTCAATTCTATAAATATCTAATACAATTGTCTTATATATAAGTTCTTGTATCATATCATTTTCACTGTTTACTAGTGATTTAATTAAATGATAAACTTCATTAGAGATTATAATCGTACTTTGAATCGTCCTTAAATTTCCATCAAAAATTCTAAGTATTTCTTTTTTTATGATATCCCACAGCATTTCACCAATTTTCAAATCATTTTCATTACAAAATGATCTTAAATAAAGTTCTGATAAAAAAGAATCAATATCAGATTTAAATTCTAGTGTTCTAGAAATGAACTTTTCCTTTATCTTTTTATAATCATCTTTTTTACCCACTTCGATTTCATTCGCAACAATTATACATTTACAATTTTTATGTTCAATCAAATCATTAATAATCCCCAATGAATTTGACGTTTCCATACTACAACGTTCAAAATCATCAAAAACAAAAACTGCATCTTTTAATAATTTACTAGTTAATAATTTTTTTGTTTTCCCTAAAATATTAAATAAAAGATTTGTATTTAGTAAAAGATTTTCTTCTTCGATTAACGCATCTATTCCAGTAATAAAACTAGCAATATCATCTTTATCTTCTTTTTCTAAATTAAATCTAATAACAGCGGCATTTATTCTTTTTTGCAATTCATCACTTGAAGAAACTCCATTCATTGTAACATAATAATATTTTTTTCTTCTATTTTTGTTTTTTAGTTTAGGCAATAATACATTCTTGATAAAATAACTTTTTCCACTTCCCCAATTGCCATTTATCATAACAGCAGCAGCTTCAATTTTTGTATTCCAAATATATTTATCTATATAATCTATAATATATTCATTATTCGCCATATTTTCATTCCTCACATCTAACAAAATTATATATGTTCTTATATAAATACAAAAGAAAGCATTGTGAAACTACAATACTTTCCCATGTAAATTACACCCCAAAATACTTATCAAAGAATACTAATAATTTATCAATAACTACTTGCTTCTTATCAGCTCTATTTCCACCACCAAATAACGACATAGCAGGTAAAATAGAACTAATCTCAGTTCCTGTAGTCTTTAAATATCCATCACGGAAACAATCATCTAAGAACTTACGTGTAGGTTCATCTTTTAATTTTTCTTCAGAAATAATCTTAGAAATTTCTTTTTCTTTTTGTTCAGCAATATATGTTTTCCAATCTTGACCAATATCACTAGATGCATTTAAGTTATTTAGGAACTCTTCAATCAATTGTTTCTTACTACGTAATTGAGGACTAGAACCTAATGTTTTAGAAATCTTTAATGATATTTCTTTATTCGTACAATTTTCACTATGATACTTTTCAACTAAAGCAAGAATATAATCAATATTTATATCTACTTGTTTAATTAATTCCATTTCAAATTCAATATCATCAATAATATCAACACGTTCCTTTTTAGTCGATGGAACAATCACATTTCTTATATCTAAATATTTACTTTGATAATCTTGGAACTCTCCAATTAACATAGTATCATCTTCTGCAAATTGGTCAAAATCTGTTAAGATATTTCTTACTCTTAATAGTGCATTGAATAAAGAAATAAATTTCTTCATATTCTCCTCACCAATTATTTCATCATTTACAGGGAATAATTCATGAAGCTTATTTAATAATTCAGCATATCCATCATGATGAACACCTTTTTCATCATCATAACCATAATAGTAAGAATCATAATCTTTAAGTAATATTACACCACCAGCTTCTTTATCACCGAATAATGATATTGCATCATCAGTAGCTTTTTGTAAATCTCTAAAACATACAATATTACCATATGTTTTAACTGCATTTAAAATACGATTAGTACGCGAAAATGCTTGAATTAATCCATGCATTTTTAAGTTCTTATCAACCCATAAAGTGTTCATAGTAGTAGCATCAAATCCTGTTAAGAACATATTAACTACAATTACTAAGTCAACCTCACGTTTCTTCATACGCTGTGATAAGTCTTTATAATAGTTATGAAACTTATCTGAAGATGTATCATAATTTGTATGAAATTCCATGTTGTAATCCATAATTGCTTCTTCTAAGAAATCACGGTCATTCTTATCTAATGATTCAGTATCAAAACTTTCTTCTTCATCATCATTTGCACCATAACTATAAATAACAGCAATAGATAATCTCTGATTATCTGGTAATTCTGCCATTTGTTTCTTAAATTCATAATAATACTTCTTTGCTACTGGAATAGAAGATACAGCAAATAGTGAGTTAAACCCATTAACTCTTTTCCCTTCTAATGTATAATAAGCACCACCAGTACGTTTTGTTTTTTGGTCAAAATGATCAAGAATATATTTAGTTACTTCACTAATACGTTCAGGTGCAGATAGAGCCTTTTCTGTATTGATAGCTTCTACTTCACTATCGCTCATATTTTCTTTGCTCTTAATTGTATTAATATAATCAATACGGAATGGAAGTACATTTCCATCATTAATCGCATCTACTATTGTATAAATATGTAGTTTATCACCAAATGCTTGTTCTGTAGTCTTTAAATCTGGCATCCCTCCCATACTTGCATTAGCAGTAAATATTGGAGTACCAGTAAAGCCAAAGATATGATAATTCTTAAAATTCTTTATAATAGCTGTATGCATTGTACCAAATTGAGAACGATGACATTCGTCAAATATTAAAACTACATGCTTCTTGAAAATCTCATGTCCTTTATTTTTTGAAATGAATACAGATAATTTTTGAATTGTTGTTATTATGATTTTCGCATTAGGATCTTCTAATTGTTGTTGAAGTATCTTAGTTGATTTATTACTATTAGCGGCACCTTTTTGGAATCTATCATATTCTTTCATTGTTTGATAGTCTAAGTCTGCTCTATCAACTACGAATAATACTTTCTCAATACTATCTAATTGTGTTACTAATTGAGCAGTCTTAAAGGAAGTAAGCGTTTTACCAGAACCAGTAGTATGCCATACATACCCACCAGCTTCTACACTTCCTGTTCTCTTATAATTTGTAGATATTTTAATACGTTGAATAATAGCTTCTGTAGCAGCTATTTGATATGGACGCATTACTAATAAAATATCTTGAGTAGTAAATATACAATAACGAGTAAGAATACTTAAAATAGTATGTTTGGCAAAGAATGTTTTAGTAAAATCAACTAAATCAACAATAGTTTTATTTTTACTATCAGCCCAATAACTAGTAAATTCAAAACTATTACTAGTTTTCTTACTATTCTTTTTAGCACTATTATCTTTCTCTTCTTTAATACGTGATTCACGTGTTGTATTAGAATAATACTTAGTATGTGTACCATTTGAAATCACAAATATTTGTATATATTCATATAAACCACTACCAGCCCAAAAACTATCACGTTGATAACGATTTATTTGATTAAAAGCTTCTTTTAAAGCTACTCCACGACGTTTTAATTCAACATGCACCAAAGGTAAACCATTTACTAAAATAGTTACATCATAACGATTATCATATTTAGCACCATCATTAGAACTTACTTCATATTGATTAATAACTTGTAAACGATTATTATGAATATTCTTTTTATCAATCAATGAAATATTCATACTAGTACCATCATCACGCTTCAACACTTGAACATAATCTTCTTGTATTCTTCTAGTTTTCTCTACAATACCTTCATTCTTATTCGCAATCTTCTCAAAGTAAAAAGTATTCCATTCTTTCTCACTAAACTGATAATTATTTAGTAATTCTAATTGCTTACGTAAGTTAACTACTAAATCCTTCTCTTCATGAATAGAAAGATATTCATATCCTTGTTTCTCTAAGTTTTCAATGAATTCTTTCTCTAAATCATCTTCACTTTGATAAGAATCCACATGACGAACTTCAGGTTTATACTCAGACACAACTGTACTTTCATTACTTGAAGCAACTATATTATATGTACTCATATGCTTACTCCTTTGGTAATTCTTTGAATGTTAATAACTTATCTCTATAATACTCATACTGTTTTTGTCTTGCCGCATATTCATCAGAAAGACTTACTGAAATATCATTATAAAGGGTATCAATGTGGTCAAGTGCAATGACAATTCTTTGTTGTTCTTCAAGTGATGGTATAGGAATATCCAAAGTCACCAATCCTTGTTGCGTTAAATGCGGTATCGTCGACCCCGTTTTAACACTTTCAACAAAATCTTTAAAATATTTAGAAGTAAAATAATGATACATATATCGTGGAATAACAATATCTTGGTTTAACTTAACTCTAAACACCCCACTGTTTAATGTAGTTGGTTTTATCGGTTCTTCCTCCAATATCGCAATTTTTCCCAGAGTTCCATCCTTAGTAATTAAAATATCATCTTTATGGACAATAATATTCTCATCCATTTCATATCGCTCTTTTGTTACAAATACGCAAGAATCAAAATTAATATGTCCATCCGCAAGAAAATCTGTTCCTGTTATCAGGAAATAGTCTCCAGTCTCTAAGTACTCTGCTCTTGTTAATCTTTGCCATCCTACACGAGCTTTTAATAAAGCTATGTCAGTTATATGCATGATTTGTTTATTTTTTGCTGTTTCAAACACTAGATGTTTATGATACTCATACTGTTTCTTTCTCGCTGAGACTTCTGCTGTTAGCTCTGCTATAAGCTCTGCTGTTAGTTCTGTGAAATTATCTAAGATACGAACGATTTCTTGCTGTACAGGAAGTGGAGGTACAGGGATTAACAATTCATCAAAAGAGGCGAGATTAAGATTATTTCTATCACTGATGGTCTTTGACGTAATCTGTTCTTTACACAAATGAGAATTAAGATATTTACAAAGAAATTCTGGTGTAATTTCTTCGCGATTTCGAATTCTTGAAGATATGGTTGTAAATCCGATAGTCCCATCATACTCAGAAGTAATAACTGCTGAAGTTCCTACATCCCCAGTATGAATAGTAATAACATCGTTTTTTCTTAGTATTTTTTTCGAGTTTCGTCGAGCAAAATCTTCCGTAATATATTCAATGTTCTTAACAACAATTTTTCCATCTTTAATATCCGAATTATGCAGCAGCAGTACACCGTTTTCTGCTTTATACTTTGTTACAGACGTCGCTAACCCAATGAACGTTTCAGCAATATCTGATATTTTCTTATAAATAACCCCATTCGGGCATAATTCTTCTATCAGTCTTTCTAATTCACTCATATATTATTGCACCTCGATTTCTGCAATAATTCTATCAATTTCATCACGGAGCACCTGCTCTCTAGCTACAATTTCTTTTATTTTAGCATTTAACTTTACAATATCAATTACTTCTCTTGTATCTTCTTGTTCTACATATGTAGATATAGATAGATTATAGTCATTTTCTTTAATTTCATGATATGATGCTAATTTAGAAATATAGTCTTTATCTTCTCTTGCTTTATATACTTCAAGAATATGCTGAATATTATCTGAAGTTAATTGATTTGAATTAGTAACTTTGATACATTCTTTTGAAGCATCAATGAATAGAATACTATTATCTTTCTTAGCTTTCTTTAATACCATGATACAAGTAGCAATAGAAGTGCCAAAGAATAGATTGTCTGGTAATTGAATAACACAATCAATGAAGTTATTATCAACTAAGTATTTACGAATCTTTTGTTCTGCACCACCACGATACATAATACCAGGGAAACATACAATAGAAGCTACACCATCACTAGCTAACCATGATAATGAATGCATTATGAAAGCAAGGTCAGCTTTAGATTTAGGTGCTAAAACACCTGCAGGTGAGAAACGTGGGTCATTAATTAATGTACCATTATCATCGCCTTCCCATTTAATACTATATGGAGGATTAGATACAATCACTTCAAATGGTTCATCATCCCAATGTTTAGGCTCAGTTAATGTATCTGCATTAGCAATATCAAACTTATCATAGTTTACATCATGTAAGAACATATTAATACGACATAAGTTGTATGTAGTAATATTAATTTCTTGACCATAATAACCATTTCTTACTTTATCAGTTCCTAAAATCTTAGCAGTTTGAAGAAGTAATGAGCCAGAACCACAAGCTGGATCATATACTTTATTAACAGTTTCTTTACCAATTAAAGCAATTCTAGTTAATAATTCTGATACTTCTTGTGGAGTATAATATTCTCCACCACTCTTACCAGCATTAGAAGCATACATCCCCATTAAATATTCATAAGCATCACCGAATAAATCAGTAGAATTATTTTGATAATTACCAAAATTCATTTCACCAATACCATTTAATAATTTAACAAGCTTTGCATTTCTATTAGCTACTGTATTACCTAGTTTATTACTATTTACATCAATATCATCAAATAGACCAGCAAAGTTCTTTTCAGAATTAGTACCTTTTGATGAAGCTTCAATATTCTTAAATATTCTTTCTAATGTCATATTTAAGTTTTCATCTTTATCAGCATTCTTCTTTACATTACAGAATAATTCAGATGGTAAAATAAAGAACCCTTTTTCATTAACCATTTGTTCACGTGCTAATTCAGCCATTTCATCAGAAATATCTGCATAAACAAAATCAGTTTCTCCAGCTTCTTTTTGAATCTTCTCAATATATTGAGACATATTCTCTGAAATAAAGCGATAGAAAAGCATCCCAAGTACATAAGACTTGAAATCCCATCCATCTACGCTACCTCTAAGGTCATTAGCAATACCCCAAATAGTACGATATAACTCTGAACGTTCTTGAACGCTTTTATTGTCTGCCATTATTAATTCCTCGTTTCTTAATAAATATATTATATCATTTTGTAATTTATTATTAAACTAAATTAACTACTATTATTATTTTTAAAATTTAAATTTATGCATCCTTAAAACTATAAAAACTAGCAATGAGAAATCATATAAATATCTACTGCTAGTTTATTTATTCATTTAGAGATTCCAATCATAACAATAAGCATCAAATTTCGATATTATTTATACTGCACTAATTCTTACGTTATTTATGCTATTACTTAATAACATAGCTAAAATATTCTATATAATATTTTTATTAAGATAATATCAAACTTTATTCGTGATGATTAAGCGAACATCAAAATATCATCACAATCAATTAAATCATATTCTTCTTTATTTTTATGATATGCTAAAATTAACATTTGCTGTAATATTTTCTCATTATATACTATTGGATTATCATTTGAAATTTCTTTCTTCGTCAATAGACTCAAACAATTAATCAAATCATGACCATTGCAAACATATTCCTTGTCATAATTTTTACTTCTAAAGTCATTAAGTTTACCATTAACCTCATTTCGCATCTCAACACTTAATCTCATTTTCGAAACAAAATACTCTACAAATCTTTCTTCTCCTTTAAATAGATTTTTATATTCAATATCTTCGAACGAAAAGTTATACTTTTCAATATCATTGAGTAATCTTAATAACCCTAATATATATACATCGCTATAAATAATATTCCGTAAATCTAAATCAGATTTCTTTTTTTTCTTAGAAGAAATACAAGTATTTACTTCAGAAAATGCTCTCGATTGTATCAGAACATTTTCTAAATCTATGTATTTGTAATAATATAGATTTTCTTGGCCACTGCAAGTTCCCCTTAAATAGTCATAATCATAATCAACAATTCCAACTACATTCTTTTTATTTCTTTTATTCATAAGACACACTACTTTTTCCACGTATTCTTTATTGCTATTACAATTTTTTTTGCAAGCAACCTTAATATCCTTTTTTCGAAGTCCATCATTTTGCAAATGTTCCCAAAAAAGTCTATCAGTCTCACCTTCAACTAATAAGTAGTTCACTTTTGAATTCATCGATAATTCATCAGCCAGTTCACTAGGACTGAGTAACATATCCTCTTTATTTTTTATTTTCATTAATCAAATTCCCCTAATTCTTCAACTAAATCCCAATTATCATTTATTATTTGAGGAGAATGAGTAGCAACTAATATTGCTATATTATTAATACTTATTATCTTCTTGATATCTTCTATAAAATCTCGTTGCCATCTAACATTCAAAGAAATCTCTGGTTCATCTAGCAAAACACATTTATTTTCTCTTCCTTTAAATATTAAATTATATAATAAGACAATTTCATGTTGCTCACCAGATGATAAATCTTTTAAATTGATTTTGTAATCTTTGCTTTTTTGTATTATACTAATACCATTTTCTTTATCTACTAAAACTTCTTTCTTATTACTTAATTTATTATTTATGATACTTTTAAATAAAATAATCCTATCAGAAATATCATTCAATGATTCCATTTTTATCTTTAAATCTAAGTAATATTCGTAAAGAATAGTTGATGTTTTTATATCCAATTGTTCAATTTCAAATTTTCCACTTAAAGAATCGCCTTTATTGTCTTCTAAAATCCCAGAATTTATATGTTTTTCACGTAAACTACTTGTATTTTCTATATTTTGTTTCAATTCATCAATAGAGAAACATTTCTTATCTTCTATACTTTTTATCACTTTAAACGGAAATTTTTCATCCAATATCTGTGCAATATTAGCATATTCAGATAAACAGTTTTTTATTTTGTTCTTTAATTCAAGTGAACACTCTTCAACAGCATATTTCCAAGTAGTTCTAATGCTCTCAGCATTTTGGCATTCCAGCTTCAATCTGTCAGTTGTAATCAATTCAACTGATACTTTCTTTAAAATATTATATACTTCGTTAGGAATTGGAAAAACCTGTTCTTTTAATTCGTCATCTAATTCATCATAATATTTACTAATTACTTCACTTATTCTTAAAACTTCATTGCTTTGTGTATCAACTAGAGTATCTCGCGTTTTTCTTCTTAATGATGGAATGTTATTACTCCAAAACAATGGTGAATTAATTCTACTATTATTTTTATAATCACCAATATATTTTCCATCAATAAAGTACTTTAAGCAGACTTGATGTAAATCATCTTCTTCATCGTCTTCAATTGTTTTAATAAATTTCTCAACCTTGATAATATTATCATCAATTTCGCACTCAATATAATCAAAATCATATCCCAACAATAATTCATGATTTTGGGAAAATAATATCGAAATCATTCGTAAAACTGTAGTTTTCCCACTTCCATTTTGGCCAACAACAATAGTTATCCCATCATCTCTAAAATTTATTTCACTATCAAAAGTTTGGAATAAATTCTTAACAAAAAATTTTTTCAACATAAAATCGCATCCTTTTCTCATATATCAAATTTGCTAAAATTTTTATTAAAATCATCACTTTATAATTATTAATGTTATTTGTTAAATATTCTTAATAAAAAATCTCTTTCAAATTCATCTAATTGTTTAATCAACACTAAATTTCCAGTTAATAATCTAGATTTAAATTCGTCAATTTCTAATTCCATTTCAACAGAATTTTTAGTTTCCAACTCTTTAACAGTAATGTTAGGATAACCTTTGTTTATCAAATACGTACCAATTTTAGTAAATACACCAGTCTCATAATAATTAATAATTTTTTCAATACAAGTTTCATTTATTTCTATCTCTTTTAGCTTACAAACATAAACAAAAATAGCAAAATGTAGATTTAAATATTTCGGAACTTTATATTCGACAATTTCATTCATTTTCTTTAAAGCATTCCTAAAACATGTACTATATTCTTTGAAATCTAACTCTTTTTTGTTACTAGTTTCCTTTTTGCTTTTTATTTCGTAGGATATTAATCCACGAAATCCTAAATATGAAAATGTTTTGGCTATTGCAGGATAAATTTTAGCTTCAAAACTTTCTATAATACCAGCCTCTAACAAATCATAAAAAATAAATTCTAAACTATTATTATCCTTACTAATAAAAATATGTAGAGATTCATATTTTTCTTTATATTTTAGTAACTCATTCTTACTTTTTGAATTTAAACCATTAAATAATTCAATTTGTTTTATCCAATCTATTGCTCTATTTTTCTCAAATACACTATTTGGAATTGAACTTTGCTCTATTTTTGTTTGTCTACTTTCTTTTAATTGTTTATTTCTCCCTATCAGATCATTAACATCTGTATTATCAATATCCTCTACACTTATCGGCTTGTCTGTAAAAGTAATAAAATCTAATTTTTCAGTTGATGCTAAATTATTTTTCTCTTCAATCTCTTTGTCAAATATATAAATATTTCCTACAAAGTGATGATAATATCGACCAGCTCTTCCAATAATATTTTTAACATCAAAGACTTTTAGAGATTTTCTTCCTTTTTTATTACCATAAAATATTAAATTTTTTGCATTTGTATTCACTCCTTCTGTTATTGAAGTAGTTGATAATATTAAATCCACATTACCTTTATTAAATAAATTTATCATCTCATTTTGAATATACTTTGGCAATGAACCATAATGCACCGCAATGTTATTTTCTAAATATGATTTTATTGACCAATCAACTTTTAAACTACCATCTAAATAACTATACCTATTATCTAAATGATTTATAAAGTTTCTAAGCTCGTTTGAAACTTGTCTATCTGAATAATTACTAATTTCCTTAATTTGAATCGCTAGTCTATCTATTTCATCTTTAGAAGAACAGTATATTAACGTGGAGCCAGCATCTTTGGATAATATGGTTTTCACTAATTCAATGGTAGTTTTTTTCTTTTCTGCATAGTATCTTACAGGAATCTCATTTATAGAAATATTAGCATCCCAGCATTTAATTATATTTTTAACAACTAATTCTTCATCAATTTGAACTAATTTTACTTCATACCTATTAATAAACTCCTGTAACCCATCACCCATTTTTTGTAAATTAACATACGGTCCAGCTAAATAAAACGACTCAACTTCCTTTGATAAAATGTACAAAACAATTCTAAAAATCTTGTCGCGATTATTTTCTTCAATGCCATCAGATTTATCAATAAAACTATTATCTATTTTATATATTTCATCCATAAAGAAAAAATCTATTTTTAATGATGGTATTTCATTCCTTAGTTTCAAATATCTCTCTGGTGTTAAAACATATATTGTTTTACTTGAAGTTTTTTCATTTGAATTTGTACTATTAATAATTTGATAGCCTAAGTTGTGTTCAATATTGAATTTATCAAGTTCATCAAAATTCTCAAACAACAACGCATTTGTAGGGAAAATTAGAACTATTGTTTCATAACGATATTTAAAAATAATTTCTCGCAATAATCTAGTTTTACCAAATGAAGTTGGGGCACTAACAATAATTTTTTTAGACTCCAATTCATCATAAGTATTAATCACTTTCCTTTGCTTATAATCCAATAAAGTTCCGCTCTCACTAGTATATGTTGCTTTAATAAAATCATCTTTTAGCAATTGAAATTCGCTTAAATAAAAATTTTGAATATACTCATCATCAAAACCGTTCATATCGTTATATCCAAATATTCGCAACTTTTGAGCTGCAACATATAGTAATTCATTCAAAAATTCATCATTTTCCTCACGTTTTTTTCTATCAGAAATTTTACACAGTATATTTCTTAATTGAATAAATGATTCAATTGATTCATCATCATAATTATTGATAGCATGTACTAGTTCTTTTTTTGCAGTATTATTCATCAATTCCCATTCCCTTTCTCAAGTCTGATTTGCTGTATATTGGAAAAAACATAAACATCAATTTAGTATTTAAATTTAATGCACATTTATAGTCTTTAACTGAATTTATTATAGACTTAATTTCAGCTTCAAATTGATTGTCGAAATCTTGTGTATATATCGATTTTTTCTCATAAGCTAATAAGCAAGGTACAATTATATTTATATTTTTCATTTCAAAATATTTTTCTAATTCATCACGTCTTTCTTCAACGCTTTTATCGACTAAATCAAAAAATAAGTCATTTAATTCACTAAGTATGTCTTTAATTTCACTATCTACACATAGTCTTTTATCTACAATAAATGTTAGTTCATCATAAGTATAAAGAAAATCCATTTTTTCTAAATCTTCTTTAATCTTATTAATACAATACGTTCTATCTCCTAATTTAGCTTGACCTAATATTAATAAAATTTCATTTTTATTTTTCAGCATATGTACAGAATCAAAACCTTTAATTTCATTATTATCAGTTCTTTGTCTGTGAACTGTACGTATACAGGCTTTCTTGGTGTTTGGATTTTTTAACATAATTAGTAAATCTAAAAGTGTTTCACTATAAATCCCATTTTGATCGCCATGACGATTAGGCAATCTATTCTTTTTTATCACTTTAATCATTTTGTCCAAATCATCAAATTGTCCTTTTTCATACCATTCAATAAACTCTTGTTCACTATATACACAATAAGGTAAGTATTCTTTTAGTAAATTTCCAATTTTTGATGAAGCATCTTCATTATTTTCATGATGATATTTATTATATTTACCATTTTTTAAATCATACTCAATAAAAATAAGATGCTCTAATACCCTATCCTTAATTCTTTCACAAAAAATTTCATAAAACTCTGCCATACTCCCCACCACCATTGTAAATTAATTATAAATATAATACATTTTCCCTACCATACCACCTTATATATAAACAGTCATTGTAGTCTTACATCGACAAATTAAAGGATATTTGCTATAATTAAATATTACGTATTAATCATTACTATTACCTTTATTATTCATTACATTTCTAGTAATTATTTACTCTCTTTATTGATAAATAAAGTAATAGAAGTCACTAAAAAACCTCATTATTTCAACCTTTTAAACATCATATTTATTTCTAGATAATCATGTTATTAAAAAGTAACATGATTATTATTTTATATACATCATAATTATAACTGTATTAACTAAATAAAAATGCGATATATCATATAACCATATCGCACTTATTGTTAATTAAAGTTTTTTTTATCTTTCAACTAGATAGTCATTCACTTGGAGTCATAATAGTATATCCATTTTCTAATGCAGTTTCTAACCAACATCTTTTCGCATCCCGTGCATTTACAATCGCACTTTCAATTGTTTCTCCACAAGTAATGCAACCAGGTAATTCTGGAAATGAAACTACATAGCCACCCTCATCTTTATCTTTGACTATTTCCATACGATAAGATAAAGTCAGATAATCAGCTAATTTACGCACATTCTCTTTCCTCGCTCTCTAACATATCTTTAATCATGAAAATCACTATAATAAAAAATAATTAATTATTCTTTTTATTATAGCTACAAAGTATATCTTCCATTAACATTAACTATTTAAAGCTTTTTCAACATAATCTAATTCTAGATTTAATGTACTTGCAATTTGCTCAGCTGTAAAGTCATTTGAAAACATTATTTTAATGAACTCACGCGCTTTTTCTTCTCCACCTTCTCGATGAATTCCTTTAAGTTCTTGATAATCCCAATATTCTTTTATTAACCTTTCACGTGATGATTCATCGGAATTTAGAAAATCAACTTTTTCTACTATTTTATCTAATCCTTCCATAAGTTTACCAGTTCTTCTCATTATGTATTCATTTATCTTTTCTTGTATATCTTTATCGCTTTTATTATACATTACCTCAATGTTCTGCAGAATAATACATATTAATTAGTTACATTTGCACTTAATATTTTCTCAACCTCTTGTATATCAACACCTAGATAATCAGCTATCACTTCATACTGCAATCCTCTACTAGCCATTTGTATAATATTTTTCTTCAACATATTAGCCTCACCAATTGTTATTCCTTCTCCTCTTCCTTCTTCTAGACCTTCTTTTCTTCCTCTTTCCATTCCATTATCAATTCGTTCTAATATTTCTCTTTCTTTTAGCGCTTCTCTCGTCAAACGATCTATCTCTTCTTCATTTGTATTTAATTTTTGTATTTGACTAACTAAACTTTCTAATCGTTCCATATGTACATTTGCATCTCCTTCTATATACTTCTTTACTTTCTTCATAAATTCCTCATCATTTTCATTGTATAGTAGTCTTACTACTATCTTTAATATGTTTTCTCTATCATACTTAGTAAAATCTATTTCTTCTTTTTGATAATTCTTTAAATATACACGATACTCATCTGGATATGCTCCATGCTTTCTAATATTACTGTACATCATTTCATAATTTTCAATTTTCTCATTTAAACCAACATCGTTAAACTCATATTCATTTATTAAAGATATTACTACTACATTTATTAACTTATCATAACTATCCCCCTTTCTTAGTTGTGTCACAATTTCGCACGCACCATAGTATGCCATTCGTTTAATAAATCTATCAGTTGCATTATTCTGCATTTCTACAACTACTCTTAATTTCCCATCTACGTTTACCCTAATATCTGATATAGTTTTCTTTTCTTCATACCTTTCTGGTGATAATTCTTCAATCGTAGTTCCTTCAATACCCGTTACTACATACAGTAACAGTAAAATTACATTTCTACCGTTCACTGTACCTGGATCACATATCTTATGAAATCCATAATCACTTTACGGTGCTTCTTTTAGCACACCCTCCTTAGTAAGTTCTTGTCTTAATTCAATCATTCAATTCTACCTTTCTTATCAATAAGTCTTTTATAATCACCATCATATTCTTGCCTCCCTTCATATTACTATTGTCATCAAAATATGAAATGCCCAAAAATTTATATAAAAACATATAAAAAGCATCCTAATTACTAATTATTAGTAACTAAGATGCTTTTTTTATTTATTCTTATATTCTCTTTGGATATTACTATCTAATGTTTGTGTAATTACTCTACTAGCACATAATCGTAAGTCATCCTTTGATATCTTACCTGTAAGTAATCCTACATACATGAATACTCTAAACATTCTTCCACCAGGCATAAGTAAATCATTACCTGCTTTCATACATAATGATGTACTTGCTTGTGTTGGTGCAGTTGAGAACCAATCGGTCATCACTACTCCATCAAACTTCCATTCATTACGTAAGATTTTCGTACATAAATCATAGCTATTTGGTGCATATACATCATTAACTCTATTGTATGATGACATAACACTCTTACCTTTACCATCACTTATAACCATCTTAAATGCCTTAAGATAGATTTCACGCAATGCTCTCTCCCCAACTACACTAGATACTAGGTTACGATTATCCTCTTGGTTGTTGCAAGCGTAGTGCTTCACAGTTACATAATAACCATCTTCTTGTTGAACACCTTTTGTTAAGGCACTCGCTAATGCTCCAGTCAGATATGGATCTTCAGAGAAATATTCAAAGTTTCTACCACACAATGTGTTACGATGAATATTAATCGCTGGTGCTAACCAATATGTACATCCATATTCCTTCATCTCACTATAAATAGCTTTACCTACTTCATATAGTAAATCACTATTCCAAGTTTGTGCTAATACAGTAGTTACTGGAAAAGCTGTAGTATACTGATATAAAATCTCCTTGTCAGTACTATCATCAACTAAGAACTTACGAATAAACTTAGGTAACATATCATACATTGACATCGACATACCAATACCTTTTATCTTACCATTACTTGTGATTGTAGATTGTTGTTGAATTCTAAGTCCTGCTGGACCATCACATAGCGTCATATTCGCAAGTCCCTTATCCCAGAACTTTGAAGTTGTATTACCTACCGAACCAGGTAGTGTAAATGATGTCTTACCACCGAATTGTCCAATACCACATACAATATGAATCATATCAGTTAATGATAGCTTATCAAGCCATGCTCTGACATCTTCTCTTTCCGTAATAGCAGGCTTCTCATACGTATATGTAACTGTATTATAATCACTTAAATCAATCGCATATCGTACAGCACTAACATCTATTACTTCAATTCTTACTTCACCTACAAGCTCATCAAACTTCTCAGGTAATGCACATACACTAGTATGCTTAGAAATCACAACATCACTTGCTAATACACCTACACCAACTACACTAGTATTACGTGATGAATTTCCAACACGCACTACATATTCACCTTTCTCTAAGATATAACTAGCTGTTTTTTCATCATAGCTAGCAACATCCTTAAAGTCAAAGCTAACATTAATAACTTCACTTTCATTAGGCTTTAAACTACTAGTCTTCTTAAATCCTACTAATTCTTGGTATACCTTATGAAGCTTTCCACTAGGTGCACTTACATACACTTCTACTACTTCCTTACCTTCATAAGTACCAGTATTAACTACTTCTACACCTATATTACACTTACTACCATTAATACTCATCGTAGTATTTCTTAATTCAAAGGTAGTATAGCTTAATCCATATCCAAATGGATATAATACTTCTTTATTAAAGCTATCATAATAACGATAACCTACATAAATACCTTCCTTATAATATTCACGCTTTAAATTACCATTTAAATAACTATATTCATTTCCATAAGGAATATCTTCATACTTCTTAACCCATGTATCTGTTAATTTTCCTGAAGGATTTACTTTACCAGTTAATACATCAGCTAACGCATAACCACCTTGCATTCCTAATTGACAAATATACAAAATAGCACCAATCTTAGTATTATCCTTTAAAGGAGATAAATCTAAATAAGCTCCTGAATTAATTACTAGAATGAAGTTCTTATAATGCTCACTACATATATTAATGGAAGCAATTTCTTCATCAGTTAATAAATAATCACCTTGTTTTAAACGTCGATCATTACCTTCTCCTGCTTGTCTAGTAACTACATATACACACGTATCAGTATCACTATTAGTAAGATCTTCTTCACTTACTACTCTACCACTAGTAGGGATATAATTCGCAAACATCATTGAGATAATGTAGCGAATATTGAATGTTAATAAGGATTTTGTACGCTTCTCATTAAATGCTCTTTCTCCTTCAAGATAGACCTTTTCATAGTCTTCAATCCACTTCTTAGTAGTAATCGTAAAGCCACGATTCTCTAGCCCTTCTAAGACATTGACACTATGACGTTCATTAACTTCACCAGAGCCTGTACCACCCTTACTAGTACGAGTTGCTCCAGCACCATATAATGCTAACTTCTTCGTAGTAAGTGGTAATACTCCTTTATTTTCAAGTAAAACAATACCTTCTACAGCAGCATTATACGCTATCTCAGCATTCGCCTTTTCTCTTGTTGATTCTATATTTGAATAACTAGCTTTCGTTAAGATACTCATAGTAATCACCTATTTATTAACCCAAATTCTAGCTTCATAAGCTGATAATACATCACTATGATCAATTGATTCAGGATATACTAGCTTATAGTTTGTTGTATCGTATGCTTTCTTAGTTTCCTTCGTTAAGTTACAATCAACAATATATTCCTTACCGTTAAGTGTACGACTATATACAAAGCGTCCCTTCGTATCATTTAAAACCTTGAAATCACCATACACTAATGTCTTATCACTCTTACGTAAAGCAATTAGCTTACGATACATTTCAGTAATATTATAACGTATAGGTTGACGCATTTCTTCTCTAAAATCACTAGGATACGTATTCCATGGTAATAAGATACGTGTATGCTCTCTAGTACCTGCTAGAATTGTCTTTAAAATTTCTTCTTCACTAATACCCTTAGCACGTAGTTCAGCTACATAACCCTTAGCCTCTACATCTGTTACTTCATCTACTGATTTAAATGGATAATTAACTAAGCCCATTTCATCACCTTGGAAAATAAATGGTGTACCCTTTAATGTCAACTGCATAATAGCTAATAGCTTTTCAATTGCTTCTGTATACTTAGGATCCATACTAATCTTACTAACCATTCTTGGATTATCATGGTTATTATAGAATAATGACATCCAACAATTATTACCATAATGAAGCATCCAATCTGTAATATACTTCTTATAATAATCTAAATCATATTCATAATCATCCCATCTTACATGACCTGGTGTTTCTAATTGGTCAAATGAGAATACCATATCTAATTCTTGTCGTTCTTCACCAGTAATTAGCTTTGCCATTTCCATCCCAATACCTGGTGTTTCACCAACGGAGAAGGCCTTGTGAGGTGCAAAGGCTTTTTCATGTACTTCATGTAAGTATTTATGAAGATTAGGTCCATAGTAGTAGTGTTCAATACCTGGATATCCCATCATACTACCAATTGTTTCATCACCCATTGGTAAGCCTTCTTCCTTAGATATATAGTTGATAACGTCCATTCTAAAGCCATCAACACCCTTATCTAACCACCAATTCACCATCTTAATTACTTCTTCTCGAACTTCAGGATTATCCCAATTTAAATCCATTTGTTTCTTAGAGAATAAATGTAATGCCCATTCATCATTTTGTTCATAGTAATTCCATGCAGGTCCAGAGAAGAATGATGTCCAGTTATTTGGTACAGTATGAGTACCATCATCCTTTCTAAACATATAATAATCATGATATTTACTAGTAGGATCTTCTAATGCTTTCTTAAACCATTCATGTTCATCTGATGTATGATTAACTACTAGATCCATAATTAAACGCATACCTCGAGCATGAATTCCTGCTAGTAATTCATCGAAGTCTTCCATTGTCCCAAATTCAGTCATTATCTTATGATAATCACGAATATCATAACCATTATCATCATTAGGTGAATCATAGATTGGTGATAACCAAAGACATGTGATACCTAGATCCTTTAAGTAATCTAACTTCTCAATAATACCACGTAAATCACCAATACCATCACCATTAGTATCACAGAAGCTACGTGGATAGATTTGGTAGAACACCGCTTCCTTCCACCAAGTTTCAGTAATTTCACCCTTACCATCAGCTGGTACATCCTTCTCACTATTAATTAGGTGTAGTAATGTATCAAAGAAACCACTACCTAGTTTAGACTTTGTTAGGTTAGCTAAAGTACGTAGCTTTAAATTACCTACTACAGGATTCGTGATAGCGAAATCAGAAATACCTAGTTGTAGTAATACTTTCCCAATTGTATCATGACCTATTGGTGTACGATATAAATCTTTAATCTTACTATCTAACGTTACTTTGTTTTCTTTCATTTAATTCACCTACAATCTGTGCATATTTTTCTTCATCTAAAATATATTTAGATTTATAAATTAAGAAGCTTACAACAATACAAATTAATGGTAATACCATCATCGCAATCTTTAAAATTAATAAACCTTCACTAGTCATATCGGCTGCTGTTTCAGCTACCTTCATACCTGATAAGATAACTGTAGCACCAGTGATACCACTAGCAACCGCACCACCCATTTTGTTGATGAATGGTTGTAGTGATAATGTTACACTATCATTACGTTTACCACTCTTCCATTCGCCATATTCTACTGAGTCAGTTAAGAACATCAGCATCATTACTTGAATGAAGGCTTGACCAACAAATAATAAGATACCAGCAATACCAATAAACAACATTGTATTTGTAGGTGCAAAGAAGAAAATCACATAACCAGCAAAGACTAATAATGTTGCGAATGTGAATAAATCCTTACGCTTATATTTCTTACCTAATTTAGGGAAGATTGATAAGGCTGTGATTTGCGATACTCCTAGAATCACTGCAAAGATTGTATACATTCCTTCATCACCATATACATATTTAAAGTAATATAAACCAAAGCTAGTAGTTGTACAGTATCCAATCATAAATAAAGCCATTGATACAGCTGCTACTAATAATTGATCATTACCAAAGATAACCTTTAATAATTCCCCTAATGATGTATGATCATTTTCATTAGATAATTCACGATTTTCATGCACACCAATTAATGTGATGCTTTGGAATGCCAACATAATCACAACAATAATAACAGATAACGCAAACCATCCCTTTTGTAAGCTACCAAGCATACCGCCTAATGCTTCTGTTACTGGAATAATTAATGCTACTACCATAAACATCCCAACACTTGCGCAAATACGAGCTACTGAACCAATTTCTTCACGTTCCTTTTGATCTTGCGAAAGTGCAGGAAGTAATGACCAATATGAAATATCATTCATTGTGAAACAAATACCCCATGCAAGATAAATAACTGCAAATGATGCAACATAGCCCCTACCAGTTAATCCAAAGTCTGTGAATAGTAATATTGTCAGAATACTAGCAAGCACTGCACCAATTAAAATCCAAGGTTTAAACTTACCATATTTACTTTTTGTATTATCTACAATAACTCCCATAATAGGGTCATTACATGCATCAAATACTCTAGCAACTAACATAATCCCAGTAATCCACCATAATGCTGTAGTATCAACATTAATGACATCAGTTAAGTAAAACATTAGATAGGAAGCTACCATTGAATAAAGCATATCTCTACCAACAGTACCTAGTCCAAAAGTATACTTATTATTGTTTTTTATTATTTTTCCTCCATTAAATCATTATTCAATTTATTATACCATGATTTACGTATTAGTAAAACGATTAATAGAGCATTATATCAATATTATTATAATATATATAATCTTTGATATAATTATTGGCATATTAATTGTAATTGTATTAATTCTATTGTATTATTTACCTAGATAGTTATTTATTTCACTAAAGATTTACCAAAATTTCATAATAGTTTAGTAAGTCTTTTTTCTTTAATTGAGGAGGATAATATATGAAGAAAAAATTATCAAAGAATGCGAAAGCCCGAAATTTAGCGATTTTCACTATTTGTATGTCTATTTTGTCATCTCTTACTATTTATGGTATGACATTAGCAAATAAATATTTACAAAATCATTTAAAGAATCAACGTGATTTAATTGTTTATGCAGATCAATTTGGTGATGCTTCTGCATACTTGACAGATGAGGTACGTTCATATGCTGTGACTGGTGATAAGCAATATTACGATAATTATTGGAATGAAGTAAATGTTGCGAAGAATCGCGATAATACCGTTGCAGCCATGAAAGAAATTGGTTTAGAGCCAAATGAATTAGAAATGATTGATACTATTTTCAAATTATCTAATAACTTAGTACCATTAGAAGAAGAAGCTATGCGTTTAGCTGAAATGGGTGACCATGAAAGTGCTTATGGGATTCTATATGGTGATGAGTACTGTACAGGACTAGCTGAGATTCAACAAATCATTGAGGAGTTCGATGAAGCTGTGGTATACCGTACAGATAAACGTATTGGTGAATTAGAAGGTTATATAGTAATGTTTAAAGTTGTTGTATATACTGCAGGCTTCTTAGTTCTATTGATGATTTGTACGATGGCATTATTTAGTACTCGTGAATTAATTAAACCAATTGTCAAGGTTCGCGATCAAATGTTACATTTATCCGAAGGTAATTTAAATGTAGAACTTGATATGGATGTGGATACAACTGAAATTGGTACTACAGTTAAAGCAATCAAAGAATTACAAGATTTCCAAAGTGCTATTATTGAAGATATCGATTACTTATTAGGCGAAATGGCTAATGGTAATTTCCGTTTAACAACTAGATGTGAAGAAAAGTATGTTGGTGATTATCGAAACATTTTATTATCAGTACGTCAAATCAATCGTCGCTTAAGTTCTACATTATCAGAGATTAAACAAGCATCACATCAAGTTGATGATGGTGCAAATCAAGTAGCTAATGCTTCTCAAAGCTTGGCACAAGGTGCAACTGAACAAGCAGCAAGTGTTGAGGAATTAAGTGCAACAGTTAATGATATTTACGAACAAGTACGTATGAATACTGAAAATTCAAGAGTAGCAGCAGAAAAGGTAAATGAAGCTGGTAATGAAATTGAATCAAGTAATACACAAATGAATGAATTAATGAGAGCAATGGAAGATATTACTAATAAGTCTAATGAAATCAGTAAGATTGTTAAGACAATTGATGATATCGCCTTCCAAACAAACATCCTAGCATTAAACGCAGCTGTAGAAGCAGCAAGAGCTGGAGCGGCAGGTAAGGGCTTCGCAGTTGTAGCTGATGAAGTACGTAACTTAGCTAGTAAGTCGGCAGAAGCAGCTAAGAATACAACAGCGCTTATCGAACAAACTACTGAGGCTATCGCTAATGGTAGTCAAATCGCTAGTAAGACAGCTACAGCTCTTCAAGGTGTAGTAACAACAACAGAAGAAGCAGTAGAGTTAGTTAACCAAATTTCAGAAGCTAGTGAAGCACAATCAAGTGCTATTTCACAAGTAACAATGGGAATCGAACAAATTTCTGCAGTAGTACAAACTAATAGTGCTACAAGTGAAGAAAGTGCTGCGGCTAGTGAACAGTTAAGTGGACAAGCTAATGCTTTAGAAACATTAATTAATCAATTTACATTAAGAGATGATAATTAATCTAAAAAGACCAAGTTGATATACCTTCAACTTGGTTTTCTTTTCTTCAAAATCATCTAATAACCACCATTATAAATATCATATTTTTTAAAACAACATGACATTTATAAATTCAACATTAATTACTATTTATTAGAAATGATATTAAATAGCCTGTATTTATGCATATTTTCTGCACCTACAGGCTTTCTTCATTATTCATTTGTAGTACTGATTATAGTTGCCGTACATCCAGCATCTTCAATTGTATAGATTAATAGTGATTGGTAATTACTATTTAGCTTAGAATCGATTATCTCAAATTCATATTTCGGATTTTCACTTAATACATCATATAATGCATCTAAGTTACAACCATAATATGATGGGAACTCACATTCTTCTTTAAGCCATAAATGAAATGATTTCATATCTTCGAATAAATCTAAATTAATACTAATCTTCTTCATATATAATCTCCTCAAAGCTCTCATAATGATCTTCTGTGTAATATATTAATCCATCATTAGAATATACAATACGCTTCGCATTACGATATCCACCTTCATAGTCAATATCACATTCATAATATTGTCTACCTTTTTCTTTAGGTAATAAGCCCTCACGATTACCAAACTTATCACCACCAATTGACATTCCTTCAGCAACTTCCCAAAGATTTCCTTTTTCACTATCCCATCCTAATTCTCTAGCTTCTTGCTTCGTAATATAGTTATCTGGTAATTCACCATATGTATAAATATATAATGATACTTCTTCTTTACTGCTATACCAACCATCTTCACTAATACCACTCTCTACTGTAGGTGTACTAGGTTTACTACATCCTATAATTAGTAATATTAGTGATATTGGAAGTAAAAACTTTAGTAGTTTCTTCATATTACTCACCAACCTTTATATACGTATTGTAACATATAAAAATAATAAAACCTATGCTTATCAATGATTGTATGTGATTATAATTACTTTCTTCATTAATTAATTATTATAAAATTACTAAATATTTACTTTTTGTATTCTTTATACTGTTAATTTATGGTAGAATTTTCTTATGTGTTAGGGGTGTTTTATATGTCTTTAAGTGAATTTGTGAAATATTTAAAAGATATTGCATGGGGACCATATATGCTTACTTTATTAGTATGTACAGGTGTATTCTTAAGCTATCGCGTTGGTTTTATTCAGCTTACTAAGTTTAGATACATAATGAAAAATACTATAGGTAAGATATTTGAGAAAAAGCAAGCTGATGAAGGTGAAATATCACCATTCCAAGCTATGACAACAGCCTTAGCTGCTACGGTAGGCACTGGTAACATTGCTGGTGTTACAGGTGCGATTGCAATTGGTGGACCAGGTGCGGTATTCTGGATGTGGTTATCAGCCTTCTTTGGAATGGTTACGAAATACACAGAAGTTGTATTAGCTGTTAAGTATCGTGAAAAGAATGAGCAAGGTGAATGGGTTGGTGGCCCTATGTACTATATTAAGAATGGGTTAGGTCCTAAGTTCAAATGGTTAGCTTCCTTATTCTGTGTACTTGGTGCACTAGCAGCCTTTGGGATTGGAAATATGACCCAAATTAATACCATCGCCAGTTCAATGAATACTTTATTTAAGTCATTTGGCTTTACTTCTGGTACCTTTACAGTGCTAGGTGAAGTTATTCCATTCACTAGTTTAATAATTGGTGTAATCGCTGCTTTATTAGTTGCATTAGTATTATTTGGTGGTATTAAACGTATTGGTAGTGTTACAGAAATGTTAGTACCATTCATGGCATTATTATATGTAGTTACTGCTATCATACTTATTATCTTTAATATCCATTTAATTGATGATATCTTCATTATGATTATCAAAGGTGCATTTAATGCTGATGCTGCTTTAGGTGGAATATTTGGTATCACAATCATGAAAACTATTCGTAATGGTATTGGACGTGGGGTATTCTCTAACGAAGCGGGTTTAGGATCGGCCCCTATGGCCCATGCTTCTACATCAGAAACAAATCCTATTAAACAAGGATTCTATGGTGTATTTGAAGTATTTATGGATACTATTGTAGTTTGTTCGATGACATCATTTGTATTGTTATGTGGCTATCTAAATGGAGTCACAATCACATGGGGTCAAAGTGCTGGTGCTGAATTAATTTCATTAAGTATGGGTACTGTTTATGGTAATCAAATAGGTTCATTAATTATAGCTATTTGTATTAGTCTATTTGCATTATCCACTTTACTAAGCTGGTCCTTATATGGTACTAGATGTTGTGAATTCTTATTTGGTACTCGTTTCAACGTTATTTACCAAGTAATCTTTATTATCTTTATTGTGGTTGGGGCATGCGCTAAGCTAGATTTAGTATGGGATATTGCTGATACTTTAAATGGTTTCATGGCAATACCTAACTTAATCGCCTTACTAGGATTATCAAATATTGTTGTGAACGCAACTAAAGAATATTTTAAGCATAACTAAAAGGAGAAGTTCATTCATTGAACTTCCCCTTTTTTAATCAAACTTTTCTTTCTTTAAGAATGAGATAATAAATGGAATACTAATTAATCCTGCGACAATATCCGCAAATGGTTGAGATATTTGAATACCTACTAAACCAAATAAATTAGTTGAGATTATTAACATTGGGATGAATAATAAACCATTACGTAAGATTGATAAGAATGATGCGATTTTAGGTTGTCTAGTACTTTGGTACAGCATATTTACTGGTACTGATAATGTCATGAATATTACTCCAAAGCATGCTGCACGTAAGGCGAAACGACCGATGGCGATTACTTCTTGATCCTTTTGGAATAAACGCACAACTGTTTCTGGGAACATCATGCCAGGAACCGCAAGGATACAAATGAAGACAATTGATATCCCCATAGTAACAAGTAATCCCTTCTTAACACGATCATATTCCTTAGCTTGATAGTTAAATGAAGCAACTGGTTGGAATCCTTGACCAACACCTAAACCTACGCACATTACGAATGCACTGAAACGATTTACTACACTCATAGCTGCAATTGCTGCATCACCAAATGGTCTAGTAATGTTGTTTAATAAACCATTAGATAATGAATTTAAACCTTGACGAATTAATGAAGGGAAACCTACTGTACAGATAGCTTGGTAGATTTTTAAATCCTTACTAAAGTATTTAAAGCTTATATTTCCTTGTGCCATCTTAAAGTGGAACCATAATAGAATGGTAAAGCTAATACATTGTGATACGGCAGTAGCAATACCTGCTCCTAGTACACCTAATGAAATAATACTTATCAATAGATAATCTCCAAAAATATTAATAATTCCACCTATTGTAAGTCCAATCATCGCATAAAATGATTGCCCTTCATACCGTAGATTATTATTTAAAACAAATGAACCAATCATAATCGGACATGTTAATACTACACAAATTCCATATTGCTTAGCATAAGGCAAGATAGTTTCTGTACTACCTAGCATCATCATTAATGGTTCTAAGAAGATAACCCCTAATGTTAATAAGATAATACCTAATGATATCCCTACTATAAAGGCTGAGGATACATAAGTTGATGCTTCATCTACATCCTTATCTGCCAATGCTTTAGATACTAATGTGCCTGAACCTTGACCTAGCATAAAGGCCACTGCTTGAATGATACATTGTAACGTAAATAGAATACCAGTAGCTGCTTGCTGACTTGGTCCTAGTGTTCCTACGAAATATGTATCAACCATATTGTAGATATTAGTCACTAACATAGAAATAGTTGTAGGAATACCTAAACTAACTATTAATCGTGTTAGTGGTGTTTTCGTCATTTTCTCATAATATGCATTTGTTTCAGTCATAATAAGCCCCCTAATATTTGGTTATTATACCATTTTTCATACAAAATAAAAAGATTCCTAATCACATTTTAAGAATCTTTCTATCTTGATTTCTAATTAAACTAATTGGAAAATATAGAACTTCAAATATGATGTTTCTTCCATTGTCCATAAAATTGGGTGGTCAGCATTTTGTTGTGTTACCGATACTTGTTTAAGTGTAACTCCAGCCTCTAATGCTGCCTCTCTTAACATCTTCTCAAAGTTATCGATTTCCATGAAGCGTGAGCATGTGCAAGTTATTAAATAACCTCCCTTATTTAATAATTCCATAGCTCTTTTATTTATACGCTTGTAGCCACTATACGCATGGTCTACTGTTCTTCTTGACTTCGTGAATGCTGGTGGGTCTAGTACAATTAAATCAAATTGTCCCTTCTTACATTCCTCTAAATATTCAAATACATCGGCCTTCACAAATGCCATACGTTCTTCTAAATGATTAAGTACGGCATTACGATATGCTTGGTCTAACGCTGTTTGCGATACATCTACTGCAGTTACATGCGCTGCATTGCCATATGCCGCATTAAGGGCAAATCCTCCTGTATGTGTAAAGCAATCACAGATTTTCTTACCATGAGCAATCTTTCTTAGTAATACACGATTACTCTTTTGGTCTAAGAAATACCCAGTCTTTTGACCATTCTCAATATCAATATGTAACTTAAGACCATTCTCATCAATGATTGTCTTAGTTGGAAGACTCACATTACCATAGAAACCTTTATATTGTTCTAGTCCCTCTTTAGTACGTACCTGAATATCATTTCTTTCATATATTCCCTTAACATCTTGACCATCTTCTCTTAATACTTCAAGTAATACATCATATACCATATCCTTAATCTTATCTAAACCATAAGAACTAATTTGAGCTACTAAGATATCATTGTATCGATCTACAGTAAGACCTGGTAATTGATCAGCTTCGCCAAAGATAAGTCTACAATTAGAAAGATTATCATATTCTACTGTCTTTCTAAATTCATAAGCAAAACGTATTCTTTCCTTAAAGAACTCACGGTTAATAACTTCATCTCTATTTTTAGTTAAGATACGCACTAATATATGACTTTGCATTGAGATAAAACCACTACCCAAGTATTCGTTACCAGTAGTTAGAATATCTACTACTGAGCCATTTTCAATCGTTTCATCTAAATCTACAACATTGTTTCTATACATCCACATTTGACCTTTTTTAAGCCAAACTTCTCCCTCTGGAGAAATAGTTACAAACTTTCTCATCGAATATCCTCCAACTCTTACTAATCAAATCTTACTATAAATCTCTTAATTTCTCAATCTTAGATATTTAATAATCCTAACGCAATAATAATTAATATAAGGGCACAAAGCTTTTTCTTACTAATAGCTTCATGAAAGCCTAAGATACCTACAAGTGTAATAAGTACTAGGGTTGCAATACTGTACATTGGATATACTAGTACAGCATTAACACTACTAAGTGCTAACAACAAAAATCTAGCAGAAAAATAATTAGGTATACCTACTAACATACCATATAAAATATCACTTTTAGCTGTTTTTTCTTTACTAACAATTGATGATAGTAATGCTAGTAAGAAGGCTACTAGAAAAGTAATCAATAAATAAGCATCTTTACCACTCGCACTACCAAATTGTTCATATACATTGGCCATGGCATCTGTAATCCCACCACCAATAAGTAATAGTAGTAACCATACCTTCTTATTACCTTGAGTAATTGCTTCCTTTTCAAAATGAATAGTAATGATTGCGATGATGGATAGAATAATCCCAATTACTTGCGTCCATCTAGGTATTTCATGGAATACCACAACCGCCATAATGGTAGGTATTAACACCCCTAATTTCATAAAGGTAGATGATAATACTACACCATTATGAGTAATATTCCATTTTAAAAGCATAAAGCTTCCTAAATAAAGAAAACCACTAAGTATTCCTAACATAAGGGCAACACTATCTATCGCTAATAGTGAAGTATCTAGCTTCATAAACATCATAGATAATATGACACAAATACCATAATTAGCCATAAACATTGACATTTGATTTTTAATATGTGATTCACCTATTCTCATAAAAATTGAAACAAAGGCACTACTAAGTATTGCTAGTAATAAATAAAACATAAAATACTCCTTTATAATCTATCTTATTATACCATTACCATCATAAATAATCATCTATAACAGTATCAAACATATGGTGTACATTCCTTGACACGCTTCTGTTTAGTAGTATAAAATTAGTATGATAGAATTTGGAGTGATAATAAATGCTGAATTCCATACATAATAAATATACAACAGTGATGACACTGGCTTTAATAATATGTACCTTGTTTATTGGCGGTATCGGTATTACTACTACACAAGAAGTAATAGATAGAGATTCAGTACAACTAATGAGTTTCCTTTGTGCGAAAGAGGCCCAAGAAATTAATGATACCCTTGGTAGAATCGAACAATCTGTTAATATCTTTGCAGTTCATGCGATTAATGAATTAGAAAGTGTAGACCGTCTTTTAAATGATAAAGAATACCAAGATAGCTATTCGCATAAAATGGTTGAATTGGCTGATACAATTGCTACTGAGACAGAAGGAGCAACGACTATCTTTTTGAAATTTGACCCTGCCATAAATATTTCAAATCCTGGATTTTTTAGAATCAAAAATACTGAAACAGGTATATTTGAATATTATAATACAACTAATCTTACTTCCTATAATTCTGAAAGTATTAAGGCTTTTGGATGGATCTATGATCAAAAAAAAGAAGGTAAACCTGTTTGGATTGAACCTTATTATAATGACAATATTGGTGTAGAACTAATATCTTATGTAGTTCCGATATACAAAGATAATGTAATGATAGGTTTTGTTGGTATAGATATTGATTACCAAATTATAAAAAATAAAGTAGATAGTCTTTCATTATACTATACAGGATATGCCTATTTAGTAGATAATGAATTTAAAACAATATACGACAAAACTCAAAGTAATTCTCAAGTTTCACATACATATCAGGAAGCACTAACAGTAAAAAGAGATTTAGAAGAAAATGGTGCAGATACTTTATATAGTTATGAACTGGATGGTGACGAATATCGCGTTGCATTTGCAGAATTAGACAATAGTATGAAGTTAGCAGTAACTGCTTCATTAGATGAAATTGATGCCGTAAAACGTCAATTACAAGTAAAAATTATCATTAGTGCTATTGTCATTACATTCATCTTCTGGGTAGTTAGTTGGTTAATGGCAATACCTGTCATTAGACCATTAAAGGCATTAGATAAAGCTGCCAAAGAAATAGCTAATGGAAATTTCGATGTACAGTTAAGTTATGATACTAACGATGAAGTAGGTACATTATCAAGAAGTCTACAAGAAACAGTAAACCAATTAAAGAAAAGAATTGAATATATTAATAGTCTTGCTTATACTGATAAACTAACAGGTACAAAGAATAACACTTCTTATTTATACGAATTGACTAATATAAAAGATAATCTAAATACAAAATTAAATAATTTGGCAGTTTTCGTTATAGATTTAAATGGACTAAAACATATCAATGACAAGCATGGACATAATGTAGGTAATAAATTAATTATTTCTGCATCTACTTCTCTTATAAAAGTATTTGGTGAAGAACACGTATATCGTGTAGGTGGAGATGAGTTCATAGTTTTACTTGATAACGCTAGCCATGATATATGTAAGATGTTAGAAGAAAAGTTTATTAAACGATTATCAACATCATCTAGTGAGCTTAAAGTATCAGCAGCTATTGGTTACGCAATATATAATCCTGAATTAGATAGCGATTATGAAGATCTATTCGCGAGAGCTGATGAAAACATGTATAAAAAGAAACTGGAAATGAAAGAAGCAGGGGAAATATCTAAGTTATTATAAACTGGAGTATTTCTCCTTTTCTTTTATATTATCTATTTAATAGCTTGACCGGTAGTAACTAATAGGTGATATAATAGTTATATATTTATAATCTAAGGGGGAATATAATCCAATGATTTACAATACTGTTAATAATGAGAAACTATCATTATTAGGATTTGGTACAATGCGTTTACCTACAAATGATGATGGTAGTATTAATGAAGAACAAACTAAAGCTATGACGCGTTATGCGATAGAGCATGGTGTTAATTACTTTGATACTGCTTATCCATATCATGGTGGTGATTCAGAACGTGTGATGGGACGAGTATTAAGTGAATATCCTAGAGATAGTTATTATCTAGCTACTAAATATCCTGGGCATCAAATCTTATCAAATGGCTACAATCCAGCAGAAATCTTTGAAGAACAGCTACAAAAATGTGGTGTTGAGTACTTTGATTACTATTTACTACATAATGTATATGAGAAGTCAATTGAAACATATCTAGATCCTAGATGGGGAATTATTGATTACTTTAAAGAACAAAAACGCTTAGGACGTATCAAACATCTAGGCTTCAGTACACATGCGCAAACAGAATGTTTAAAGGAATTCTTAGATGCATATGGTGATGACATGGAATTCTGTCAGATTCAATTAAATTACTTAGATTGGACACTTCAAGATGCGAAAGCTAAGTATGATTTATTAACTGAACGAAATATTCCTGTATGGGTAATGGAACCAGTACGTGGCGGTCGATTAGCAAAACTAAGTGATGAAGACGAGACACTTTTAAAAACTGTTAGACCTGAGGAAACAATTGCAGCATGGAGCTTCCGTTTTCTTCAAGGATTACCTAATGTGAAGATGGTATTAAGTGGTATGTCTAATATGGAACAAATGCAGGACAACATCAAAACATTCACTACAAGTGATCCATTATCAAAAGAAGAATTAGACTTAATACTAGAAATTGCAGAAGGTATGAAGGATTCAGTTCCTTGTACTGGTTGCCGATATTGCACAGAAGGATGTCCAATGTCACTAGATATTCCAATGTTCCTAAGTACATACAATGAGATGCGATTCTCTCCAAATATCAACTCAGCAATGCGCATTGAGTTTATGAAGGAAAATGAGAAACCATCTGCTTGTATTGGCTGTGGTAAATGTACACGTGTATGTCCACAAAACATTAATATTCCAGAAGCTTTAACTGACTTAACTAAAATATTAAATGAGCTACCTAGTTGGGCAGAAATAAGTCGCCAACGTGAAGAGGCTGCAAGAAAAAATAATGGAGGATAATCATATGAGTAAAGCATTAGTTGCTTATTTCTCAGCTAGTGGTGTAACTGCTAAGGTCGCTAGTAAATTAGCAGAAGCAACAAATGCTGATCTTTATGAAATCAAACCAGAAGTACCTTATACTAAAGCAGATTTAAATTGGATGGATAAGAAGTCACGTAGTTCAGTTGAGATGAATGATCTAACATTCCGCCCTGCTATCGCAGATAAAAAGGCGAATATCGCTAATTATGATGTAGTCTATATTGGCTTCCCTATTTGGTGGTACATTGCACCAACAATCATCAACACATTCTTAGAAGCATATGATTTTACTGGTAAGAAAATCGTTCTATTCGCTACATCTGGTGGAAGTAAGTTTGGGAAAACAGTTAATAAATTAAAAGGTAGCTGTCCTGGTGCTGAAATTAAAGAAGGCTGTGTCTTTAAAGCTAATATAACTAAAGAAGAATTAATTAACTGGTTAGAAAACAACAAGTAAAAAAATAAAGCCATCCGTTATGATGGCTTTTATATTACTTATTATCTGGATGTTGATATTGACCATGATTCTTAGTCTTATCATCATATTGAATGGCAAACTTAGGACAACGGTGTAAGCAACCTAAACACATTGCACAGTTTTTCTTAGTCCATACTGGTTTACCATCTTTCATTGTAATGACATTAACAGGACAATTCTTCTCACATAGACCACAGCCAATACAAGTATCCTCAACATGAAGATGAATAGTCTTACTTAATGATTTATAGAAACCAGGATATATGAACTCCATTTTCTTTCCTAGCTTATCCTTAACATGATCTCCTACAATACCATTCTTAATCATCTGTGTAATCATGTCAATCTCTTCATCAGCCTTTCGATTAATTTCAGCTACCTCTTCTGCATTCGTTAAATCAAATACTGGAGTCCAGTTATCCGGCATCTTGACACTAAACATCGCATCAAATGTACGTCCTGTATTCTTTTTGAAATACTTAGTAGCAATACTATCACTTGCACCAGTATTATTACCATAAGTAATGATTAAGATTAGCTTTGCTGCTGAAGCAAGCGAGAACTTATTGTTTTGTAGGAATTCACGTATTACTGAAGGAACTCCACCACAATAATTAGGATAAACAATAATAAGCTTTTCGTTATCCTTTATACTTATTTCAGTATTTAATACATCAACTACTGAGACACATTCTTCATTTAATTCTTTACTTAATACATTCGCAACATGTTTACTATTACCAGTCGCGGAAAAATAATAAATCATTAATACTCCTCCTTTATCATTTCTTAAATCATAACACCCGTGAGTTACTGCCGGTCAAGTGCTTTACATGCATTTACAAATAAAAACACTGATTTCTCAGTGTTTTAATATAAATCTATTCATCATAACTTTTAACAATTTACATAATATCAATATTCAACTTCCATATCACTTGGTTGGTATACTTCTCCAATAAACCAAACTTCATTACTCTTCTTATCACGAATTAAATATACGAAAGGTTTGTTGAAGGTTAAGTCAATATCAATAATCTTTGGTTCATACATATATTCGAAGTAACAACCATCTGCTCCCATTCCACCAAGGGTAGCTACGGCAGCTGCAGTTATTCCCTCATTTGAGAATTCAATAGTTGTTTTATGAGTAGCACTATCAATAAATTCTTTTTGCTCACTAAGATTACTTAAATCAGCTTTAGTTTCATCAAATACATCTATAATACCTAAGCTTTGCAGCTCTTTGACTAAATTTAATTCATAATCGTATTTGAATAGCGGAATACCACCAGTAATTCTTGTGATATAACCCGTTTCAAATTCATCGTAATCAATCTTTCTTAATTTAGAAATTAATGTATTGATTTCATCTGCATTTGTTTCAGCTATAAAATTTTCAAGAGAAGTTGTCTTAGGCATAATACCAATATATTGTAACTCTAGTTCATCATACACTTTTAAATCCTTCGCAAACATCTTAACTGTTTCATCATCATAGAATTCAAAATCAGTTGATGAACTTAAATCGCCATAACTAGAATCAATCTCCTTAATATAATGATCTAAATACTCTTGGGTACTTTCATAATCTTCAAGTCCACAAGCTCCATCGCTAATCCATTCATCATAAGCTTCTCCCACTTCTTGACGAATATTTTCTTCACCAAGAATAGTTACAATATCATATTTATTAATGGTAGCAGCTATCTGAAGACCACCTATTCTTTTAGTTTCATCATTCGTGAAATCAAATAGATGATATCCACCACCTTCAAGTGCATCTACATAGTTATAAAATCTAATATGTGGATAACTAACACGATATGCATCATCAAATGAAATTGGATTAATTACCTTTTTCCAATCCATATCAATCGCTAGCGCATTAACCAAAACAAAATCATTGTTAGAAATATCTTCTACAATTTGCTTGATTAAGTTAAAGGTTTTATCACTTACCCAGTTATTCACTAGACTCGGAGTACTAAAATCTCCCACTTCAACAGCTGCATTAAATTTAGTTTGTAACGACTCCTTGTATGTTTCTTTAAGAACATCATGCTTTTCATTGACAAATAAAGCATTGGCAAAGGATACATTATTAGAATTCTTATACTTTTTAAAAGTATATGTACCTAAAACATCAGCTATTTGTTTATAACTCTCTCCATTAGCTCCTTCTAGTAACATTCCAAGAGCATATTTGATAGATATAGGACTATAAACTTTATTTGTTTTGTCGTTGTTTAATTGTAGGAATACTAAATCAAAATCAGATAAGGCATTACTTTGCATAGCATCAAGCTCTATGACAGGACCTTTTTCTATTTCTTCTTGTTCCTTATTCTTATCACTACTGCAAGCTGTTAGCATTATAAACAATGTACTAACTAAAATACATTTTAAAATGGATTTCATATACATTCTCCAATATATATTCTAATATATCAATTCATATTAATGTCTAATAGGGAATTTATTAGTGCATGCAAGTACTTCTTCTTTGATTCTTGATAATTCCTCAGGTTTATCTTTATTCTTGATAGTACGAGCAATCCAGTGCCCTAATTGCTTGAATTCTGCTTCTTTAAAGCCTCGTGTAGTCATAGCTGCACTACCTAGACGAATACCACTAGTTACCATAGGCTTTTGCTTATCAAAAGGAATAGAATTCTTGTTGCAAGTGATACAAACTTCATCTAGTAATTTCTCAGCTTCCTTACCAGTTACACCTTGAGATAATACATCAACTAAAATTAAGTGATTATCAGTTCCACCACTTACAATTCTAAAGCCTTCTTCTTGTAGTGTATCTGATAAAGCTTTACAGTTATCAATTACTTGCTTTGCATACTCTTTAAATGCTGGTTGTAAAGCTTCACCAAAGCATACTGCCTTACCTGCAACTACATGCATTAGTGGTCCACCTTGAATACCTGGGAATAAATGTTTATCTAATTCCTTGGCATATTTTTCCTTACATAATACAATCCCACCTCTAGGACCACGTAAAGTCTTATGTGTTGTACTTGTCACAAAGTCACAATATGGTACAGGAGATGGATGCAAGCCTGTTGCTACTAACCCTGCAATATGAGCCATATCACACATTAAATATGCTCCTACTTCATCTGCAATTTCTCTAAATTTCTTAAAGTCAATAATTCTAGGATATGCACTAGCACCAGCAACAATTAGTTTAGGTCTTTCTCTTAAGGCAATTTCACGTACTTCATCATAATCAATCATTTCAGTTTCTTTATTTACACCATAACTAACAAAGTTATATAAAGTTCCCGAGAAATTTAATGGATGTCCATGTGTTAAATGTCCACCACTAGCTAAGTCCATTCCTAATACTTTATCTCCCGGATTCAAGATTGTGAAGTAAACAGCCATATTAGCTTGTGATCCTGAGTGTGGTTGTACATTGGCATGCTCAGCATTATATAATTCCATTAATCGTTGACGTGCAATATTTTCAACCTCATCAACATACTCACAACCACCATAATAACGTTTACTAGGGTAACCCTCTGCATATTTATTAGTAAGCACACTACCTACTGCTTCTAACACATCATTAGAAACATAATTCTCACTAGCAATACACTCTATATTATTTAATTGTCTTGTTTCTTCTTTAGTAATTGCATTTAATACTTGAATATCTTTCATATTATACCTCCTATATTGCCATAAATAACTGCTTATTTTGTTATTATACCATGATACACATTACAATTAAATACTTTAACTATTTAATTATCTAAAATCATTATCTCTACACATTATCTTAAAATACATGGTATAATAAAGGATATTAACTAAGGAGTTCTATCTATGAGCTATGATTATAATTGTGGAGTTATTGATGCTTTTAATGAAGTCGTGAAAGCTGGAGTGAAAGACTTAGCTTTAAGTCATCCAGCTACTAAAGAAGAAATAAATGAACTATTACCATTTGTTGATAGCATAACTACAAAGTACGGTACTCATTATGAAGTTGAACACGATTTACTAATTACTGATTTATTTCCATATTCTGCCAACAAAGGAAAAACAGTTATCTTATTTTGGAAGAATGATGAAATTATTGATAAGTATCATGAACTAAAAGTAAGAAAAGAACAGGCTTTAAAGAATGGTACTTACAATAGTATAAGAGAAGAAATCGCTAAAGCCTTTGGCTTATTATTATCATATAGTGAAGAAGCGATAGAACACTATATTAATACCAATACAGAGAAAGAATGAGGGGGAATATTATGAACAACAAGATGATTCGCAAATATGCGAGAATGCTAGCAACTGTAGGTATCAACGTTCAGAAGGGACAAAAGGTACTAGTAGAAGCATGTATTGAAGGATATGCTTTCGCTAATATCTTTGCAGAGGAATGTTACGAATGTGGAGCTAGTGAGGTAATTATTAATTATTTAGATTTACCATTCTTAAAGACTAAGGCAAAATACCAAAGTTCAGAAGATGTACGTAAAATTGAAAATTGGGAATATGAACGTTATCAAAAAGCACTAGATGAAGGTGCTTGCACAATCCGCCTTGAAGGCGTTAACCCTAAGCTTATGGAGGATGCTACAGAAGCACAAGCTAATTCCATCTTTGCTTATGTAGATAATATGCGTAATATTATGCGTAAAGCTTCAAGAGAAAAACATTGTCAATGGTGTATCGCAATGGTACCAACTGTAGAGTGGGCTACACTAATGTTCCCTGAACTTAATGAGTAAGAAGCTTTAGATAAACTATGGGATATTTTATTTAAACTATGCTACTTAACAGAGGATAATGACATTGTAGAAGTATGGAAACAAAAGAGTATTGAAAGAAATGAGAATGGGAAAAAGATAGACGCTTTAAAGCTTAAAGCCTTCCATTATACTGCAAGCAATGGTACTGACTTAACAGTGGAATTAACACCAGAAAGTCGCTTTGGTTATGATATGCCTAAAAATGCACCTAAAGATTTCATATCTTTCAGTCCAAATATTCCTACCGAAGAAGTTTGTACTTCACCTTACAAGTTTGGTACAAATGGTGTCGTTTATGCTAGCCGTCCATTAATTCTTGGTGGTAAGAAAGTAGAGAACTTTGGCTTTAGATTTGAGAAAGGTAAGGTTGTTGAAGTTATTGCTAATGAAGGTAAAGAAATGCTTGAAGCATTAATCAATACTGATGAAAATGCAGGTTATCTAGGTGAATGTGCATTAGTAGAATACAGCTCTCCAATCTCTCAATCTGGCTTAGTATACTATAATACCTTAATTGATGAAAATGCTAGTTGCCATTTAGCACTAGGTAGAGCATTAACTAATACAACTGGTAAGGAAGATATCTATAATAATTCTACCATTCACATTGACTTCATGATGGGTACTAGTGATATGAATATTGATGGTCTTCAAGAAGATGGTACATGGGTACCAATCTTTAGGAATGGTGATTTTGTAATTTAAGATAAATAACGTGTAAGTGATATTCAGCTTACACGTTTTTAGTATTTAGAAAGATTACTAATTCATAAATATTTAATTATTATTTTGAAATAAAAAGCTTAGCTACATAGTATACGAATAGGATGCAACGAGAATGAGGATACTATCACTTTAACGATACCATGAAAGATTTGATTACAGGTGGCAAAGAACACTTAGAAAAGTCTTTGAAAGTATAGTAAAAAACTATTTTAAGAACATAATAAAAAGCATCTTGCGATGCTTTTTAATTATCCAACTACACTATCAACAAACTTAATGATACCAGCTTCTACTTCATCCTTTAAGTCTTTATAATTATGGATTTCATGGCGATATCCTTCGTATAGCTTAGTTTCAACCTTATGACCAGATTCTTCTAACCACTTAGTTACTAGCTTAACACCCTCACCAAATGAACCACATGGGTCCTCATCACCAGCAATATTATAAATTGGTAATGCTTTAGGAACGGCATTTGCCCATTCAACAGTATTAACTTCTTTAATCATTTCAATGAATTGTAGTAATGAACCATTAGAAGTTGGTTTAGTAAATGCATCAAATGGATCTTGTGCATGATCTAATTGTACATATACATCATGGCAAATCCATTCATTGCCTAACTTAACTTCTTCAATACGAGAGAATAAACCACCTAGTAAATTACCAAGCATTGCTGGATCTGATTCATCTGCTTTACCAGCATCTACAAGAGGCTTCAATAATTCAATACCTTTGTCGCAAGGAACTGCATCAGGACCAACTGTACCACAAATAATTGCACCTGCTAATTCATCTCCATACTTAGCCATAAATTGACGTAGAATGATAGAGCCCATACTATGACCATAGATGAAATATGGTAAATCAGGATATTTTTCTTGAACTAACTTCTTAAATGTATGCTCATCTTCCATCATTGTTTCACAACCACGATGACCCCAATTACCCCAAGTATCATTTTCAACTGCAGTCTTACCATGGCCTACATGGTCATCAGCAGCTACAATGTACCCAGCTTCCATTAGCTTCACAATCATATGGAAATATCTTCTAGAATGCTCACCAAAACCATGTACTAATTGAATAATACCTTTTGGTTTAGCTGCTGGAACATAAATCCACCCATATACATTATCACGCTCATTGTACGAAAGAAAACTTATTTCATGTAACATAAATTGTACCTCCTCCTATAAATATTTCTTTCTTCTACCCTCATAATAACACTTCAATTATAGATGTCAACTACATGATTATCATTCTTTCATTTCTTAAAGCTAAGTGCTATACATAAATGGAAAAAGAGGTGAGTAATTTATGCAAAAGACCCTACGTCGTTATCCATATTTCATTGGAATTATCATCTTATGTATAATCTCAATCATCGTACAAATATTAGTGATATATGATTGCTTTAATCCACTATTAACATTTGAAGTTGATGCTGTTAGTAGCGTAATGTCTACTTGTAGTGAAGTTATTGCTGGTTTATATGGTATCACATTAACTGGTTATATTTTCTTTGCAGATCGTTTCCAAAACACTTCTAAAGAAGATGTAAGCTTATATGATGCCGTTCAAGCATTATTACTACGTTATAACCACTTAGCTGGTATTATTTCATTAATGTGTCTATTATGTACTGTTAGTGCTGAATTAGTAGTACTATATGGTAACAATACCCTACTACATCCAATTGCATATCGCTTTTGGGTAGATGAAACGCTACTATTCTTCTTCTGGAACTTCAACTTCATTTTATATTTCGTCATTAGTGTTTTAGACCCGCAAAAAGTTAGTCGTATTAGTAAACAAAAGCGTGAAAAGCTTAGTGCTGATAAAGCACCTGGAGATGCTGATGAATTTATGAAAGATTGGCAAGCAATTGAAGAAATATTGTATGGTCTTCGTGATAAGCTTGCTGCATCTATCCGTCATATTCCTACTTCCTTCTCTAAAAATAAACCTGAAATTGTTCATACTTTAGAAAACTTAAGAAACTATGGGCGTATCAGTAATGGACTATGGAAAAAGCTAAATAAGCTACGTCAATACTATTATTTATCAATGCATGATCCTAATGCTACTATTACACAAGATATGTGTAAGCTAGCACAAGAGGTTAGAAAAGAATTAGAAGAAAAATATACAAATAAATAAACTGATAATCTAGACTGTTTGAAAATACATAACCAACAGTCTTTTATTTTATAATACATACAAGATATTGACTAAATCAGTTCACTATAATTAATATAGGTATGCTTTATATGTTTAGTATAATAACAACCAATCTTAAATTTGTTACTAGTATAAAGATTTATTCTCATGTATAATGTAAAGGTAAAAATGAAGGAGTATTGTATGATATTAAAACAAATTGATAACGATTTATTAGAAATGGCTAAACAATCAGATATAGATTTAAAAGAAGTATATGATGAGATTGATAATATATGCTTATATAATTCTAATCGTATTCTATCTGCTTTTATTGAAAATAGAGTTTCTTATTCAGACTTCGCAGATATCAATGGATACGGTAATTATGATACAGGAAGAGATAAGCTAGAGAAAATCTTCGCATCTGTTTTAGGGTGTGAAGATGCCTTAGTTCGTCCACATATCATGAGTGGTACTAATGCATTATATCTTGCCTTCTCAGCTTTATTAAAGCATGGAGATACGATGATTTCACTTACTGGTACGCCTTATGATTCTTTACAAGAAATGATTGGTCTTTGTGGTGAGTCTAGTCAATCTTTAAAAGCACATGGTGTCAAATATGAACAAATTGATTTAGTAAACAATGAATTTGATGCAGAGAAGATTGTGAATCGTTTAAAAGAAAATAACGTGAAACTAGTTGAAATTCAACGTTCGCGTGGTTATTCTGATAGAGAATCTTTATGCTTAGCGAAAATTGAAGAAATGATTTCGAAGATTCGTGAAGTTAATAAAGAAGTAATCATCATGGTTGATAACTGTTATGGTGAATTAGTAGAAACAAGAGAACCAGGTCATATTGGTGCTGATATTGTTGTTGGTTCACTAATGAAGAATCTTGGTGGTGGGGTTGCTGCTACTGGTGGATACATTGCTGGTCGTGCCGATTTAATTCAAATGGTGGCTGAACGCTTAACAGCTCCTGGTATTGGGAAAGAATTAGGTGCAAACTTTAACTTAAATAACTCGTTCTTTAAGGGTCTATTCATGGCACCTAATGCTGTTAAGGGAGCTTTAAAAACAGCTGTATTCTCAGCTTATATGCTAGAGAAACTAGGATTTAATAATGTAGCACCAAAATATAATGATTATCGTACAGATATCATTCAAACAGTAGAATTAGGTACTAAGGATAATCTAGTTAAGTTTACACAAGGTATCCAAGAATCTTCACCTGTTGATTCATTTGTTCATGTTATGCCTGCTCCAATGCCTGGCTATCCATTTGATGAAGTTATGGCATGCGGTAGCTTTACACAAGGTAGTACTATTGAATTAAGTGCTGATGCTCCAGTAATTGAACCATATACTTTATTTATGCAAGGTGGCTTATCTTTAGAATATGGGAAATTATCTATTCTATTAGCACTTACAAAAATCAGACAAAAATAGTAAAAGCGAGGAATTATCCTCGCTTTTTGATTACTATTCTATTTAGTAAGAGCCTTGTTGTCCACCATCAATACGAATAACACTATTGTTTATAAAGTTAGCTTCATCACTTATTAAGAATTTAACTAAATAAGCTACTTCTTCTGGTTTTCCATATCGATTCACTAAGATTTTCTCTTGTTCTGATTTCAAGAATTCTTCATCATATCCATCTAATTCTGATTCTGTTCCAATAAATCCAGGTGCAATCGCATTTACATTAACATAAGGTGCAAATTGCATTGATAAGTTATGTGTTAAAGATATTAATGCTGCCTTGGAAGCATCATAGTCAAAGCACATTGGATAATATGTATTAATACCATTAGTAGATGAAATATTAATAATTCTTCCATATTCTTGATGTAGCATATGCTTATATACTCTCTTACTACAATTATAAGCACCTACTAAATTTACATCTAACGTTCTTCGAAATTCTTCAGCCGTTTTTAAATGAAATAAATTAGCTGGATCAATAGCTGCATTATTTATTAATACATCTACTCCACCAAGTTCTTTTTCAATTGTAGCTACCATAGTATCTACTTCATCTTCTTTAGAAACATCAGCTTGTAGTGCTAGACATCTAACACCATAAGTATTTACAATTGTTTCTTGAAGTTGTTCTGCTTTTTCTTTTGATGTTAGATAATTAATCACAATATCATAATTATGCCTCGCCAATTCTAAAGCAATCGCTGCACCAATTCCTTTGGCACCACCTGTAACTAATACAACTTTTCTCATAATATGGAAAAAGAGCTATTAAGCTCTTCCTGAATACTTTCCATCAGCTGTAGAAACAACAATTTTTTCGCCTTCTTCAATGAATTGAGGAACACGTAATGTTAAGCCTGTTTCTGTAACAGCATCTTTTGTTTGAGTTGTTGGTGCACCTTTGATAGCTGGAGCAGTTTCTGTAACTGTTAATTCTACCTTTTCTGGGATAGCTACATCTAATACTGCACCTTCAAAGAATACTAGTGATACTTCCATACCATCTACGATGTAGTACTTGTTATCACCTAAAAGTTCACCTGCTAATTCATATTGTTCATATGATTGCATATCCATGAAGTAGTAAGTAGAGTCTGCTTCATAAGAATATTGAACTGTTTTCTTTTCGATTTGTGCTTGTTCAAACTTTGTAGATGCATTGAAGTTTCTTTCTTGTGTAGAACCTGTTTTTAAGTTCTTCATTTTTGTTTTTAAAATCGCAGCACCTTTACCTGGTTTAACGTGTTGGAAATCTAATACTACCCATGGATCTCCATCAACGATAAGTGTTAATCCTGTTCTGAAATCTCCTGATTCAATTGCCATAATAATTCTCCTTTAAATATATCCCTATTGATTATATCATTTTTATTTAAAATATACAACTAAATCCTTACTTTACTATATATTAGTATGTGAAATTAATGTGTATATAGTACAAAATTAATTTAATTTCAACATTCATAATTGAGAAATTTCTCATATTTTTATAGAAATTCTTTATATCTTATGTTATTATCAATAAGGATGCTGTAAGAAAATCAAGTAATTTTAAACAGCAAATTAATAAAAGGGGGAACTTTTATGTGGTTATTCTTTACCCTAGCAACGACTTTAATATGGGGTATAGCAGAACTTTTCTATAAGAAAGGTTCATATGAAAATGAGAAATACGACCATTTGAGAGTATGTATTCTAGTAGGTGCAGTTATGGGTATCCATGCGATATTTACACTTCTAACTTCAGATATAGTATATAATCCAATGAATCTAATTATGTATTTACCTGTTTCACTATGTTACATAGTATCAATGGCATGTTCTTTCTTTGGAATCAGATTCATTGAAGAATCATTAGCAGATCCAATTGAAAATACTGCTGGTGCAATGTGTTCACTTCTATGCGTAATCTTTTTAGGAGAAAGTATTCCACCTATGGTTTGGGTTGCGATTGCCGTAATCACAATCGGTATCATGGGCGTTTCAAAAACAGAAAACAGTGCTGAAGTAAATAGAAAGCAAAAGCTTGGAAAGAAACTAGCTATTATTGCTTTCGCTATGCCATTCTGTTATGCATTCATCGATGCACTAGGAAGTTTCTTAGATATCTTCTTCCTAGAAATGGAAACTAGTCCATTAATTGGAGTTACAGTTGACAACATTGAATTAGTAGCTAATATTTCTTATGAATTGACTTTCGCAATAGTTGGATTAATCTTATTTGCTTTCATGAAATGGAAACGTGTGAAATTCGAATTAGCTAAACAAAAGGATAAAACTATCGCAGCTATATGTGAAACAGCTGGTCAATTAACTTATGTATATGCTATGAGTGGAAATGGTGCTATCGCTGCTCCTATTCTTTCAAGTGTATGTGTTGTATCATTATTATTATCAAGAATCTTCTTAAAGGAAAAGCTTACAAAGAAACAATACTTATTTATTAGTATCATTATTGCTGGTATACTAATGCTTGCAGTACTTGAAGGTGAATAGTTCTAGTTTATACAAAGCTTTAAATATCAAAAATAAGACGTAGGGTCATCATGATGCTCTACGTCTTTTCTTTTTCTATAATTAAGCATACTTTTCATTACATAAATTACAAATATTAATTATACTTATTATCTTTAAGTATATTTATGATATATCATCATTTTATTCCTAAAGCTTCCCTTATCATCTCTTTTGTAAGATTAAATTTATTTTCTTTTTTCAAATGTATTGTTTCTAAATCCCTGCGAATACAGAATAAATATTCTTCTTCTCTAGTCCAAATTTCAAATTGAAGATTATGATCTTCTTCTGGCCAAGTACTTACAACATACTTTAATACTTCTGATACTTCAACCATCTTGCATTTTTTACCATAAATCGGTCCATAATCATAGTCTTGCGGTATAGCATATCCTCTAATTTCAATATCTACATTTTTAAAATCTTCTACAGAATTAATTATTATTTTATTTCTTTCCTTCGCGTCATCAAAGTATTCTTTACAAATCTCTTTAATAATAGATTCATATTCTATATATTCCTCATTTACAGAATAATGATTTTTAAGAAACCCGTTAAAGCTAATTATAAGCTTACCTCCTTTTTTCGCGAAAATTTGTACATATGTTCTTTGTAGAATCTTTGAATGACGTTCACAAAGCTCTCTAATCTCATTAAAATATTCTTCTAAGGTTGTTTGACTTACTATAACATTAGATGGAATATCATGTTCAGGATAAAAATAAGCTACAATTTCTGTCATATATATCCTCCTATTTTATTCATTAAACATTTATAATTACAACTAGTAAACAAATCAAGAACAAAGACTATTTTGAAAAAAGTATTTTGCTTTCTCAATACATATTTTCCGCAAAATATGTATTACAAATCTCCAAAATAATAGGTTCTAAATATTCGTACCCCTCCTTTATTTGGTAAAGGCCACATCCTGATATATCAAACATAGGCTTATCATCTGCCGAATAAACCATAAATTCAAAATATCTTAAATCCTCTTTATAATATTCACAAACGTTTCTTATTTCATCAAAACACTCCTCAAGTGTATATATTCCTCCAAAACGAAGTGTTTCTCTTAGGTCAGGTCAAAACGTTAATTTAACTTTATCCATTATAACCTCCATTCAATTTAGTCTTATTTATACAACTTTAAAATAATTTCTTCTGGTTCTCCTACTATGACTTGATAATCATCCTCAGTCACATTACATGCTTTACTATGTAATTCCACTGCATAATGCTGATATTCACAGAAGAATATATACAGTAATTCTCGATATAGATAATGTACTTTTCTAATGTTGTCATTCTTAAAATGGGTATCAGCTTCATCAAGCTTTTCTTTATTTAGAAGATTTCTTAACTCCTTTAAAGCATCTTCGTATTCTTGTTCATTATTTAGCGCATACTCTTTTAATAAGGCATTAATTTCAATAGATACCCTTTCTTCCATTGGTTCTTCTATATTCTCTAAACCTAATTTAGCGATATCATCTAAAACTATTTCTAAATCCTTAATAGCACTTTCTACAAATAAACTATTATTTGGGAAAGTATCTAATATAAATGCTTTTATTGTCTTCATAGTAACATTTCTCCTATTATGACGTGGCTACCACTAGTATAGTATCCGTTTATATACATCAACCTTTAAATAGTGGGAGTATCTTATTCTTTTGTTTTATCTGTAGGTTTTACTACAAAAGATGCTTTCCAAGCAGCCATTTTCTCATGATCCTTCTTTTCAAGATTCTTCTCCAGCTCTTCAATATCTTTTTTTGTGAAAATCCATTGTGGATTCTCCTCAGTAGAGCTAGGTAACTCTGTACCTGGCAATATTCCCCTTCTTGCAAAAAGAAGTATATTAATTGGATTTATCTTAAACAATACAGCAACCTCTTCTACAGTATACACTTTATTTTCATCTAAATTCATAATTCTACTCTCCTTCTCTAATTAAAATTTATCGATATGCACATCTATTTTCACACCTGGCAAGAATTGTTCTTCCTCAGCAAGCCAAGTAATTCCATAAACATTTTTGAAAAACTCCTTTTTCAAATAAATATATTCATTTCTTGATATCTCCATGTAATCTATATTATATTCTTCTAAAATGTTATGAAATTCATCACACTTATCAAAATAATCCTGTGATGTGAAATAACCACCTTTTCTATATTCAGGAAGTAAATAATCATCTTTATTCCACGCTGGAACGGGTGGTTTATTATCATCAAACAATCCTAATTCATGACATTCTAAGAGATTATTCCATCTTTCGAATTCTCTTTCATCAGTACAGCCATTTGCTTCTAACTCAGCAAGTTTATCTTTTATTTCTTTTATGCATTCCTCTCTGCGATTCATAAATAACCTCCTAATACTGATAATACTATTCATACATCTTCACTCAGAGCTAAATACTTTTTCTTATAAACAAGCTAACTATCATTACTACATATTATACCATAATACATGTATCATACGTCAGTTTGTCCATTCAATTTCTTCAGAGCCTTCAAATATATCTTTGTTGTAGATACCATCATCTCCTTCCATTTGTTTATATAAAGTGTAATCTACTAATTCTGCACATGGTTTGTTGTTTGCATCTGTTTTCGTAACTGAATAATCCCATGTTCTGATAGTATATTTAGTACCATCGATTATTAAGTAAATTCTTTTATTAACCTCAATACCCTCAATAATTGCTTCTTTATAGCTAATATTACTTTTTTCTAAAACTGTTTCTACAAAGGAATCAATCCATTTAATATAGCTTGATTCCTCCAATTTATTAATAATTCCTTTACTAGTTTCTTTCTCCATTAGCTTTTTCCTTTCATATTTAATAATTATTCTACTCCTAATGCTTCCTTAACCATTTCCTTAGTTAGGTTAAATTCATTTATACGTGCTAAGCATATAGTCCCAAAATCTAGTTCTCGATCAATTGAAAATAAATCTACACCATCTTCACTAGAAACATAGAAACAATGGGTTCTAGATATTTCAGGAAAATCTCTTATACTCTCTCTCAATTTCACTAAGACTTCGCTAACTTTACATTTTTCATAAAAATCAGGAGCATTATCATCTGGCATCGCATAACCTCTAATTCTCACATTCATATTCTTTAATTCATCAACACTAATTGTTTTTTTTACTGAATGACAGTTTAGATAGTATTTATTGTAAATCTCTAAGATATTAGATTCTAACTCTTTATAGCTATCCTCTATATTATACTCTGGTGTTGTTCCCTGGAAAGAAAACATCAGCTTTTTATTTTCAGAATATACTGAGATTTTAGATTTGTATAAACTATCTTTATATTTCTCACAGAATATACTTATTTTCTCAAAACATTCTTCCAATGTATACTCACATATTAATCTAACAAATATCTCCTGTACATCAGGAACAAAATATACTATAACTTTACTCATAATTATCTCCTATCTAACAATATATAATTTACTATTCTTTCTTCTATCCATTAACTCATTATCTAAAGCATCTTAGAATGCTTCTGCTGTTATGCCGTTATCTGTTGTAGGATAATATTTAAAATAAAGATCCTCTAAGCTTACCAGTGTACCATCTTTCATTTTACAGAAGCATCTTCGGATCGTGGATTCCTCTGTTCTACTCAAGTAACAATATCCATCACTTACTGGTCTTTTAATAATATCTAATTCTTCAAAAGGCTCTACATTAATGTGAAAGCTTACTAGTTCATTACTACTAGAGTAGATTGCCTTTTTATTCAACATATCAATCAGCTGCTGATAATTCTTACCTTCTAAATATAGAATTGCTTCTTTATTTTTCATTACCCTTCCTCCTTATTGACACCCTTAGTATAACTAGTTATTCAGGTAATTAGGTCGATTACGAAGCGACAAGTATTAAATCATTATTATTCATTGTCGCTTTTACTACGACCCAATTAGGATACTGAAGAAATAATATATATTTGTAAGGAGGACATTACATGTTGTTTTTTATAATTGAATTAGATGAAGAAAGAATAAAGAAAGATGGTATTATTAATTTAGAGAAAGCCTATGAATGTATTGATGATACATTTTCCCAAAGAGATGTAACTTTATATCATAAGAAAGGATCAATTAGATTTTATACAAGGAATATTGACAAGCATGATTTTGAATATTTATGGATGGTTAACTCACCATTTAGAAATGTATCTTGGTTTCAATATTATATTAAAACTTGGACGTTTATGGATGTTGATGATGAAACAGGCGTCGTATTCGAGGAAGAGAGTTTATTTCTTCATTGGGTAAAAAGACCAAAATCACCATTTCCAAATAAAGAGTAAATATGCTGTTTATTATGATTGAACTAGATGAAGAAAGAATAAAAAAAGACGGTATTATTAATTTAGACGGAGCTTATAAGTGTATTGATGATACATTTGCCCAAAGAGATGTAACTTTATATCATAAGAAAGGATCAATTAGATTTTATACTAGAAATATTGACAAAAATGACTATGCATACCTTTGGAGTGTAAATTTGCTTTTTGAGAAAAAAGATTGGTTTTGCTACTATATAAAACAATGGAGATTTCTTGATATAGATGATAAAACAGGAGTAGTGTATACAGACGAAGATATACTGAAAGAATAGATAGTTCGTCCTGAGAAGCCATAGTGCTTATCTTTTATTTGTGATATAATATTGTAAGTTAAACAAGGAGTGATTCTATGCCTTTTATAATTATTAAAGATCAAGTGGAAGCTGGGAATGTAGATGGTATTGTATCAGAAAGAGTATCTAATTCCATGATGCCAGTTGGTAACTCTAGGTTTCAAGAAAATAAATATAGTGATTCACATCGTTATGAGTTACTTCTACTAACAAGACATAATGATACAACTAATGACGAAGAATTATATACTTATTATCAAAAAATGCTGTTAGAAGCCAAAACACTTGAGTTAGAAAAGCTTTTAATATTTCCTCAAGCATATAGTGTTGAAATGGCTAAGAAAGCAATAAAAGAGTTTCTACAAGATAATGAATTGATGATTTATATGGTATGTAGAGAGCCAATATCTGAAAAGCCTAAGAATGCTAATTTAGAATTATCTAAATATCTTGAACAACATTATTCACCACCTATCTATAGACCAATCTCTATAGACTATGGTCCAACTAACGCACCATGTATGACTCAAGCTTCTATACCAACAAAATCTATTAGCTTAAGCGATGCTTTAAATCAAATGGATGAGAGCTTTAGTGAAATGCTACTACGATTTATTGATGAGAGTGGCATGAGTGATGCCGAGTGTTATAAAAAAGCAAATATTGACCGTAAATTATTCTCAAAAATTCGTGGGGATCGTTTCTATCGACCTAGCAAGATAACAGTGTTATCCTTTGCGATTGCTTTAGAGTTGTCATTAGATGAGACTAATGACATGTTGAAAAGTGCTGGCTATGCCTTATCCCATTCCAATAAGTTTGACGTGATTATAGAGTTCTTTATTAGTCAAGGAAACTATGATGTATATGAAATCAATGAAGCCTTATTTGAATATGATCAAGCATTATTAGGAGTATAATATTGTCGCTTTCCTAACGACCTAAATAAGCCAAATACCTTCTATACTGTAATTGTGAGTTACAGATAGGAGGTATTTTTATTAACTGAGATAATCATTACTAATATTAATAAAGATATAAAAGATAAATGTAATTTAATATCAATTAAAGAAAAGAGGTAAAATAATATGGCTTATAAAAAAATTGGGACAATTACAGAAGTATTATATGAAGACAAAAGTGGATGGAAAATTCTTCGTAACAAGCATGGATATGCTTTATGGAAGGGAAAAGGACATCCACTAGTTCCTGAATTACTGGGATGCACGTTATCATTCTTTATGTGTAATCTTAATAACCATTGTTATGAAGAAGGAATTCTTAATTGTTTGAAGGTAGCCTTCAATCATTATGATGAATGGGTTTTTGATGAGATAATTAAAGGAGAAGAGGAACCCTTCTTTGAAAGATTTAATATAATATTCTTACTACAATCTAATCTATTTGGTGGAAACTGTAATACATATTATTTCTATGATAATGTTTATAAATGTTATGGATTTGGTAACAAAGATGAATTAGTAAGTTGTTTTAGTTCAGGAGAAAAAGTAATGAATAAACGACCTTTAGAAAATGATAATGATGTCGTGTATTTAGAAAAAGAACTTACTACACTAACAGATTTCATCAAAGAAGTTGAATATTGTAAAAAGCTGATGGACTTGAAATTTAATAAATCTACGTATCATTTTCAATATGATGTAGCATTAGAGTATTTATTGGCTATTGATAATAAAATTAATACCACAAATTAAATATTGTCGCATCATGTGCGACCAATTAATCGTAAAAAAGAGTATAGTATAGATGTAAGATAAAAATAAAAGAAAGTTGAGGATAAAAGATGGAAGAAATGGTAATAGAAGTAATATATGAAAATATGGCTGGGTTAAAGGTATACTACTTAGCAGAAGATAAATCATACGCAGCTATTAATGGTGATGAAGAGCTGGAAGCAAAAAACTTTGCCGTATGCTTCGATGATTTATTAGATATTCTAAAAACAAACACTGAACTACCTGGAGGCAGATTAGCTCTAAGCTCTCTATCTAAAAAGCGTGAATATTATGTAAAACGTGAAATGGAAAAAGCAACTACTGAACCTTTCCAAGAAAGATTTGAAGTATTATTTATAAGCTCAGCAGAACGCTTTGGTGGATTAGAAGATTTCTACTTCGTATATGATAAGAAAGACCAAGGATACTTAATAAGAACATATCATGAACTAATGAATAAGTTTGAGAATAATGAAAGCTTTGATACATTATTAGAAGATATAGATGCCATGATTGAAGATGCCAAGGAAAGAGATGGTATTGTAAAGAATCTAGCTACATCAGATACAAAGCATCGTCAATTCGAAATGGGTATTAAATACCTTGAATTATTGAAGAATAGTAAGTAATACTCATTTACTTATAAAGAATAATAGAACAAATAAACGTGTGTTTACTCCTAAAGATTAGATAATAATTTAGACACTCCATTATATATTGGAAGTTCATTGGGCAACAAAAAAGCATCAAATTCCTCCTTTGATGCTTTTTATTTTCTTATAAGAATAGGGTAATACTATATATTAATATTAATTAAGATAATTATAGTTTATTCAATGGTAGGTGGTCAGTTTTATTCAGCATAATATTGATAATATGCTTTTTCAATTTTTTCCTCATAATTAACTATATTGTTAGATTTTGGTTCATGCTTATTTACAAAATAGAAGCCATCAATATATCCTTTTGTAAAAGCATCTTTAGTACTTTCAAATTCTGTATTATATTTCCGCCCCATATCATAATATTCCATGTATTCAGTGTTATTCTCACTACCATAACCTGAAAACCAATAAACCCAGCCTTTCTTGTATGCTAAATTGTATTCTTCTTGTTGCGAACTAAATATACCAATTTGATTAGAAATGGCAACACACTCTTGCCTTTTGCCCAGTAAATACCCTGTGAAAGCAGATACGAACATTAGCGTAATTACTATCAATAGAGTTACAACTGAAGTTCTATTTCTTGTCATAATATTTCTCCTTTAATCAGCGCATTTTTTCACATAATGAGAAGCCTAATTTTTGCCCTATTCAATCTTGCTTCAGCTCCATTGCTAGCACAATTACAGCTAAAGTGAAATTTATCTCTTTCGATTCCTATAAATACGCCTTCTATCATTGTATATTTTGTTACAAATGACATTTTCATTCAAAATAATTATATTTGTATTTAATGATTTATAAAAGTGTTTATTGAATATTATTGACAAAAATGGCAATTTTGTTCAATGAAATTTCATATTATGTTTTCAATACTCATTAAAACAAAAAGAAAAAGTACTAATCAAAATGACTAGTACTTTCAAAAACTATTATTATTCCCACTCAATAATTGAATTGTTATATTTCATTATATACTATAATAATTCATACTATCGGTTATCTAAATTATTCTATTTATTCATATTATTTAAAATTATTGACACCAAATTGCCACCAACATATAAAAAAGTTATTGCTAAGTGCAATAACTTTTAATTTAACTATTTAATAATTGATTCTCCAACCTTAAATGAACCAAACTCTTTGAATTGAATAGTTTTACCATTTGGATTGGTGATAATGAGCATCGTAGACATATCATACTTTTCAGATAATAACTTTACATCTACTTCAACAATCGCTTCTCCTGCTTTTATAGAATCACCTTGTTTCTTTTTTAGAATTGTAAATCCTGTGCCATTACTTTCAACTGTATTAATACCACAATGAACTAAAACTTCAACACCATCATGCATTGTAATCCCAAAAGCATGTCCTGTAGGAAATAAAACATTTAATGTTCCATTTACAGGAGAATATAATGTAGCTTTATCACCGCTTAATTTAAAAGCCACTCCATCTCCCATTACCTTTTGGGAGAATAATTCATCATTTACAGATGAAATATCAATCATTTCTCCATCAGTAATTGCAACAATATCTGAATTATGTACGTTTAAAGAAATTTCTTTCTTATTAAATAAACTATCAAATAACCCCATTAGTCTAAATCCTTTCCATCACTAGCGATGCATTTTTTATACCAATAGAATGAATCTTTCTTATAACGGTTCAATGTACCATTACCTTCATCATCCATATCTACATAGACAAATCCATAACGTTTTTTCATTTCCCCAGTTCCAGCAGAAACTAAGTCAATGCATCCCCACATTGTGTATCCCATTAGAGGAATTCCATCGATATTAATTGCATCACTCATTGATTTGACATTATGTCTCAAATAATCAATACGATATGAATCATGAATTGTGCCATCTTCTTCTAATTTATCTTCCCAACCAATTCCATTTTCAACAATCCATAGTGGCTTGTGGTAACGATCATATAAAGTGTTTAACGCAATTCTTATACAATGAGGATCTGTTTCCCATCCCCAAGCATTTGCTTCAAGATATGGATTTTTCTTACCGCGAACTGCATTCCCTCCACCCGATTCAATGAAATTATTATGTGTAGTGAATACACTTGAACCATAACATGAGAACGACAAGAAGTCACAAGCATATTTTTTAAGTAAATCTAAGTCTCCTTCTTGTGCATTTAATTGAATACCTTCACGTTCATATTCTTTTAGTTTGTAGTTAGGATATTCCCCACCAACTTGCACATCACTGTACCATAAAAATTGACGTTGTAATTTATTTAAAACAAATAATTGATCTTTTGGATCACATGTTTCTGCATATAATGGTTGATATGCAAGCATCATTCCTACTTGATAATCATCAGAAATTTCATGAGCTTTTTTTACGGTTAAGGCACTCGCTAAAAATTGATGTAATGCAGCATCTGCTTTCTTTTGTGGTGTTACATCTAATACACCAATGGATAATGCTTGTAAATGTTCCATCATATTGATTTCATTAAATGTAAGCCAATATTTTACTAAACCTTTATAACGTTTTAGCACTGTTGTAGCATATTTAACAAATAAATCTACAACTTTACGATTCGCCCAACCACCATATTTAACAGCCAAATCAACTGGAATTTCAAAATGAGACAAAGTAACTAATGGTTCAATATCATATTTTTTTAATTCTTTAAATACATCTTCATAAAATTTTAATCCCTCTTCATTTGGTGTCTCACTTTCTAAATCAGGATAAATTCTTGACCACGCAATACTCATTCTAAATGTTTTAAATCCCATTTCAGCCATTAATGCAATATCTTCTTTATAATGGTGATAAAAATCAGTTGCTTGATGTGAAGGGTAGTAATAACCCTCTAAAACACATGGTATTGCACCTTCAGGGAATTCCATCTTGCCACCCATCGCAAATTTAGTTGACCCTTTCTCACCTGTTTTTGGAACAATCCATGTAATTTCTCTCGGTCTAGTATGACTTCCACTACTTGTAACATCACTAATTGTTAATGCTTTACCACCTTCATTGTAACCACCTTCAAATTGGTTTGCTGCACTTGCGCCACCCCATAAAAAATCTTTTGGAAATTTATTCATAGTTCTTCTCCTTTCTCGACTAAATTTTCTAAATCACTAGAAAAAACTATTATTACCAATAGAATATATCTTATCTAATTGTATTTATTGTTACTTTTCTTTGATATTACATAAACAGCTTTAAAAAATTTTACTGTCTATACACTAATTAAATCTATTCATCATAAATTATAACCTATTAAACAACATTATTTTCATTGATTACTATAAAAATTTGATTAAATGTTTATTTTCAAATAATTTAATAATAATTCTACAGTCTTAATCTTAACAGGAGTTACTAATGAATAAACTGCTACTTTAACTTCTTCTCTAGTAATTACTGTTCTTCAGCAGTACATTCTTTATCTTTAAATGTTAAGAACGCTCCTACAAAACCTGCAGCTACAGAACCTAAAATTAATAAAATTACAATTAATAATGATTTACTAGAATTTGCTGGATCAATCATACCAGGTATACTGAAAATACCAATACCTGCTTTAATATACATGTTTGCTCCAACAATTCTTGTGATAGCTCCCATTACTGCTGAAATAACACAAGTTAGCCCGAATTGGTAACCATTTTGAAGAGTAACACCATAGATAGCTGGTTCAGTAACTCCAAATACACCTGAAATCCAAGCAGGTAAAGCAACATTTTTTAATTGTTGATCTTTAGTTTTTAACCAAATAGCAATAACTGCTCCTGTAGTAACGAATGAACACATTGTCATAGAAGCCATTAATGGTTGTGCTTGCCCCATGATTAATCCTACAATCATCGTAATTCCAACAACAGTATGAATTCCAAATAATACTAAGATTTGCCATAATCCAGCCATTAATGCCCCTGTAAGAACTGGTGAAAATGAGTTAGCAACAGCAAATAGAGCATTAATTCCATTAGCAGCAGCATTTGCAACTGGTCCAATAACACAGAATCCTAAAGGTAGCATAACAGCTAATACTGTAGCAGGAACAACGAATGTTTTGATTACATCTGGAACAATTTTATTTAACCATTTTTCAAATGGAACAGCAACAAAGCTTAGAAGAATAATAGGTAAAACTGTACTTGTATAAGTTGCTGTAACATCCATACCAAAAACATTTAATGTAGCACCTTGGATTGCTGGATAACACATTGCAGCACCTAAAGTCATACCTAAATAAGTATTTCCTCCTAATTTTTTAAATGAGTTGAAACCTAAAATAACTGGGAAGAATAAGAACATTGCATCAGCTGCAGCAGCTAATAATTGTCCTAATCCACTAGCAGTAGTAACTAATCCTACCATATCTAAAATAACATTAATACCTTTTAAAATACCTGTTGCACATAAGATACTAATAGAAGGCATAAAAATACCAGTAACTAAATCTAATGTTTTTTGACCAATTGTCATTGGTTTACCAGCATCAGATACTGAATCAACACTAATACCAGCAACTGCACATACATCTTTGAATACATCTGGTACATGGTTACCAATTACTACTTGGTATTGACCGGCTGAAATAATAACTGTTACGACACCTTTCATATTCTTCAATACTTCTGTTTGTGCAAGACTATTATCTTTTAATTGGAAACGTAAACGTGTAACACAGTGAGTTAAAGAAATAATATTTTCTTTGCCTCCGACATTATCTATAATGTCTTTTGCTAAATTTTCATACTTACCCATAAAATAATTCTCCTTTTCATAATTTTCATTAAAAGATACTAAGAGTTTAGAACGGTTTAATTCCACCATCACTACCCCCTCAATCTTTTCAATTTCTCGAATATTAATTATTCCGACATCTTTAATAAATAAATAAAATACATTATCTTTTTCTGTCGCTCTACTTATATTGACTTCTCCACCTACATGCGGACTAATAATTGTCAAAAAATCATCAAGTTTCATGAATAATCCTCCATTCGAGACTGTATTAATTTCAAATAAATTCCATTATAAATTCAATCAAATAAAACTACATAATTAATTTAAGTGATATATTTATCTATACTGAACTCTATAAATATGTAACATTAAAAATGCCGTTTCTTCATCATTACATGTCCAATTCCACGTAGATTTTAAGTAAGAAACAATTTTTAATGCGCAATTATAAATGTTTGGATAATCTTTTGCCAATGATTTCAGCATCATTGAGTCTTTCTTTATAACTTCATTATCCGATAACTTTAATCTTTGAATAAGATAACGAATATGCATCGCAAATCGATTATAATTATAACTTGATGTATCCAATTTGATACTTAATTGTTTTTCAATAATAGATGTAATTTGATCAGTAATTTTCAAGATTTGAATCAAATCTTTAATATCTCCATTTTCTGATTCCGCATTAATTAAATGCATTGCAATCGTAACTGTTTCTGACTCTGGTAAGAAGATTCCAGTACATTCTGATAAAATATCCAATGCTTTTTTCGCAACAGCATATTCTCTAGCATATAAATGTGCAATATCATATGCAATTGGTGTCGTAAGATCGACCCCTTTTTTTAATCTTTCAATCGCAAAGTGAATATGATCTGCTAAAGTAAATGGTAGATTTGAATTTAATTCACAATCCAATTCAATTTCAGCAAATTCAACGATTTCACTACTTGCTAGCAAAATAGGTTGAGGTAATTCGTCAATTAAGCTAAAATACTTTGAATTTACATCATAAAACGTACGTTCAACTTTAGATAAATCTGTCAATTCATAAGGAACAGCAGGAAAACCAATACCTTTCCCAAGAACAACACATTCTACACCATTCGAATCAATTGCAATTGCAGCTGACGTGTTAATTTTCTTTATGATTTCCACATTACTTCTCCTTTACAAAAAAAACTCCTCGTAGCATACTAAAAAACCTAGTTTCCAAGTAGCGCCTCGAGGAGTATCACCTTGATTAATTAATTGATTGATTTTAAGATATCGCCCACTTAAGGTAACGTTCTGTAATTAATTATACAATAATTCTTACATATGTCAATTATTTCATTATTAAAATCAATTCAAAATTAGTTCATCTTTTATATATTTATCCTCGAATATATTTCATTTAATTTTACTTATATTTATTAATAAGTAAGCACCCTAATAACTTTAGATATCTAAGATAATCATATCTACAATCATCTACTAAAAATATTAACCTTTTAAACACTAGAAATATATTACCAACAATTTAAAAATAATTTTCGAACTTAAAACTTATTATGGTAAGTCTATCCTTCTTTTCCATCATTCTATTTTGACTCAACTCAAATTTTTTAATATAATATTGTAAATAAATTTTATTAATTGCCATTCTATTCAATTCATAAATTAACTGAGTATTAAAAGTATACATTTTTAAACAAAAGCAATAATAACCATTAAAGCACTAGGAGATCTGTCATGGAAAAATTACGTATGCAAGAAATTTTAAATTTATATATCCAAAATACTAGTCACGCAGATATTTTCGACATATTATCACCCCATAACATTTCTCTTGATGATTTCCATGATTATACCTTTAAAGTTCATCCTGGAGTCCAAGTTCATCTTGAAATTGACACTATATCCTCTATCCGTCCACATCTCCATCGTTTTTATGAAGTAATCTTTGTTGTCCAAGGTGAAAATATACACTATATCCTTGATTCCCAACATTATAAACTAAAGTCAGGAAGTATATTTTTTATACCACCTGAGCATATTCATCATCCATTATTAGACTCAACAAATACAACACCATATAAACGATATGTTATTTGGTTTGAAAGTAAATTTTTCCATCAAATCTGCGAATATTTACCTTCTGTAGGATACCTATTCAATGAATGTGAAAGAAAAAATGATTACGTATTGCAATGTTCTGATTCTGACTATATGGACCTTTTAACGTCATTACAAATTTTATGTAAAGAAAATAATCAAGATAAGTTTGGATGGAATGCCAAAATCGCTTTAGATGCATTAGCACTTATGAATCAATTGGGTCAATCTTACTTCAATAATAGTTTAAAGATGAACACATCAACAAAGCCAACCAAATTTGATGAAGCTATCACATTTATTAATCAACACATATGTGAACACATTACATTAGAAGATATAGCACAAGCATTATTTATAAGTAAATCTAGTTTGAGCCATTTATTTCAAAATAGTGTAGGTATTTCTGTATATCAATATATTCAACAAAAACGACTTTTAAAAGCAAAACTATTAATTTTAGAAGGAGAATCGATGGCAAACATTTGTGAACAATGTGGATTTGCTGATTATCCAACGTTCTATCGTGCTTTTAAGAAGAAATATGGAATGTCACCAAAAGAATATAAAAATACATTCTAAAAGAATCGAATTATGAAATAATATCAAAATTCTGTTCTTTTTTTATACTATCCAAAGATTAATTTATAATCCTATTTATTATCTTCTATTATTCCAAGCTGATGGCATCCATGGATATTTAGCTTCATTTTCTTTACCATATGTTTCTAATCTCTGCATTTGTTCAACAACATGTGGCATATTAAAACGTTTTACTAACTCATCAATCATTTCTACACCAAGATCAGCATATTCTTTTCTAGTACTTTCATCAGGTAATGCTACTGTTGCACCATGATCATCATTTTCGCCAAAACAATATCCTATTGCTCCACTTTGATATGCTAAATTAAACAAGTCATTGAATTGTACACAACTCTGAGGTTTATTATGCTCGTATTCAGTAGTCAATGGTATATCTTCTAATCTCCCCATCACTTCATATGCACCTATGAAAATAGCATTTGCACGTTTTACAAATTCCTTTGCTTTGGTTACATCTTGCGCATTATTCATAATTTTCTTCGATGAATCAGTGGATAATGATTCTGTCATAAAAATATCACTAGCATGTGTAAACATTTGCATAGCCATATCCATATATAAAATTGGAACACCAGTCTCATCATAAAAATCACGAACCATAGGACTAATTGTCATATGTGCAGGGCCATGAAAACTGATATAAATTTGTCTTTTAAATCCGATACGTAAAAGGTTACGTGCAATGGCACCTAGATAATCCATCCCTTCTCTAATACTTACCTGAACAGTACTACGTCCAGAAGCTGTTGCTCCAGCGTAAAAATAAGGTAATCCTGTTAAAACAAGGCCATCACACGCCTCTGCCATTTTAAGTGCAATTGCTTCACTTGTTACAGTTTCAACATCTAAAGGATATCCACCATGCATTTCAATTGTACCAACAGGAATAATAATAATGTCATTACGTTTTAAATATTCTTGCACTTCACTATTTAACATTTTAGGATAAATTCTTGTACGCATACCTTTATTTCCTTTCCATCATACGATGTTTACATGTAGTATATTTATCATATTTTTTCATACCACATTCCATAAAAATCATATCACAGAGAATTTTACTTAAAAATTACAATTACAATCGATTATATTACAATTCGTGCAAATTATTTATACCTATATTATGGTTTGTTAATAAAAATTTCATTTTCTTTAAGACTATATTACACATAGATACATTTTGTCACAAAAAATGTCACTGCTCATCATCAAGACACAAAAAAAAGACTGAATTACATTGTTCAGTCTTTTTTGATTGAATTAATTATTCCCACTCGATTGTTCCAATAGGTTTAGGTGTAAGATCAAGAAGTACACGGTTAATGCCTTCTACTTCATGAGTAATACGGTGAGTAATATGATGAAGAATTGGATATGGAATTTCTTCAATAGTTGCTGACATAGCATCTTTTGTATTCACAGCACGGATAATTGCTGGCCATCCTTCATAACGACTTTCATCTTTTACACCAACACTCTTAATATCAGGTACAGCAATAAAATATTGCCATACTTTTTCACTTAAACCATTCTTATCAAATTCTTCTCTTAAGATAGCATCTGCTTCACGTAAAGCTTCTAAACGATCACGAGTAATTGCTCCTAAGCAACGAACACCTAGTCCTGGACCTGGGAATGGTTGACGATATACCATCGCATGTGGTAAACCAAGAGCTTCACCTACAACACGAACTTCATCTTTATATAAAAGTTTAAGAGGTTCAACAAGTTCAAATTGAAGATCTTCTGGAAGTCCACCAACATTGTGATGAGACTTAACTGCCTTTTTCCCTTCAGCAGCTTTCATTGATTCTAAAATATCAGGATAAATAGTACCTTGAGCTAAGAATGTAATATCCTCAAGTTTTCTAGCTTCTTCTGCAAATACTGTGATAAATTCTTTACCAATTATTTTACGCTTACGCTCAGGGTCAGCTACACCAGCTAATAAATTTAAGAAATGATCTGTTGCATCCACATAAATTAAATTCGCATCTAATCCCTTTTGGAACATTTCAATAACATCCTCAGATTCACCTTTACGCATTAATCCATGATTAACATGCACACATACTAATTGTTTACCAATCGCTTTAATCAATAATGCAGCAACTACAGAAGAGTCTACACCACCAGATAAAGCTAATAATACTTTCTTATCTCCAACTTGTTCTCTAACTAAACGCACTTGTTCTTCAATAAATGCATCAGCTAATTCTTTAGTAGTAATTCTTTCCATCGATTCTGGTCTAACATTTGTACCCATATTATTTCCTCACTTTCAATATTATAGATTTTATTAATTAGTATAGTTATCAAAATAACCTTGTACTAAAACGATAGGTGTACCTTTATCTCCTGACCCACTTGTAAGGTCACATAATGATCCAATTAAGTCAGTTAATTGGCGTGGTGTAGTACCTTGAGATGCCATATTACCTACAAGATTATTATCCTTTTCTCTAATACTCTTAGAAATAGCTTCTGTTAATGCTTCTCCACTTAAATCTTTGAAATCATTATCAGCTAAGTATTTTAATTTTAATTCATTAGGTGTACCAATTAAGCCATCAGTAAATGCTGGTGATACACATGGATCAGCTAGTTCCCAAATCTTACCTTGAGGATCTCTAAATGCTCCATCGCCATATACCATAACTTCAAAGTGCTTTCCAGTTCTTTCAAGTAACATCGATTGGATTGTAAGTACTAAGTCTTTACATTCTCTTGGGAATAATTTAATTGAATCTTCTGTAGATTTATTAGATCCTAATAATCCAAACTTTTCATTATATCCACTACCATCAATTGATGTAGTCAAGATTTCATCTAAACTATATACCTTTTTAGCACCATTAGCTAATAAAATACGTTTTGTTCTTTTTCTAGTATGAATATCGCAATTTAATACATATGGAGTATAATTTAAAATTGTTTTAGCTTGATTAGCAAATACAATTTCAACTTCTGCTCCTTCAGCTTTAATTAAATCTGCATAATATTCTACATAGTCTACGCCTGTAAACTCATGTTTATGATAACCGAAATATTTACGATATTCTTCTAATGATAATACATCACTATAAGGATTAAGACCTGCTTCATCAATCATATCCATTGTAACTAAAGCATTACCAACTTCATCACTTGGATAAGTAAGCATTAAAATAACTTTTTTAGCTCCTCTAGCAATACCTTTTAAACAAATCGCAAATCTATTTCTTGATAAAATAGGGAAGATTACACCTACTGGTTCATCTCCAAATTTATTCTTAATATCTTTTGCAATTGCATCAATTGATGCATAATTCCCTTGATTTCTTGCTACAACTGATTCTGTTATGGCAACAACATCTTTATCATGGAATCCAAATCCTTCGCTATCTGCAGCTTCAACAACGCTATCCACTACAATTTTTGCCAAGTCATCACCCTCACGGATAATTGGACAACGAATTCCTCTTGATACAGTACCAACTTTTCTTTGCATAACTAGTTCTCCTTTTAATCATAGCTGAAATATCAACTAATAAAAACACACTAAAATAATAATACAAAACATAAAAATATGCACTATTTTTTTATAAATTTTTATAAAAAT
>JAFXJJ010000063.1 GCA_017532345.1 Erysipelotrichales bacterium
ACTTGCTAATATAACTATTAGTAAAGCAATGATGGAAACTTTAGTTAATGCCAATATTGAATATAGTATGATTGTTGATTTAGAAGATACTGACAACATGAAGTTTATGGTATCTAGCTACATGTTTGACGTTGGAGATGAGTTAGAAACAGAAGAAGGTTCATCTAACAACAATGAAAATCCTGGAGATGTTGTTGATACTCCATCTCAAGGAATGAATCCATTAGTATTTGGATTACTAGCATTCTTAGTAGTACTAGGCGGAGGTTTAGGCTATATGAAGTTTACTAGTAAAAAGAAAACTTCTAGTGATAAGAATGAAGTGGTAATCTACGAAAGTGATGAAGCTCATCAAATTGAGGATAACCGTATTATTGAAGCAGAAACTTCTGAAAAAGAAGTTGAAGATTCAGAAAAAGAATAGGTATTTACATCAGTAGATGTTCATACATATATGGAGGAGAAGTTTTATGAAAAAATTAATGAAGGTGGTTGCTAGCTTAGCATTAGTTACTATGGTTATGGCAACAACTGTGGCTGCTGCAGGAACTGGATCTGGTTCTGCAAGCGGTATGGGGAATGTAAGTGTTAATCTTACTGTTAGTGGTGGACAAATCACTGATGTAACATTTGACTGTTCAAATGAAACACCTGGTTTAGGTGATGAAGCTTGTAAAACACTTGCTGGTAAATTAAAAGGTCAATCAGGCGTTACTTTAGATGCTGTATCAGGTGCTACAATTACTTCTGAAGCATTTACAAAAGCTGCAAAAACTGCATATGATACTGCAAAGGCAGCAGATGTAACTACTACAGTTACAACAACTGCAGCTCCAGTAACTACAACTACTACAAAAGCTACTACAACTGCAAAACCAGCAGATACAACTACTGCTAAACCAGTTGAAAGTACAGTTGCTACTACAACAACTGTAACAGAAGCTGTTGTTACTGAAGTAACTACAACTACAACAGAAGCAGCTACAACTCCAGCTCAAACAACTACTACACCAGCACCAGTTGAAGAAGAACCTACAACTGAAGCACCAGCTGAAGAAGGTGGATTAAACGTTGGATTAATCGGCGGCATCATCGTTGTTGTTGCATTAGTAGGATTCTTTGGTTTCAAAAAATTTGGCCCTAAAGAATAATAATTAATCGAAAAAAACTCATCGTATGATGGGTTTTTTTATGCGTTCATTTCATATTCAATACTTGCTCTCCCTTCATCAATTAGAATAACTTTATTATTTTTATAAAATTCAAATTGTACTGATGAATTTAATTGTTCTCTAATCGTTCGGTTCATCTTGCCATCTTCAGGAGCACTTAGGTTATAGCCTTTTATTTCTTTAGGATAAATACATAGTTTATAAAGTCCTTGTTTAATTATAATTTCATTTTTAGAGTATTTTAAAACCTTACAACCTTTATATGTCGCAAAGATATATTCTTTATATTTTAGTTGTACTGCACATATACATCCCATAAATGGTACTTTAAATAAATCAAGTTTTGCGATTGCTAGAAATAAGTTAGTTCCACTTTTGAATTCATTACCTTGAATCCAAATGTATTCTTTAGGAAATGATATACCTGAGTCCATTTCGATATAGCCAATACCATTATGAAAATCGTATAGTTTACCATTGTAATGTAAACTGCCGTGAATCTTATGTTTCATACTTATAATATTATGCTGACAACATAGCGGTGTGTATTTAAACGGACCCATAATATGATGTTTTAAAGGTGTAAAACGATTGTAGTAGATGTAACCATGGATTGATGTATCATCATGTTCAATATCGATTAGCAAACCTTGTTTAACTCTAATATCATCTTCTTTATAAGGTATTTTAAGTGAGGAATCTTCGGTTATGATTTGAATGAAGTCTTCATCATTACTAGATCCTACTATAATACTTAGCAATGCATTAGGTGAAGCGTGCTTGAAGTAATAGCCTATAAATCCATTATTTGAGTTCTTTAGTTGCAGGTCCATCAAGTATTTCTCCTTCCTCATTAAAACGAGAGCCATGGCATGGACAATCCCAAGAATCTTCAGCTGGATTATATACTAATCCACAACCTAGATGAGTGCATCGCTTAGTCGTTGGTCGAAGCATGCTTTTGGTTGATTCAAATAGGTGAGAAGCCAACGATGACGGAACTATCATTCTTGATGGCTTATATAGTTCAATTAAAGGATTTGGCTTATTTTCAATAATATCGCATAATACATTAGCTGCAATTAGACTATGCGTAATTCCCCATTTACTAAAACCTGTAGCTACTAAGAGTTTTTGATTGATTGTCGAATATTCACCAATATATGGTATCTCATCTAAAGTGATACAATCCTCATTGGCAATCGTAGTGATTTCTTTACTGTAAGGAAAGTGAAAGCGTGCAAATGTTCTAGCTTGTTTAAAGTATGTGTCGCTATTACCTACGCGCTTATCACCACCATAAATTAATAGGTGATCTTTATGGAAGCGTAGCGATAATCCATCATTGCTTTCATCGATATACATGCCTTCAAAGCGCTTCACATTATCAATGAAAATGCCATATATACGTTCTTGATACATCTTCATGAAATATAGTCCCAAAGAATCTATAAAAGGAAAATGCGTAGTAATGATTATTCTTTTCGCATGTATCTTATGACCAGCTTCAGTACACGCAATATCTTTGTCGAAATTTACTATTTTCGTATGTTCATATATTGATAATCCTTTTGATATTTGCTGACAGAATTTTGCTGGATTAAAACAAGCTTGTTCTTTAAATCGAATGGCACCAACATTTTTAAATGGTAGAGGTAGCTCATCGACTAAATCAGCTTCATATTTTAGAATTTTTAAAGCATTTAGTTCCTTTTCTAATACTTCTCGATTATTTAGTGAATAACAGTATGCTGATTGATTCTCAAAGTCTACATCTAGTCCCTTACAAATGTGTCGATACTCCTTGACAGCATCTAAGTTTGCATCTAAATATTGTTTAGCTTTTATCTCTCCTACACTTTCAATTAGTCGATGATAGATTAGCCCATGTTGTGCAGTAATCTTTCCTGTGTTAGCTGCACTAGCTTTACCACCGATTGTATCTGCTTCAACTAATACATAATTAATATTTCTTTCTTCTAGTTTATAAGCACATAATAAACCACATAATCCTCCACCAACTATTAGTATATTGGTAGTGATATCTTTATCTAATTTAGGAAATGTATTTGGTTCTAAATCTTTATTCCAATAAGTTTTCATTTTAATAGCTCCTTTATATAGTAATTATGGCTAATAAAGAAGCATATAAACAAAAAATAGAGTTATTAACTCTATTTAGTGCGCATATTAATAAATAATGTAATCGTTGAGATAATTAAACCAATACCTACTAAAGCTGCAGCCATGATATCGTTCATTATAAGAAGGATAATAGCGATGATGGCATAAATGCTTGTCATAAACTTATAGGTCTTCTCAATCGCTTCTGTACGCTTTGTAGGATCGATTTCTACTTGATTCTTAGGAGTGGTATTCATTCGCTTCTTTAAGAATAATAACGTTCCATAGATTACCGATGCACTACCACATAGAATAAATAAGATAGTTAATATTGGGCTCATAAAGGGATTAATAAAGCTTGTGAAACCTATTAACCATATAATTAATCCAATAATTAATATTTGAATATAATGCTTTTCAATTTCTTGCATAATAACACCTCAAATGAAATTATATTATAAGTAAATGAAAAGTGCAATTTGTTTTGTTTTATGATACAATAGTATGTATCAAAATGAGGTGAATAGAAATGCCGACGATAATTGAGTCAACACAAAATATGCGTATTAAAATGTTCGCGAAAATGAAGGATAAGAGATATCGCGATGAATGGAGAACTTTTTTAGTAGATAATGAACATTTAATCCAAGAAGCTTTAAAGGCTAACTTAGTAAAAGCTCTACTATATGTAGATTCTCATCCATTTAAATTGGATCCGAAAATTGAAGAAATTAAAGTTACAGAAGCTATTATGGAGAAATTAAGTAGTACATCATCAACTGCTAAGTATGTAGCTTTATGTAAATACATGCCAGATAAAGAGATTACTGGTAATCGTATTATTATCTTAGATGATGTGCAAGATCCTGGCAATGTTGGGACTATTATTCGTAGTGCCATTAGCTTTGGATTTGATGGAGTTATCTTATCTAAGAATGGGGTAGATTTATATAATGATAAACTAATCCGTTCTACACAAGGTGCATTATTCCATCTTCCAGTGAAGCGTTGTGATGTATTACCTGAGGTTCGTAGATTAAAGAGTGAAGGATACTATATTGTAGGTACTGCACTTGTTAATGGTTGTGGATTATCAAATATCATGGAGAGAGAGAAGATGGCTATTGTCATGGGGAATGAGGGTAGTGGAGTATCTTCGACTATTCTTATGATGAGTGATATTAATGCCTTTATTGAAATGGAAAATTTCGAATCATTAAATGTTGGAGTAGCTGCAGGAATACTAATGTATACGTTTAGAAAGAAATAAAATAGCGTGAATAACACGTATCGACGTAGTATGTAGACTATTAGAAATTTAATGAAAAATGTATAGAATTTTGTAATTATTAAGAACTTCTTAATAATTGATAAGTTACATGAAATAATATATAACTTACCTTGCATTTTTATGAAAATGAGGTACAATTAGAGGTAGGAGGAATTATAAAGTTATGAAAAAATTATTAAAGCTTGCTTTAGTAGTTACTATGATGGTTGGCTTATGCTTCTCAAGTGTATCAGCTGCTACATATACTACTAAAGGCAAAACATTTTGGCCAAAAAGTGCTACAACTGATTTAAATGGTACTTCTTTAACTTTAGAGTTAGAAGCTGGTACTTATGCAGCTGGCACATATGAAGTTGGTGCTCACTATGGTATTTGGTTAGATGAACAAATTACTTCAACAGTTGATTCAACTGAACCTTGGTATTTATTAGCAACATTCACATTATCATCATCTGATGTAACTGCTTTAAAATCATCATCTAAATACATTACAGTATCACCTAACTTTGATTTCGGTGTATCAAACATCCAATTAGCTGTTGGTTCTGGTAACTATAAGAAATATGCTGGTGCTGTTAAACCTAGTGGAGGCGGTTCTAGTTCTTCTGGTTCTGTAGACAACACAGGTTTAGATTTAAGCCCTTATTCAGCAATGAATATGACAGTATATCCAAGCTCACGTGTAACTAAGATTAAACAAAATGGTGTTGGTTTCACAGTAGAAGGATATATGTTCGAACAAGCAGCAGACTGCATCTATAATGACGCTCGTAACTGGCGTGAAATCGTATTCGTTAATACAAAGAATGCTTCAACTGCATATGCATATCGTAAGCAAGTAACTAACGTATATAATCCTTGGTTAAACAGCAATATGACTGCTACAGTAAATGGTAAGTATAAATTAAACTATGCTAACTATACAGTAACAGTTAATCCATCAAGCATGAATAAATATGCTGGTAACGTTCCTGGTCAAAAGATGGCTGCTGGTAACTACTATGTTTACATGCGTATTTCAAATGGTAAGACATCATACTTATTCCCATTAATGGATAAGACATTAAATGATGGTACTAATATGGAAAATACAGGTACATTACCTACAGGATTCACAGTATACGATCAATCATCAAGAGCATTAATGTATACAGTTAGATAAGAATTCTAAATCTCGTTTCTAAGCACGAGGTTAATAAGTAAATATGTTCCGCAAGATTAAAAGGTCTTGCGGAATTTTTTTGTTGAGAATTAAATTATTTATACTTGTCGGTGTTAATTTTTTATGTCGACATATTTTTCTATTTTTAGAAATTGATTAAAGTCAATTTGCTGCTTGTCACTATTACTCATTTCATCTACAAAACCTCAATCTGCTTCTAGAATTCTACCTATTCAATACCGTATTTAGAAGACAGTTTTAAAAATCTTTCGTGAGAAATTGTATCTACTATATCATCATAAATTCTTTTGAAATAATAGGTTTTGTAAATCATAAAATATGCATAATTTTCTTTCGCTTTACAATATCTCGTTCATTCAGATTTTAAGGCCATTAATGTCTTATTCATAGACAGTATTTTGCTATATCAGATTTACGATTATGGTTTTACCAAAGATTCAGTAAAAATATTATTAAAGAAATAATTCAAATATATTTCTTAATGCAATCTTAATACGGATATTCAACCGTTAACGCTATCTTAAAATATATTTTGATACAATAATAATAAGAAATTAATACATTCGGGTGGTGGGTTTACTATGAATACAAAAATTAATAAGCACCTTTCTTCTTCACAGATAATAATATTCGGTTTTGCTGGTGCAATAATTTTAGGAACAATTCTTTTAATGATTCCGATTTCATCGACAAGTGGAAATATGACACCCTTATTAGACGCTTTGTTTACATCAACCTCAGCTGTTTGTGTAACAGGTCTTGTAGTATATGATACTGCAACACATTGGTCTATGTTCGGACAATTTGTTATTCTTTTGATGATACAGATTGGTGGTCTTGGAATAGTCACTATTTCCGTTGCAATGGCAATGCTTGCTGGGAAAAAAATAGGTCTTATGCAAAGAAGTACTTTGCAGGATGCATTATCTGCACCAAAAGTCGGAGGAATTGTCAAGCTTACGGGCTTTATATTAAAAACAACATTTTTGATAGAATTTTTAGGTGCAATTCTTCTTTCGATAGTATTTTGTAAAGATTTCGGTATTAAGGGAATATGGCTTGGCATTTTTCATTCTGTTTCAGCATTTTGCAATGCAGGTTTTGACCTAATGGGAACAGTATCACCGTTTTCATCTCTTACAATATATTCTGCACAACCTGTAATAAATGCAGTTATAATGGCCCTTATCATTATTGGTGGTATAGGGTTCCTTGTCTGGGAAGATATAAAAACAAATAAGCATCATATAAAAAAATATCGTATGCAGACAAAGGTGGTATTATCAACCACTGCATTTCTGATAATTATTCCTACAATATATTTTTACTTTGCAGAATTTAATGATTTGCCGGTATTGGAAAGAACGTTAAATTCTATGTTTCAATCGATAACACCGAGAACGGCGGGATTTAATACGGTAGACTTGGCAAAGATAAGCAGAATTGGTCAAGTGATTACAATTATTTTAATGCTGATTGGCGGTTCACCCGGTTCAACAGCAGGCGGTATGAAAACAACAACTGTTGCAGTGCTTATATTTTCAGCAATATCAGTTTTTCGAAAAAAAGATGATGTTGAATGTTTCGGCAGAAGAATTGCTGATGCTACATTAAAAAATGCCGCAGCAATACTTTTAATGTATCTTATCTTATTCCTTACGGGTGGTCTTATAATAAGTGGTGTTGAAAATCTTCCATTAATGGATTGTTTATTTGAATCGGCATCAGCGATAGGAACTGTCGGACTTACGCTTGGTATCACACCGACTCTTGGAACAATATCAAGATTAATTCTAATAGGACTTATGTTTTTTGGCAGAGTCGGAGGACTTACGCTTATATTTGCTGCATTATCAAGAAAGAAACATAATATATCAAAGAAACCGCAGGAAAGAATTACTGTCGGTTAAGGAGGAAGTATAGAATGAAATCAGTATTACTTATAGGGCTTGGGCGTTTCGGCAGACATATGGCTCAAAAATTAAATGATCTTAATCACGAGGTTATGGCAATAGACAAAAAAGAAGAACGAGTTGATACAGTCTTACCGTTTGTAACTAATGCTCAAATCGGTGATTCAACAAACAAAGACTTTCTTGAATCTCTTGGCGTAAATAATTACGACATGTGCATCGTTGCCATCGGGAATGATTTTCAAAGTTCACTGGAAACCACTTCACTTCTAAAAGAACTTGGAGCAAAAACTGTGATTTCAAGAGCTTCTAGAGATATTCATGCAAAATTCCTATTACGCAATGGCGCGGATCAGGTTATTTATCCTGAAAAGCAAGTTGCAAATTGGGCGGCAATTCGTTACAGTGCAGATCACATTCTTGACTTTATAGAAATTGATGAAAAATTTGTTATATTTGAGGTAGTAACGCCTAATGAATGGATTGGGAAAACAATAAGTCAAATTGATATTCGTAAAAAATTCGGGATAAATATTATGGCTATAAAACAGGGTGGAAAAATGAGTTTGACAATTCATCCTGACAAAGTTTTAAAAGAAGATGAAACAATGCTTGTTGTTGGTGAACTAAAAGATATTCAAAAATGCTTTCATATATAGCCTGAAAAATCCCCTAAAGTCAGTTAGGAGATGATGTTATGCGTGATATTATTTTATTGATTGCAGTTGTTGTATATATGATAGGTGGATATTTTGTTGTGGAAAAAATTGGGGATTTTATTGACGAAAACTACAAGGGTTATGAATATGACATTGAAAGCGATGACAAAATTGAAGAAAATAAATAATAGTCATTTGAAAATTCCATTTATCAATTGAGATGGATTGGATAATAAGATAATATAATTAGGGGGTGAGGTTAATGAACCTTCAATATAACACAGAAGCAGATGAACATATATTGGTGTGTTTGTCGTCAGCACCTTCAAATCCAAAGATTATACGAACAGCTGCCAAAATGGCTGACGCCTTTAGCGGAAGCTTTACCGCGCTTTATATAGAAACACCGAACTTTTCATCCCTTGATGAGACAAACAAAAAAAGACTAAAACAAAATATGAAGCTTGCACGTCAGCTTGGAGCAAAGGTTGAAACTGTAAGCGGCGATGATGTGCCTTATCAGATTGCAGAATTTGCAAGATTGTCAGGTGTTACAAAAATTGTCATTGGCAGAAGTGCTGCGGTAAAAAAGCATCTTATTAGAAAACCAACGTTTACTGAAAAACTGATTGCTTACGCCCCAAATATTGATATACACATTATTCCTGACGGTATGGAAGTAACGCATTATAAAGCACCTAAGGATAAGAAAATATCGGACTTTACTCTATCTATTCAAGATTTTTTAGTAAGTGTATCTCTGCTTATTGGTGCCACCTTACTCGGCTATGTATTTTACGGACTAGGATTTACAGAAGCAAATATCATTACAGTATATATTCTTGGTGTTCTTTTGATTTCGATATTGACAAAATATCGAGCATATTCGCTCGCATCATCACTTATTAGTGTTATTCTCTTTAACTTCTTTTTTACAGAACCATATTTTACTATGAAGGCTTATGAAAAAGGATATCCTGCTACATTTGCTATTATGTTTGTGTCTGCTTTTATTTCAAGTACCCTTGCCATAAAATTGAAAGACCATGCAAAGAAGTCGGCACAGTCAGCATATCGTACAAAAATTTTATTTGATACCAACCAGCTTTTGCAACGTGCTAATGCCGAAAGTGATGTTATTGCTATAACGGCACTTCAACTGATGAAGCTGTTAAAGCGGGATATTATCATATATCCTCTTGTTAACAATAATATAAATGATGCACGTATTTTCGTGTCAGATGGTGATGAGGATGAAATCAGAGATATTATCATTGAAGAAAAAGAAGTTGCACAGTGGGTATTAGATAATAACCATCAGGCAGGAGCGACAACAGATACATTTCAACAGGCAAAATTTCTCTATTATGCAATTCGTGTAAATGACAAAGTTTATGGTATTGTTGGAATTCATATAAATGAAAAGGCTCCTGACTCCTTTGAAAATAGTATCCTGCTTTCCATTTTGGGTGAGTGTGCGATTTCTCTTGAAAACAAGAAAATTGCTCGTGAAAAAGAAGAAACAGAACTGCTTGCACAAAACGAGAAAATGAGGGCTAATCTACTTCGTGCAATATCCCATGATTTAAGAACGCCTCTTACTTCAATATCAGGTAATGCCGATAATTTGTTGTCCAATGGTGATGGGTTTGACATAAATACAAAACATCAAATCTATACCGATATATATAATGACTCTGTATGGCTTCAAAATCTTGTTGAAAATCTGTTATCCGTTACAAGACTTGAAGATGGTAATATGAAATTAAATAAATCGGCAGAGCTTATTGATGAGATTATTTCGGAAGCATTAGGTCACATTAATAAACGAAGTGTTGATCATAAAATAACGGTTTGTGAAAATGATGATATAGTACTTGTGGATGTGGATGCTAGGCTTATTGTTCAGGTGATTATAAATATTGTTGACAATGCGATTAAATTTACACCAAATGGCTCAGAAATTACCATCTGTACCGAACGAAAAAATGATATGCTTTCGGTTAGTATTGCTGATAACGGAATCGGTATTGCAGATGACACTAAAAATAAGGTGTTTGATATGTTTTATACGGGTGCAAATAAAATTGCTGACAGTAGAAGAAGTCTTGGTTTGGGACTTGCTCTTTGCAAAACCATTATCTTGGCACACGGAGGAGAAATTTTTGTAAATGATAATGTTCCCCACGGTGCTGTGTTCACATTTACGTTGCCCGTAAAGGAGATTGATATAAATGAATAAAACAATGACTGTTTTGATTGTTGAAGATGATATGCCAATACGCAATTTAATTTCAACGACCTTAAAAACTAACGAATACAAATTTTTAACTGCAAAAGACGGAAACGATGCGATTATGCAGGTGTCATCACACAATCCAGATATTGTGTTACTTGACTTGGGACTTCCTGATATTGATGGAATAGAGGTTATAAAGAAAATACGCTCTTGGTCTAATTTACCTATAATTGTTATTAGTGCAAGAAGTGAAGATTCTGATAAAATTGAAGCACTTGACTGCGGGGCTGATGACTACCTTACAAAGCCATTTTCTGTTGAAGAACTCTTGGCAAGACTCAGAGTAACACAGCGGAGGTTAAACTATCAGAGCCAAACGTTTGCATCTGAGGCTCTATTCACAAACGGAAAACTAAAAGTGGACTATTCTGCAGGTTGTGCTTATCTTAACGATGAAGAAATGCACCTTACGCCAACAGAATACAAACTTCTTTGTGTGCTATCACAAAATGTTGGGAAGGTCCTTACCCATAAATTTATAGCAGAAAAAATTTGGGGTAGCAGCCTTGAAACGGATATAGGTTCACTCCGTGTATTTATGACAACGCTTAGAAAGAAAATTGAAAAATTACCTGACTCTCCTCAGTACATTCAGACACATATAGGAGTCGGTTACAGAATGATGAAGATTGAGTAAATAATAAGTGAGTTATATGGCGCAAATATATCTTCAAACTATAACAAGATAATAGAATTTAAACTTTAAAATGAATTTGAGAGTTTTTTCAAAAAGTGTTTATTTTCAGATTTTGTCGAACGATAGAATCCATTTTTGTAGGAATAAAAATTATTCCCTTCCTGTTTTAGGTGTTGAAAAATCTATTATGGGACATTTTATCTATATTTAAACGAAAACAAGCATATTGCCGTAAAATAACTATATGTTTGTTTTTTTACTTCCTGTTTGTTGGTTAGTAATGATCTTCTTGATATTTCCTAATCACTAGCTATTATAATGAACCATATTTTTATTTATATAATATAATTGCTAGAGATAATTCATTAGTATATAATAATAGTAGTTATAAATACTCTTTAGTATAAGAAAAGGGGCGGAAATATGAATAGTTATGTAAGTCGTGTATTAGATGAAATGAGAAGTAAAGATGCGTCACAACCAGAGTTTCTACAAGCAGTTGAAGAAGTTCTTTCTAGTGTAGATATGATATTTGAGAAGCATCCAGAATATGAAAAGATGGCGGTATTAGAACGTCTAGTTGAACCAGAACGTATGATTCAATTCAAGGTACCTTGGAGTGATGATAATGGTACCATACATGTAAATCGTGGATATCGTGTACAATTCAATAATTGTTTAGGACCTTATAAGGGTGGACTTCGCTTTCATCCATCAGTAAACTTGGGCGTTATGAAATTCTTAGCCTTCGAACAAATCTTCAAGAATGCTCTTACTACACTTCCTATTGGCGGTGCTAAGGGCGGTAGTGATTTTGATCCTAAGGATAAGAGTGATGCTGAGATTATGAGATTCTGTCAAAGCTTTATGGTGGAATTATATAGACACATTGGTGCTGATGTTGACGTACCGGCCGGTGATATGGGTGTAGGTGCTAGAGAAATTGGCTATTTATATGGCTATTATCGTAGAATCAGAGGCAATAGTGAACGTGGTGTAATTACTGGTAAAGGTATTGGCTATGGTGGCTCACTTGGACGTAAGGAAGCTACAGGCTTTGGGTTAATTTACTTTGTAATGGAAATGTGTAAGGCTAATAATATTGCTGTTACTAATAAACGTACAATTGTTTCTGGTAGTGGTAATGTGGCAATCTATGCTGCTTCTAAGGCTATGGAAATGGGAATGAAGGTAGTAGCTATGAGTGATTCTAAAGGTTACATCATTGATGAAAACTTAGATATTAACGTTGTGAAGCGTATTAAAGAAGTTGAAAGAACATCATTAAGTAAATATGTTGAATATGCAGGACATGGTGAATACCATGAAGGTTCAGTATATGATGCAGATATCGCATGTGAATTTGTACTTCCATGTGCTACACAAAATGAAATTAATCTTGAAAGAGCTAAACGTATTGTGAAGAATGGTTGTGTGTTAGTAGCTGAAGGTGCTAATATGCCTAATAATAATGAAGCAATTAAATACTATTTAGAAAACAATATTTATTTCGCACCAGGTAAAGCAGCTAATGCTGGTGGTGTGGCTACTAGTGCTTTAGAAATGAGTCAAAATAGTATGAGATTAAGCTGGAGCTTTGAAGAAGTTGATGAAAAGTTACAAGGTATTATGACTGCCATTCATAAGCAATGTAAGGATGCGATGAAGGAATATGATTTAGCTGATAACAACTATGTTGCAGGAGCTAATATTGCTGGTGTAAGTAAAGTAATTGATGCGATGATTGCAATGGGAGATTATTAATCTATAACTATGAAGAAGAACTTCGGTTCTTCTTTTTATAAGTTACAGTATTTATGATTTATCTTACAAATATTGGAAGATGTAATTATGTTATAATATATGTGAAGTGATAGGAGGTAATGTTATGAGAATCGGGAAAATATTATTATGCATGCTTATGATAATGTCGTTATGTGCATGTGGTAATGAAATGAATAATAAACAAGAGAGTATAGATGAAACTAGTCAAGTAACTACAACCACAACAACTACTACAACATCCGAACCAGAAGTAACGCAACCTGTTATTCCAGAAGATACATTTGTTTTAAGTAAAGATACATTAGACTCTTTAATAGATAAAAGTGAATTAGAACTTTTTGAATTATTAAATATTGTATCTTTTGAAGAAGCTAAACTTAAAGAATTTCCTTGGGAATCTGATGATTGTTACTACGATATTAGTGTATTTAATTCATCTTTACTTGATATTACTTTAAAATCTTTATCGTTTAATGTAGCTTACTGGTATACATATGATAATCCAAATACGGAATTATCAAGTAACACAAGGAAACAGTTTGTCTTAAGATCAGATGCGAAAAAAATAATTTGTGATACGTTAGCTGAATATTCTTATAATGTCACTATTGGCAATATTGAATATCAAATGTATGTAAATCTTAATAAAAAAGTAGCACAAATTCGTAAGCGTGAAATAAGACAAAGAACAACTAAAAAGTATGAATATGAATCAACTTATCTTCCTAACAATGGATATACTATTTTTGTATGGAATGATAATGGTGAATATTCTTTCGATGTATTACGCGGTATTGAAAATGATGGATGTAAAGGGAATAACTACTTTTTTGTATATAGTTCTCTGTATGATGTTTTAAGATTCGATATACTTTCTTATTACGAAGGTCAAACACCACTTTTGGTATTTGAAGCATATAACGGTGAATTAGATGATAATCTAAAGGAATATGTAAGTGATGTGATGACTGCTTTTGATAATCCTTATGTGTTCAGTGATGAACAAGAGAAGATTGAAGAAGCTAAAAGTCAATATGGTACCTTCCATAAGCTATATGTTGTAAGAAATGGAGAATCTGATGCGGACAATACTGAATGTAAGTTTGAGTATTGTTTATTAAATGGTTATACTAATAGATTTGAATTTGGTTTTTCGGATGATGAACTAATGACGTTACAAAAAGGAAGATATTCATTACAAGAAATAAGCAAATTAATAAATAAGAACACAAAGTATAATTTCTATGCTAGAGGTGCTGAGAAAGAGTTGACAGAGGAAGAAGCAGAAGAATTATTAGGCTATTTTAATACTAGTAATTATGATAATTTATATTATATTCAAATAGAAAATCAAATCATTCGTGGTGCTGATAAACCGGCAATCTACTTGTATCCAGAGGACGAAACTAAGATTCATATTAATATTGAAAGTAATGGTAATTTACTAACAACATACCCTAAATACAATAATGGCTGGAATGTAGTTGCTTATCCTGATGGTACTATTTATGATTTAGAAACTGACCGAGAATATGAGTATTTATTCTGGGAAGGCGAAAGCTATACGAATTATGATATGAGTAAAGGATTTGTTGTGGCGAAAGAGGATACTGTTGATTTTCTTCAAGACAAATTAACGTATATGGGCTTAAATAATGAGGAAATGAATGAATTCATTGTTTATTGGTTACCTCAATTAGAGAAAAATTCTTATAATTTCATTACCTTCCAAGATGCAGTCTATAAGGATACATGGAAGTTAAATGTATCTCCTGTACCAGATACGATGATTCGTATTTTCATGACATGGTATGGTTTAGAAAATCCAATAGAAGTAGAAGAACCAACACTTACTAAAGGAGAACGTAATGGCTATACTTTAGTTGAGTGGGGTGGCGTAGAGATAAAATAAAATCCGAGAATTTCTCGGATTTTTATTTTATTCATTAGTTTTATTCTTATCGTAGATGACTTTCATACCCTTGAATACTAAGTCAGGGTCATAAACATCTATCATGGTTGTTTCTTTATAAATTATCTTACCTAAGCCACCAGTTGCGATAACCTTCATATCAGGCTTATTTAATTCTTTCTTAAACTGTTTGATAATATATTCTACTTGTCCAATGTAACCATATACAATACCTGCTTGCATAGAATTAATAGTATTTTTAGATAAGATAGTTGCAGGCTTTTGGATTTCTACTTCAGGTAGCTTAGCTGCTTGTGACCATAGGGCATTTGCACTAATTTCTATGCCTGGAGAAATACAACTATATAGGAATGTACCGTTTTCATCGATGTAATCATATGTAGTAGCTGTACCAAAGTCTAGGATTAACGCATTACCACCATATGTATTGTAAACTGCTGCGGCATCAACAATCTTATCAGCACCTAATTCCTTAGGTGATTCAGTTTTGATACTAATTCCCGTTTTGATACCCGGACCTACAATCATAGGTTCAATTAATAAGTATTTACGAATAGAGTTAGTAAAAGCATACATAATCTTAGGTACTACACTAGATATAATAACGTCTTTAATATCAGTTACCTCTGCGTGTAAGCTATTTAAGAATGACATCAAGCTCATTCCAAATTCATCTGAAGTTCTTGGCATTTTAGTAGTGATACGGAATGTTCCTAATACCACTCCAACTTCACTAATTAAACCATATGTAATATTTGTATTTCCAATATCTACTGCAAGTAGCATACTAATTACCTTCTTTCGTCTTTAAAATCTCAATAAGTTCTTCAAGAATAATATATGATAGATTTTCTTTTGTATCTTTAATAGCTCTCTTCATGCCATCTTTAGTGATAATTGTGATGACATTAGTATCGCCTTTAAAACCAGCACCTTCCACTAGGACGTTGTTACAAACGATCATATCAGCATTCTTCTTAGTTAACTTTTCATTGCCGTATTCTTCTAGATTAGTTGTTTCCATCGCAAATCCACATGTAACTTGGTTAGCACGTTTATTTTCACCCAGATACTTAAGAATATCTTTCGTACGTTTTAATGGAATCGACATGTCACTATCACTTTTCTTAACCTTTTGAGTAGCTACTTCTACTGGTGTGTAATCAGCAACGGCTGCAGCTTTAATAATAATGTCAGCATCTTGATTAGCTACGATAGCTTGATACATATCTTCAGCTGATGTAACTGAGATAGTAGTCATACCATAAGGCTTTGAAAGGCTAGTTTGACCACTTACTAGCGTTACGTTAGCCCCCATATTTCTAGCAGCTCTAGCTAATGCATAGCCCATCTTACCAGATGAATGATTAGTAATGTAACGTACTGGATCAATTGCTTCCATTGTTGGGCCGGCACTAACTACAACCTTCTTACCAGCTAGTGGTTTATCTTCATGTAAAGCTATTGATATAGCTTCTTTAATATCCTCTAAATCAGCTAGACGTCCCTTAGCTTCATCACCACAAGCTAGATATCCTACACCTGGCTCTACAATTGTATATCCATAGTTACGTAGTGTTTCTAGATTATGTTGAGTGGCAGGATTTTCATACATATTCACGTTCATTGCAGGACAAATAATACGTGGCTTGTTGCAAGCTAGCATTGTTGTTGAAAGCATATCATCAGCGATTCCATTCGCAAACTTCGCAATCACATTAGCACTAGCAGGGACCACTACAAACACATCACATGCCTTAGCAACTGATACATGTTCAACCTTAAACTCAAAATTACGATCAAAGGTATCTACTAAACATTTCTTCTTTGTTAGTGTTTCAAACGTAATAGGATTTACGAAGTTACATGCATTCTTTGTCATGATAACTTGCACATCATATTTCTTAGATAAATCACTAACTAATTGGCATGCTTTAAAGGCAGCTATACCACCACTTACACCTACTACGATAAATTTCTTTTCCATTATGTTCACCTACTTCTTTATAATCTTTAATAGTACTCTACTAGTCATACTACATAGCACAGCAGC
>JAFXJJ010000064.1 GCA_017532345.1 Erysipelotrichales bacterium
ACTGAAGAAACTGATGGTTTAGACATGAATAAGTATAGTGAAACTATAACTACTACTGAAGATAAAACTAATACTAACAATTATTCTGTTACAGGTGCTACTAGTGCTTTAGGAGATATAGTCGGAACAAATAAATCTAATGGTAAAGTTGAATTAGTAATGCAAAAATATGAATTAGTTAAAACAGCTGCTAAAACTGAAACTGTAAATAGTGGAAGTATTGATGCAATGAAAACTGATATCCAAAACTATTTAAATGAAGGCAAATCTATTACTGTTACTTATACTTATGAAGTAAAAACTTGGCTTGGAGATACAAAAGAAACAAAGCAATACACTATTTCTAGCGAACTTGATTACTTATATTGGAAAAAATGCTTAGCAGATTTTAGCGAAAGTTCATTTGGGAATAGTGCAACAACTACGAGTTCAACAGAATACACAGTAACAACACCAGCATATTCATATCAATTAGTTGAAGGTGCAGAAGTAGATAATGTAGTAGTAGATTCTTTAGATGATTGTTACTACTCAGATCCATCAAAAATTCATGAAAATAAAGGTGAATATGTATATTATCCTTCACAAATCATTACTTCATGGACAGAAACAACTACTAACACAGTAGTTCATACTGATAAAGCACAAGCTGATTTTAAGGAATTCAATACTACAGTTAGCTATGTAGATAAAGATGGTGTAAGTAAAGACGTAACTGTTTCAATTGATCCTTGTACTTATGATGAAAATGGTAATGTTACTGGATTAAAGACAACAGAACAAATTAAGGCTGAATATGAAACTATTGTATCTCAATATGGGGAAAACAATGTAATCACTGATGCAGAAGACTATTGGGGAAATTTTGAGTCTCGTTATGAAGATTACAATAACAAATTACAAGCTGAAATTGATTCGAAAAAGGCTGATAAAGTAGCTAAAGAAGCTGAATTAGAAGATGCTAAGAATACTCAAACAAATGCAGAAGTAACATACAATGAATTATTAAATACTTATAACGAAATTCTAGAATCATTAACTGCTAAGAATGAACAATTAGGTAGCTTAAAAGATCAATATGATACAAATTCAATTTTAGGATTTGAATATGCTACAGGTGCATTAGCACAAGAAATTTTAGCTCAAGAAGCTATTTTAGCAGGATTAAAAGCTACACAATTAGGAGCTGAAGAAGCTAATAAAGCAGCTACTGCTGAATTAGAAAAACAACTAGAAATTGCTAAACAAGCTGTTGAAACATTATTAAATGGTACTGAAGAATTAGGTAAAGAAGCTGCTATGGCTGCTTACCTAGAAGCTATGGCTGCGTTAGAAGCTGCTAAGAAGTTAGTAGGTAATGATGTAGTTGGTGCTTTAGAAAAGGTTCAAGCTAACTATCAAGAACAAGCTGATTCATTAAATACAACATTAAATGACGCTCAAAGTAATGCTCAAAATGTTGTAACAAAAACTGAAGAAATCTTAGCTGATTTAGAAAAAACAGAAGTATCTTATGAAGAAAAGGCTGAAAAAATTGAAGAAGCTAATGCTAAGTTAGAACAAATCAATAAAGATTACGAAGCTGCAGTTGAAGCTTACAATAACTTACAAAATACAGCAATCGTAGCTCCATCTTTAGAAAATCAAAAAGCTAAATTAGAAGACTTAAAAGCAACTTTAGAAGCTGCTGAACAAACTAAAAATGATGCAGCATTAGTTGGTACAGATACAAATGCTACAACAATCAAGAACTTATTATGTAACGATGGTACAGGTTTAGCTTGTAAATTAAATGTAACATTAAATGGTAAGGAAGTTGGCTCAGTATTAGTAAACACTAGCTCAGTAAAAGATGGCACAATCAGTGATGCTGATGTTAAGACATTAGTAAGCCACGTTGCTGATGAATTCGATACTGAAGAAGCTAGAAAAGATTTAGGTTCACTTCCTGCTGGATTTGTATGGCAAATTAAGTGGAATGTTGCTCAAAAGAGTGAAAATGGTGATTGGACAGTATCATATTCATTCGAAGCAGTAGCTGATAAAGATTATGACTTCTCTCAAGAAGATGATATGTTCCCAACTCCAGAGGTTGATTACGAAGGAACAGAACCAGAAACTCCAGTAGTTCCAGAAGAACCAGAAACACCAGTTAATCCAGAAGAACCAACAACTCCAGAAAATCCAGAAGATGGTGATGATTCAACAGAAGATGATAACCAAGGTTCAGGCAATGGTTCTGGTAGCCAAGGTGGTTCAGGATCAGGTTCAACTAACCGTCCTTCATATAGTGGTGGTGGATCAGGATCTGGTTCAAGCTCAAGCTCAGGTTCAAGTTCTTCAAGCCAAGAATCTGAAGATGAAGAAGAAATCTTAGATATCGAAGAAGAAGAAACTGCACAAGGTACTGCAATCACTAACCCAATCATTGCTGCAGTAGCTGATCAACCTTTAAGAACATTCTTATCAACATTAGCTGCTAAAGAAGAAATCAAACCATATAGTAACTTCGGATTAAAAATTTTCGATAACTCACGTGTAACTTCTATTAAAGCTACATCAACAGGATTCACTATCAATGGTTATATGTGGATTGATAACGTTAAACCAGGTGCTAATACTTGGAGAGAAATCGTTCTTGTTAATACAGAAGACATGAGCATGGAAAATGCTTATCGTAAGCAAGCAACAGCTACTAAGACTGAATGGTTAAACAAGAATATGACTGCTACTCAAAATGGTAAATTAGATTTAAGTGAAGCTGGTTACACTATTGATATTAACTATAATGATTTAAACTCTTATGTAGGTAATAAATCAGGTGCTACAATTAAAGCTGGTACTTATCAATTGTTTATCCGTATCTCTGATGGTAAAGATTCATTCTTATTCCCATTAGTTGATAAAGTATTAAGTGATGGTTCAACAATGGAATCTACAGGTACTTTACCTGAAGGATTCGACGTAATGGACAATGAAGTTCGTTCATTAACAGTAACTATTAAATAATCTTAATTAATAAAAAGACACAAGTTCACATGACTTGTGTCTTTTCTTTAGGTGTAGAATAAAAAAAGAACCAATGGATGATTACATTGGTTTTTCTTTTGAGAGAGATATTGAAGATGGCTAATTCCATCAAGAATAATTTGATTAGTATTGGTAACGTACATCTGAGTAATCAGCTACATTTTTGAACATTTCTTCGTTTTCGATTTGAACATCGTATGTAACATCCATTGTTTCCCATTTTCCATTTACTAATACTTGGTTCCAAGCATGATATGTAGAAGCTTTAGGTGTATATCCTTTAACAACTTTACATGGAACATCAACGCTTCTTAACATTGCAGCTACTAATGAAGATAAATCGTAGCAGATACCAGTTTTAGAAGTATATGTATCTTCGATTGAAGGAACATATGTTGTGTTAGCAGCGATTGTATTGATTTTGTTGTAATCATATGAATAGTTTTCAACAACATAATCTCTAATTGCATCGATCTTAGCAGTTGTATCTGTTAAGTCTTTAGTTAATTCTGCAGCCATTTTAACTGCGTCGTCGTTTTCATCGAAATCAACGATTTGGCTTGAAGTTGTGAATACTTCGTTTGCATCAGCTTCATTAACTGTAACTGTGAATTTGCTGATTACTGAATATTTAGTACCTTCAACGTTCTTACAAACTTTGATTGTATAAGTTCCGTTACCTTCAGTTAATGGAAGTTCAACAGAGTTGTTACCAGTTGTTAATTCGTATTGGTAAGTTGAATCTTTAGTTACTAATACTTTAACGCGGTTTGCATATGAATATGAGTAGTTAACTGTTACTGTAGCATTGTCATTATTTCTAACAGATGGAGTTGTATCAGCTAATGTTGTAGTTGAGAATGTTGCAACTGCGATTGCTGTTAATAGAACTGTTAATAATGTTTGTTTAACTGTTTTCATATGCGTTTCTCCCTTCGGTAGCTGGCTGCCATTTTACAGGCCCTTTAGCTTTGCGTCCTTATCTTTCGATTAAGTTTGCCGTTATCGGTGAAGATTGCTTCACTGATTTTTGTACCGTTATCTTTGTACATCTATATAATAGAACATGTTCAGTGAAATGTCAATATAAAAAGTTAAAAATAATTTAATAAATTAAATTATTTTTAAAAGTGTTTAACTTTTTGCTTTTTTAGGGTTTTGCAAATCAATTTTGGTAATAAAATTTAAGGACTTTTTCACTCATAAAAGCTACAAAACGCCTGTATGAATTTATTCGTCAATGAAGTCTATTATTCATCGGCTAAGCGTTAAAGGTTTTAAGAGATGATACTTTATTAGGGTGTTGCATTATTGTTCCATGTAAAGCAACAACATGAAGCTAATTGCTGTTCATAATTAAGAATAAAAAAACATCATTTTGCTAATGATGTAAATTGCGTTATCTACTAATAATTTAAAATTGTAATAAGCTATTCTAATAAGTACATATTTTTATTTTTTTAATTGCATTATAAAAATCTTGTGATATTATATTTGATGTTTGTTTAAAAGGGGTGAATGTTTATGGCTAGAGGTAGAAATCAAGTCGATATGATAAATGGCTCAATTGCCGATAAATTATTGTTTTTCGCAGTACCGTTGATGATTTCTTCAGTACTTCAATTATTGTTTAATGCTGCTGATATAGTAGTTGTAGGTCGTTTTGCTGGTAGTGCGTCATTAGCAGCAGTAGGTTCAACTAGTTCTTTAATAAATCTGACAGTAAATTTATTCATTGGTCTATCAGTTGGTGCCAATGTTGTAGTAGCTAGATATGCTGGTGCTAATAATGAAGAAGGGGTATCTAAAACTATTCATACATCAATGTTAATTTCCTGTATTGGTGGAGTTGTTATAGCTATATTTGGATTCTTTGCTTCACGTTACTTATTAGAATTAATGGGATCTCCTGTTGATGTTATCGAATTATCTACACTTTACTTAAAGATATATTTCTTGGGTATGCCAGCTACTATGGTCTATAACTTCGGAGCGGCTATTCTTAGAGCTCATGGTGATACAAAAAGACCTTTGTATTACTTAACACTTGCAGGTGTGTTAAATGTATTAATGAATTTATTCTTCGTTGTTATACTTAAAATGGATGTTGCTGGTGTTGCGTTAGCGACCATAATCTCGCAATATGTATCTGCAACTTTAATCGTGATTTGTATGCATAATGAAGAAGGGGCAATGAAACTAAGATTTGATGAATTACAAATAGATACTAGTAAATTAGTGGAAATTATTAAAATTGGATTACCAGCTGGTTTACAAGGAACAATCTTCTCATTATCTAATGTAGTTATTCAAGCTTCAGTTAACTCATTTGGCTCAATCGTAATTGCTGGAAATTCGGCTGCATCTAATATCGAAGGCTTTGTTTACGCGTCTATGAATGCGTTCTATCAAGCAGCAATTACCTTCACAAGTCAAAACATGGGTGCTAAGAAAACTGATCGTGTTACTAAAATATTAGTAAGATGTCAATTAATGGTAGTTGTAATAGGGTTAGTATTAGGACTAGCAGCTACATATTTCGGAGATGTTTTAGTAGGTATTTATTCTAATGATCCAGCAGTTATTGAAGCTGGGGTAGTACGTTTAAGTATTATTTGTAGACTATATTTCTTATGTGGAATGATGGATGTTATGGTTGGAAGCATGCGTGGTATCGGTTATTCTGTTTTACCAATGATTGTATCATTATGCGGTGCCTGTGGCTTTAGACTATTATGGGTAGCTACATATTTCCAAATGCACCGAAGTATTTCAGTATTATATGCTTCATATCCAATTAGTTGGACAATCACATTCTTATGTCATGTATTGTGCTTCCTATTAGTAAGAAAAAAAGCATTTAAAAAAGTAAATCAAGCAATACAAGAAAACGCATAGATTGCGTTTTTTTAGTAATTAATGCATAAAAAACTGTACATAAGTACAGTTTTTTAATCATCTAATTCAATTGTAAGGGTATGAGAATCATCATTTTCATTATCCATTAGATTAAATATATCAAGTGTAATGAAGAATGTGATATAACCATTCTCTAATTTGGCACCACAATTTTGCTCATGTAAATCCATAATAGCCTTAACTAACGCTAAGCCTAAGCCATAGCTTTTAATAGTAGTATTTCTAGTTTTGTCAGCCATATAGAAGCTATCAAATAGATGTGACATTGAGTCTTCATCCATATCGCTAGGTGCAATATTTGAAACTTCTATTTGAATACGAGAATAATGCTTAGTTATCTTGATAGTAAAGGATTCATTATCAGGTGTATACTTAACAGCATTCTCAATTAAGTTTTGAATTACTTGATAAATACGTTGGTAATCACCCTCAACAATAAAATCATCCTCTTTCGTATATGTATACGTTAGATTCTTTTCTTTAATTAAGATATCTAATGATTTCAATACCTCTTTAATAATCTCATCAATCGCGAAGAATGATTTCTCTAACTTAATTAAACCACTTTCTAATTGATTTAAAGACAATAATTCATTTACTAAAATATTCATTTGCTTAGCTTGTGATACAATAATATCTAAAGTTTCTTTATCTTCATCATTACTATTTTCTAATAACACTTCACTATATGCTTGAATTAAAGCTAACGGTGTCTTAAAGTCATGCGATACGTTTGAGATAAATTGTCTTCTTAATTGTTCACTCTTTTCTTGACGATCTAAGTCACGCTTTAATACTTCATTGTTTTCAATTAGAATATTTAAGTTTTCTTCAATCTTATCAGACATATTGTTAATGTTCTTAGCTAACTCAGCAATCTCATCTTGACCTTTAATTTCGCACTTTTCGTCAAATTGGAAATTAGATATTTTAGATGTGATATTAGTAAGCTTGACAATTGGCTTAGTAACTTGTTTAGCTAATAAGGCGATAAAGATAAACGCAATTGCCATTGATATTAAAGATATGTATGTGAAGAATTCAATAGCTAATTGAGACGTAGTAGCAATATATTCTAGAGGTGTTGAAATAAACAAATATTGATTATCTTCTAATTTCGCATATTTATATAGTTTTTCATTGTATTCTAATGTTAATACACGTTCATGAAGAAGATTAAATGAGACGAATACATTGTTAGATATTGCTTCATTAATCCAATATTGATAGCTTTTAGAATTCTCTGAAGATACCGAAGATTTAGTATAATAGAGTACAGAAGGACGCATATCATTATAGTCAAATATTAAGAAGTCATAATATTTAGATTCTGCATTCACAACATACGAATACCAAGGACGACGTTCATTAGGATTTTCATCTTTTAAACGAATGATGTCATCAGCAATCTTCGTGATTTCACGTTCTTTTTGGTATTTATAGAAGCTTTCAATATAGTTGTTGCCAAGTGATACAATGGCCAGTGTATTGAATAAAATAATACCTAGAAAAACAAATAATAGCTTTGTCCGTAGTTTAACCTTCAATTTCATGAGTAGCCTCGAACTTATAACCCACTTTACGTAGTGTTTTTATAAAATCTCCACAGACACCAAGTTTTGCACGTAAGCACTTAACATGTGTATCAACTGTTCTTTCTTCACCTTCATAATCAAAGCCCCAAACACTACTTAATAAGTTTTCACGACTAAATACTTTTCCTTGGTTTTGGATAAAGTGTAATAATAATTCATATTCTTTAGGTGTTAAGATAATTTTTTTATCATTTACACGTACTTCTCTTTCGCGTTGATAGATACTTAGTTCTTCAATAGTAAGTACATTATCAAAATTAACACCACTACGTTTTAATAGTGCTTTAACTCTAGCTAATAGAATAGCAGGGGAGAATGGTTTACCTACATATTCATCAGCGCCTGTATTAAACCCTTGGATTTCATCGAATTCTGTATTCTTTGCAGTTAGCATTACTACTGGCATATCAGATACATTACGAATTTCTTTTAATACTTCAAGTCCATCAACTTTAGGCATCATGATATCAAGTATCGCAAGTGCAAAGGTTTCTTTATAGAAAAGGTCTAGTGCTTCTTGTCCATCAGCAGCACCAACTACTTCGAATCCACTTTTTGTCAGATAGTCACATACTAATTTACGTAAATGTGCTTCATCTTCAGCTACAAGTATTTTATTAGACATATAAACACCTCACTAACTTATTATATTATAACAGAAAATTAGACTTGTAGAGCCTAATATTTGATAGTACAATATATAATGTTAGTAAAGGAGATATAAATATGATTAAAGGTCAAATTACTATGGAAAATGGTGCTGTTATTCCTTTTGATTTATATAATGAGGAAGCACCTATTACAGTTAACAATTTCGTTAAATTAATTAAAGAAGGGTATTATGATGGGAAAACATTCCATCGTGTAATTCCTCATTTCGTTTCTCAAGGTGGATGTCCTTATGGAAATGGTACAGGTGATTTAGGATATACTATTCCATGTGAAACTAAGAATAACCCACATAAACATGTGGAAGGTGCATTAAGTATGGCTCATAGAGGTAAAGATACTGGATGCTGTCAATTCTTCATTGTACATGATCCACAACCTCATTTAGATGGTGTACATACTGTATTTGGTCAAGTTACTGATAACATGGGTGCTGTTCGTAATATGCGTAATGGTGATGTAATGACTAAAGTAGAAATTATTTCTGAATAGTAATAAATGTTGCGTAAAATGCTTATAAAAAGCCAAAGAGTTCATCTTTGGCTTTTTGTATGAAGTGGCTTTTTAAGGAAGATTATGGTATAGTGGTTTAAGAATGATAAGAGTAATTAAAACATAATGAGGTTAGTGTTATGGACAATATTAGACAAGCAACAATAGATGATTTGACACGTATTACGGAAATACTGATATTTAATTATAGAATGAATTTCTACCCAATATTTAAAAATGATGATTATTATTTCAATGAACTTCAAGTACCTAAGTTAATCGAACAGTATAAAGATATAGTAAATACTATATGGGTATACGATGATGGTGTAGTTAAAGGTTTTATTCAAGTAGAAAATAGAGAGATAAAAAAGCTATTTGTAGAGCCTATACTACAAGGTAATTCTATTGGTGGTGTATTGTTAAAGTATGCAGTTAAAGAGCATAATGCGAATAACTTATGGGCGTTAGAGAAGAATACTCGTGCAATCCATTTTTATGAAAAGCACAGATTTCATAAAACATCAGAAAGAAAATTAGAAGAAGATACAACAGAGTATCTTATTAGAATGGTACGATAGTAAGGAGGGGAAAAGATGAACTTGTTGATTCAATGTATAGTATGTTGCGTGCTTTTCTCTTTAATAATCTTACCAGCACAATATAAAGATCCTATTAGTATGATTATGTCTTATCCACCCGAAATAATTAAAAGAGTGGAGGAATTACCACAATATCAAGGTACTATAAAGCAACGAGAAAAATCGCATATTTCTAAGAAAATAGGTGGTCTGATATTCTTTGTATTGATGTTTTCGATAGTTGCTTATGCATCAGGCTGTAGAAGCTTTGGTGCCACTTTTTCCCATGTGTTTACCTTATTCATTACTGTAAATATCTATGATTTAGTTGTTTTAGACTGGATTATTTTCTGTCACAGCAAGAAACTTAGAATCCCAGGAACTGAAGATATGGAAGAAGCGTATAAGAATTATGGCTTTCATGTAAAGGGTGCTGCTATTGGAACAGCTTTAGGATTTTTAGTAGCACTATTATCAAGTGGTTTAGTTAGTTTATTTTTTATTATGTAAGTATCTCATTATAAAAGCCAAGCAGTTGCTTGGCTTTCTTACTATTTAAATATAATTTTTTGCATCTTTTAATAACTTATCTTTTAAAGTAGCAGTTTTCTCAAGTAATTCATCCATTTGTTTCTTACTTGCTTCTCCTAATTCACTTCTAGCCGAAGATAAGTTAATCTCAACATTTAAGGCAGCACCTTGAATAGCAGCTTCAATTAATATTACACCGACCGCAAAATCACTGGCTGCATTTTTATTTCCATAAGGAAGCATGTTGTCTAGCTTTTCTAAAATAGCTACACCATGTTGCATAATTGCCATTGGAGATGCAATAGCTTTCTCAATGGCATCATAGATTGCTTCATTACGTACTGCTTGTTGTTCTTCTGTTTCTTTTGGTAATTTGTAAGCACTCATTACTAAATTATATACTTCAGTATCACGGTCTACGCAAATCATGAAATCTTTAATAGATGCTTGTAAAGCATCCATTTGTGATTGAATTTGTTCTTGTATTTCTACTGGTGCTTCACGATATTTCTTCTTACCAATTGATAAGTGCGTATACATCGCAACTAGTGAGCTGCCAAGTGCACCTACTAAGGCGCTAACACTTCCTCCACCTGGAGCTGGGGAAGAACTATTCACTTCTGAAATAAATTCTTCAATTGTTTTATTAACTAACATACTTTCATTCCTTTCCAATATACATCAGTAATTGTAGGATTATCTAATCCAGCAATAATCTCATCAAAGCTATCTGCTTCATATACCACAAAGTCAGCTTGTTTATTAGCCTCTAATGAACCTAATGTACTTTCTAGTTTTAAGGCTTTGGCAGCATTGATAGTACACATAGCTAGTAC
>JAFXJJ010000065.1 GCA_017532345.1 Erysipelotrichales bacterium
AAATTCCGTTTTTATAATCTAATACTGCTTGTATTTTTTCTTCTATCGTATATTTACTTTTCCTTCCCATAAGAAAAGATCTCTCCTTTCGTTAACAACTTTCTTTATTTTAGTTGTCTACTTTAGAGAGATCTTATCATATGCTGACTCTTTATGTTATTGCTTGATAGTTGATGGAATAGTATCTAAATAAAAATTAATATTATAATGTAATGTAGATAAATCAATTTCTTTGATGTTTTCTAATAAATATTTAGCCTTATTTACTGAATTATTCTCAAGTACAATGACTGATAATGGTATACCTATAATAGAGGCTGTTTCTTTGTTTCTGCCTGTTCCTTGAATAACGTAGGAATTGATTGTTAGTGGTTTAGATGCTGCATCATATAGTAAATTAAATAGCTCATCATATTCAATATCAGTACGAATGTTTTCAGCTAGTTTTATTAGCTTTGAGATGGATGAAATAGAAAGATATTCTTTAATTAGTACTTTGATGATATCTTGTGTATTAGCACATCTAGCATAATCCCCATAAAGTAATCCTTTCCTGTGTCTAGCAAGTGCCAATACTTCTTTGCCAGTTAGTGTTTGATATCCTTTCTTGATGTATATTAGCTTATGATTTTCATCATATTCTTTGAAATCAAATGGTACATCATATGGTAATCCACCTAGCTCATCAATACAACTAATGATATCTTGAAAGTCAAACTGTGCATAATTACTTATTTGAATATCTAGTAGGTTTTCAATTACTCGTATGGTATTATCAATACCACAATTAAAAGTATGCGTAAGCTTATCATAACGATTATATATACAAGGATTCTTAACATATGCATCACGAGGAATCGACAATAATATCACTTCATTCGTATTATGATTGTAACCAACCACCATATTCATATCACTTCTACCAGTGGTAGATGATGCTGAATCAACACCAGATATGAAGAAATATTGAGTTATTATCGCTACTACCGCAAACAAACGCCACATATCATCACCAATAAAGTATATGCAACTTATATTTGAATGATGGCTTTGAAAATGTTAAAATATACTAGAGAGGGGAATTAATCATGAATCTTAGAGAACAACAAAAAATAGAAACAAAAGGACGTATTGCGAAAGCTGTATATGATTTATCGAAGATTTATGGGATTGAGAATTTGAAGGTCCGTGAAATATGTAAGGAAGCTGATGTTTCAATTGGAACTTTTTATAATTATTATGATACTATTCAATCACTTATTATAGAACGTATTGTTGAAGTTGATGTTGAACGTAAGAGTGAGTTACCTAATATACTGACTGATGAAAATGAAGTGGTTAATATGGAGAAATATATTCGTTTACAAGTTGAAACGTTCCGTAGTTTACCTACTTCTTTATTAAAGGAAGTATTCAGAATCTTCATCTTCTACCCTGAAGCAGATGTATTAAAGGTTAATCGTACAGCCTTTGATATCATTTTTGGAATGATTAGTAGAGGACAAGAAAAGGGCCAAATCACAAAAGCAATGGAAGCAAGTGCCATGACGAAGTTAATACTTAAGTTAATTATTGGTAATTGCTTTGTGAACTGTATGCATCCTGAAATCTTTGATTTCTCCCAAACCTTAGTAGATGAAGTTAATGAGATAATGCGTATAAAAGAATAAAAATGCAGGAATTCCTGCATTTTCTTTTTCTTATTCCCAAGTTACTGGTGGCTGTTCACTAGTATCTTCTTCCACATTAACTTCGACATTTGGATTTTCTACTGGTTCTTCATTAGGAGTTTGTGATTCTTCTTGAGGTGTATCGGTAGAAGGTTCAGTAGGTACATTTGCTTCAGGTGTTTCTACTGGCGTATCAGTAGGAATGTCTTCTGGTGTTTCTTCAGTAGAAGGAATATCATCAAGATTAATTTCTGGTTCCTCTTCTTCTGCTTCTAATTGTTGCTGTTGTTTTAAAGTAATCCAGCAGAAGTCATAACCTTTAGCTCCTTCTGTTTCACCTTCAGCTTCAACGCTTTCTTCTTGTGAAGATAATTCTACAGAGTTGATGTTGAATGTTAATTCACTTAAGTCAGCATCAGTAGTAGCTTGTTTAACGATAAATTTAGTTTTATTTATTTCTTCTTCACTTAGTTCTACAACGCTTAATTCCATACCTGGGATAGATGCACATTCACCCCAACCATTTTCACCAGCAACGACATTATTGGAAATTGTCCAAGGTGTTGTTAAGTCGTTGGCTACCATATTAACGAAACTATAAATCTCTTGCTTTGTAAGATTCATTTGTACGGTTTGACCTACAACAGTAATTAATTCATCAATTTTATTTAAAATATCTGGGTTTAAGCATTTTCGAATAATCGCGTTAACGATCATTTGTTGATTTTTCGCACGTCCTAAGTCACCACCACTTACATTTTGACGGTTTCTAGCTAGGGCTAATGCTTGTTCACCGTTTAAGATTTGTTTACCTTTGTTGATGTAGATAATATCTACACGATTAGCTTTACGTTCGCAGAATGACATAGGTACATCAATTTCAATACCACCTAGTGCATTTACTACATTAATCAGTGAAGAAAATGATATCTTCGCATAGTAGTTAATCTCAACATCAAAGGCATTTTCAATCGTTTGAATCGTACAATCCATACCATATAAACCAGTATGTGTTAGTTTATCTGGGTTATTGGCTAAACATGCATTTGGTAAGTATGAATCACGAGGAATACTAGTCATTACGATTGATTTAGTTAATGGATTAACTGTAATCAACATATTAACATCGGATGGTGAATAAATAGTTGCTACCCCCAAAGTATCAATACCACTTACTAATACTGTGAAGGCATTAGAAGTAATATCAATTTGCTTTACGATATCTACTACAGGCTTTTCAATTTGAATGGCATCGATGATAGCGGTTTTTTCTCTGAAGTCTGTTATGTTTTCCTCTACTAGGGTACGATAAGTTTCACTTAATACAATGGCTGATACTTCATTTTTGTATAAACCTTGAATAGCTTTTGTATAGTCTTGGTATTTCTTGGTTTTTGGATTACTTTCATAATACGATGACATATGAGAAATAGCAGTATCCATATGATCAGTATCAACACTTCCCTGAATACCAATAGTTTTACCTTTTAAATCATCTAATGAAATAATTCCTGATTCACGTAATGTGATAATCGATATATATTCTACGTAGCTATCAGGAGTCTTAATAACCTCTGCCACCGCCTCGTCTACTCGATTTACTGTATAAGTACCAGCAATCACGCCTACACTTAGTATACAAACAAATAAACGATATATAATATGAACAAATAAAGGTAATTTAAGTAAACTTTGGATTAATGTGATTAAAAGAATGATAATTAATAATAAAGCAATTAATACTAACCATGTATTAGGTAATAAACCTAATGGTACGATAATATTAGCTGCATATAATGAACATATAGTTAGAATACAGCATAGAGCTATATCTATTGCTGATATTTTTTGTTTTTTAAGAGTTTCGTTTTTCTTTTTTCTTTTAGAACCCATAATACAACATTCCTTTCAAATACTTATCTATTATACTCCAAGATTGGTAAATAGAAAAGTATACATTTTCAATTGATTTTAAGATATTGTTGCGTTTAGTATTTCCTCACTTTTTAAAATCATGTATAATTGGTACGGGTGATTATAAATGAATTATCTTGATGCATTAAATGAAGCACAACGTAGTGCAGTAACTACATTAAATAAGTATGCAAGAGTAGTAGCTGGTGCAGGTAGTGGTAAGACACGTGTATTAATTACTAGAATTGCATATATGATAGATGAACTTGGATATTTGGCGAATACCATATGTGCCATTACGTTTACGAATAAAGCAGCTAATGAAATGCGTAATCGTTTGATTGGAATGCTAGGTGATAATAGTAGTGGTGTGCATATCTCAACAATACACTCACTATGTGTAACTATTCTTCGTCAAGATATCAATGTACTTGGATATCCACGTAACTTTACG
>JAFXJJ010000066.1 GCA_017532345.1 Erysipelotrichales bacterium
CCTGCTATAACATCTAGTAGAATCGTTGATGATAATAAAAGAATAAGCATTATTCGTGTTATTCCATATATGATTTGTAGCGCTAAATTACCTGTAATTATGTGTATTGTTAGTATTATTGATAATGGTGAGTGGTTAGTTATAATATGTTATTTTCTAAGTATATTAATTGTTTATACTTTATTAATATTTGTAGAAAAGAATAATTCAGTTGATTTATTAATTTGTGAGATGCCTATTTATATGTGGCCAGATATGAGAAGTGTTTGGCAACAAAGTATTAGTAAAACAATAGATTTTTTAAGTAAAACATTCTATTTTTTAGTTGTTAGCTATATAATCATTTATTTTGGTATGAATTGTAATGCTAGTTTACAATATACTTCAGAGTCAAGTGAGAGTATGTTGTATGTAATCGCAAACTATTTATTACCTATATTTGAACCCATTGGTATTCACGATTATCGTCTAGTAATAGCGATTATTTGTGGACTTGTTGCAAAGGAAAATATTGTAGCAGTTTTAATGATATTATTTGGTGGGAATTTAAGTGTAATTCCAGTTTCATCATTATGCTCCTTTTTGATATTTACATTATTTTATATACCTTGTATTCCTAGTATAGCTATAATGTATAAAGAAATTGGTTTGAGGAAAACAATGATTAATTTATTGATACAATTGGTTATTGCATATAGCTGTAGTGCTTTAGCTTATAGAATAATATATTAAAAAAAGCCCTTATGGGCTTTTTTTAATATAAGAAGAATAGAATATAGATAATTAAAAGAATAAATACCAATGTATAGATGATGAAGCCAGGTGTTAACATACCAACCTTAAACTTTTCTTTAGTTGTAAGTGGCATATCTCTTTCATCTAAGTGAATAGCTTTACGATATTTAATGAATGTATATACAGCAATACCAATTGTGATTATAACGAACACTGAAATAACGATAGACAATGTTTCATTCGTTGAAATTAATAGAGGCATTAAGAAGCTACCAAAGAAATTCACAATCATGTGGAATAATATAGGATATTTGATATTTCCACTTTTAATGTAAATATAAGCCAAAGCAACTCCTAGCATAGTTGCATAGATAGTTTGATTCAAATTACCGTGGAATAGACCAAATGCTAGTGAAGAATATACAATCGCAAATGTATCACCGAAATCTAAAGTACGCTCAATAATCATTTTACGGAAGATTATTTCTTCCATAATAGGACCTATGATAACTACAAATATAAATGTATAAATAGATGTAGTACTATTAATGGCATTTTCCAAGATATCTACGATTTCTCTGCCAGTTATTAGCTTAAGTAATTCTGTAATTCCTAAAGCTAAGAAATTAAAGATATATAAGATACCTAATAAAACTAGTGAAGTATAAATTACTTTTTTCAGATCAAATTTGTAATTCTTATCTTCTAATTTAAGCTTAGGAAGATGTCTAACTATCATATAGAATAAAGGTAATCCAATTCCATATATTCCAATATCAGTTGCTAGCCATTGTGCTAATGTTGCATCAATCATTCCTACTTCAGCTAAATAATTGAATATCAATAATGGTACAACAGCAAGAAATTGTGCAGAAAACATCAACCAAAATAGTCCCCACCCCATCGACTTCATACGACGTTTTACACGATTCTTGTTGAAACTAGGCATTTCTGATGCCGAAATTACTGTTTCATCATTCATAAATAAAATCTCCTTTTCCAAATTTAATGATATAATTATATAATAATTTTATATGACTATACAAGTATACGTTGAAAGAAAAGTAATTATAAATCTAAATACTTGCTTTTTATATTCAATTATAGATATACTTAATTAGAATAATTAGAATGGAGATTATTATGAAACGTATTGCTAGATTTGAAAAAGTAAGTTTAAATGAATTTATGAAGGATTGGATCGATACATTTGGTGGTAGTGAAGACGAAGCTACTCAAGTATATAATGATATTAAATTGCCTAAACGTGCAACTGTAGGTTCTGCAGGATATGACTTCTTTAGTCCATTAACTTTTGCTTTAAAGCCTAATGAAACAATTAAAGTACCTACAGGAATTCGAGCTTATATTGATGAAGGGTGGGTATTATCAATATATCCTAGATCTGGATTAGGATTTAAATATCGTATGCAACTAAATAATACTGTAGGTATCATTGACTCTGATTATTATTACAGTGATAATGAAGGTCATATATTCGTGAAGCTTACGAATGCTACAAACGAAGATAAAACATTAGAAGTAAGTAAAGGAAACGGCTTTGCACAAGGGATTTTTACTGAATTTGGAATTGTTGAAGATGATGATGTTGTTGAAATTAGAAATGGCGGTTTTGGTAGTACAACAAAGTAATTTTGGGTATTTTGTGTGAAATGCTTTAAAAACTCAAAAGCTATATAATTTTAAGTTAATATATGGTATAATTTCATAAGAGGATATTAGGGACAGTCATAGAAATGGAGTGTTTGCTTTGAATAGATTTCAAAAATTTATGTACAATAAGTATGGGATGGATGAATTAAACCTTGTACTATTGTGGATAGGTATTGTGATGTGCATTTTATCTTTGTTTATTGATAACGCCATTATTGGATTATTAGTTGGTTATCTACCATTTGGTTTTTTACTTTTCCGAATGTTATCAAAAAACTATGCTGTTAGACGAAAAGAAAATGATAAATTCTTATCTTATGTATATCCAATTAGGAAGAAATTCCGTAAATTAAAGAATCGTTTTAAGAATTCTAAAAACTATAAATATTTCAAATGTCCAAACTGCAAGCAAGAATTAAGAGTACCTAAAGGAAAGGGAAATATCGAAATTACTTGTCCACGTTGTAAGGTTCATTTTGATGCGAAATCATAGAAACACGTTAGTGTTTCTTTTCTACTTTATTGTAGAATGTTTAACTTAGAGATTATCTCCAATACTTAATTATGAGGGTTGGTTGTGTTTCTTATTTTTCTTATTTTTGTTGCATTTATATTATTTAGGAGTATAATATACTTACAAATCTTAGGAGGTAGTTTATGAAAAAAATGGGTATTAGTTTAGTTATTACAGCTATTATTGGTTTTGTTTTATATTATCTATTTTTACCAGCTTTAAATCCATCTAGTTATGGATTTTGGGTATATGCATTTGTTTTAATAGGTATTTTTGTTTTCTTAGATTTAATTGTTAATAGAGAAGGTCTACGTTTAAAAGTAAGTGCATTGGCAAAGTATTTAGTGATTGGTGCAATCTTAGTAGTGCTTGGAATTACCGTATTGAATGTTGCCAATTCACCCGTAATCCGTGCTGGTTCTTATGCAAATCGTATTGAAATTGACCAATCTGGTAATTTCTATGAAGATGTTGCGCCAGTGAATTTCAATCATATTCCATTACTTGATAAAGAAAGCTCACAAAAACTTGGTGACCGCGTAATGGGACAATTACCAGAATTAGTATCTCAATTCTATGTTTCAAATATTTATACACAAATTAATTATCAAAATGAAATTATCCGTGTTACACCATTAGAGTATGATGGAATTATTAAATATTTCAATAACCGTAAAGAAGGTGTAAAGGGTTATATTACAGTTAATAGTGTTGATGGTGAAGCTAAGCTTGTTAAGTTAGATAAAGGTATGAAATATATGCCTTCAGCTTATTTCAATGAAAATATTTATCGTCATGTAAGATTCTCATATCCAACAGCAATCTTCGCAACACCTACATTTGAATTAGATAACGAAGGTAACCCATATTGGATTTTCCCAACTGTTTCTTATACAGCAGTTGGTTTGAAACCAGATATTAATGGTGTTATTATTGTTGATCCAATTACAGGGGATACAGAACGTTATGAAAGTGGTGACGTACCTGCATGGATTGACCACGTATATAATCCAAGCTTAATTATTGAACAAGTAGATAACTGGGGATTATATAATGGTGGTTTCTTCAATAGTATTTTTGGTCAACGTAATGTTGTGGAAACTACTGATGGTTACAATTATATTATCATGAATGATGATGTATATTTGTATACTGGTATCACATCTATTGCTAGTGATGAGTCTAACTTAGGTTTCATCTTATCGAACTTACGTACAAAAGAAACTAACTTCTATTCTGTACCAGGTGCTGAAGAATATTCAGCAATGGCTAGTGCTGAAGGTCAAGTTCAACAAATGGCTTATCAAGCAAGCTTCCCATTATTAATCAACTTAAATGGTAAAGCAACTTATTTAATTTCTTTAAAAGACTATGCTGGTTTAGTTAAGATGTATGCTTTTGTAGATGTAGTTGACTATCAAAAAGTAGTAGTTACTGAAGCAAGCTATGGTATTGAACAAGCAGCTAAGAATTACTTAGGTGTAGATGGTACAGGTGATGTTGAAATTACGTATGATACTGTTAATTTCACAGCCTTAATTACTTCAATTAAGGAAGTAACTATTAATGGAACAACTTATTATTATTTAACTGATGATAATAATAACCATTATAGAGTTTCTATCATTGTTGATGAAATGAATTTACCATTCTTAGAAGTTGAAAATACAGTTTCTGGTAAATACTATAAGAATGATACAATTAATGAAATCACTGAAGTAGAAAGTATTAATAAAGCTCAAGATTTAAATTAAAAGACTAAAAGCGTTAGCTTTTAGTTTTTCTTTCTTGATAAATAATGTATAATTAGCAATAGTAGTTTTTATATGATTCATTCATACAGGAAGGTGAAATATATGGCAAAGATTAAGATTGTACCGCCTAAAAATAGTGTAAAAGAAACAGTGCAAGATTTTAAACGTTATATAAGTAATAACGATGACACTTATTTTTATGATTTATCGTTTTCTGGTGAGAATATAACTAGTAAATATGAAGCATTAGAATTTAATGGGTGTAAATTTGAAAATTGTAGTTTTGGTGGCTCAAAGTTTACTAGAGTACATTTTGTTGATTGTGAGTTTGTTCATTGTGATTTTTCAAATGTTGAATTTGATGATACAGGCTTCCATCGTAATGAATTTGATAATTCAAAGTTCATGGGAACACAATTTATTAAAGTGAAACTAAATAATGTACTATTTAGAAATTGTATGGGTAGATATACAAACTTTGCTGTGACTGATTTCGCTCATGTGCAAATGAACGATTCGGTATTTCAAGAAAGCTCATTTAATCAATCTAAGCTAACAAGCTTAGGTTTAGAAAATATTGATTTGAGCAGACTTGAAGTAGTAAATACACCATTAAAGGGAGTAGACTTTAGTAATGCAGATATTGATGGTCTACATGCTAATTACCAAAATCTTCAAGGCATGATGTGTAATGAATATCAAGCAATGATGATTGCTGGATTATTAGGAATTAAAGTGGTATAAATCTTAAAATTATTTTAAATCTCTTCTTTTATTTTGATAGGATTGATTCATTATGTTATTATATTAGAAAGGAGTTGAAGTTATGAAGTTCATAAAAGATGAAAGTGTAATAAAAAATGTTTTGACATATTCCTTAGCGGGTATATTGATAATGTTATTTTATTTCTGTATAAGTGATTTACAAAAGGTAGTAGATATTTTTAAAGAATTTGTATTAATACTTAGACCATTTATTATTGGCGGCGTAATTGCTTATTTATTGCGTACACCAATGAATTTAATCGAGTATAAATTCTTAATTAAGCTTGGATTACCAGATAAGATTAGACATTATATTGCAGTATTTTTAGCATTAGTTTTTGGGGTGTTCTGCATTATTGTGTTTATTTATATCCTAGTTCCACAGTTATTTGAATCTATTTTAGTATTATTCGCTAACTTGGAAGCATATATACGTAACTTAGAGGCTATTATTATTGATTTATGTGGAACATTTAATATTGATGTGAGTGAAGTATTAGATGTACTAGTGTCGAAGATACCAAGTACACAAGAATTAACTTCTTATGCAATGAATTTCATGACTACATATTTACCTAATGTGTTGTCAACAACTGTAACTGTTGCAAATGGTGTTATCCAATTAATAGTTGGTGTTATTGTTGGTGTTTATGTAATGATGGATATTAAAGGCTTCTCACGTGAGTTTAGACGAGCATTATATGCATTTACTAGCGATCGTGTAGCTAATACAGTTTTATATACATTACGATTAGCTGATCGTATTTTCAATGACTTTATTGGTGGTAAAATACTAGATTCATTAATTATTGGTATTTTATGTTTTATTGTGATGTCTATTTTAAACTGGCCATTCCCATTATTAATTAGTGCTATTATTGGAATTACCAATGTTATTCCATTCTTTGGACCATTTATTGGAGCAGTACCAGGCTTCTTAATCGTACTTGTAGTTGAACCAATAACTTCTATTTGGTTCTTAATATTCATCTTATTACTTCAACAATTTGATGGTAATGTTTTAGGACCAAAGATTCTTGGTGATACAATTGGATTACCAGCAATTTGGATTATCTTTGCGATTTTAGTAGGACAAGGATTACTAGGCTTTACAGGTATGGTAATTGGTGTTCCGCTATTTGCATTGATTTATTTCTTGACTAAAGAGCGTATACGCGATAATTTGAGTCGTAAGAATAAGGTAATAGAATAGTGAGAGGTGTTTTATGAGTTTTGATACTTTATGTATTGGCGTCGTAGTTATTAGTGTTGTGATGATGATTGCGACATTCTTTACATTGAAATTAAAAAAATTATTAAATGAAAGAGCATTTGTGTATGGGATTTTAGCGTCGATGTTTTTAATGCTGTGTACCAATTTCTTAATCGCAAATGGTGACTTTGTATATTTGATTGTGGATAGTTTATTCATGGGAATGGTATTTTATAATGCTGTTTCGATGTTTGGATTACGCATGGCAAAGATTCATGAAGATGAAAAACTATTTACTTCATTTTTTAGTGGTCTTTGCATCATTGGAAATTTATTTTCAGTGTTAACGTTAGGTGTTGGTGGATTCTTAGTTAAAATGTATGCCAATGATCCTATGATGATTGAGTACTTTGGAACAGAAACAATTGAAGTATTACTTGAAGCATTTCAATTAACACTTGTTGATTATGGATATTTATTAGTAGTATCATTTGTTGTTGCGATTGCTATTGGTTATATGGCAATCTCTATGATTTCTTATGCAATTAAGAATAATACGATTAAGACAATTCTTAAATCTATCTTTATACTATCTGCATTCTATATTGTAAACTTATTTGTCCCTGCTTCTACAAGAGAAGGAATAATTACTGTAGTTGCTTACTTTGCAGTAGTATTTGCTGCTTACTTATTATATAAAGAGTCTAAGCATGATAAGCCTTCAATTGAAATTATTATTAAATAATTGAATGGCAATAAGAAGGGAAGTGCTGAAATGAAAAATAAATCACTATATCTTTTGGCACTATTGAACTTCGTATTGGTAGTGCTAGTAGCTCCAGTTCAAATGTTATCTAATTCATACTCAGATATCCATAGGAATTCTAGTATGGTGGTTGACACTAACTATATGGAGATACCAACTACTTTAAATAAACGTGATAGTCGATTTGTATTATATGTTTTTAAACCAATTACTCCATATGCTTTTATATCAATAGATAAATATGATGTAGTATTATTATTTAATTGTTTACTAGAGTTTTTAATTATCTTTAGTGTTTTAGTACTATATCCTGTTGGTGAGAATGCTCCACCTTTATATAACTAACTATTAGAAGAGTAGGAAGTATATAAAGGAGAATTATGGTAAATATTTTAAAAAGTTTAATTGATGCTGATTATAGGCATTTTCAAAGAGTATTACGACTAGCTAAGGCAGCTGATGCTTTGGCAATAACAATGAAAGAAAAGACTAACGAAGAATTAAAAGCAGTGCATAATCGTCTTCGTAGAAATTTAAATAAATTAAAAGATTCAGATATTATTGAAGCAGTAGCATTAATTAGAGAAGTTAATTATCGTATATTAGGACAATATCCTTATTTCGTACAATTATTAGGTGGTATTGTGTTGTATTATAATGATATTGCTGAGATGAAAACTGGTGAAGGTAAGACGCTTACTTCTACTATCCCAGTATATTTAAAAGCTTTAGAAGGTAAATACGTCCATGTAGTAACAACAAACGAATATTTATCAGAGCGTGATTATACTACATTAAAGCCTGTATATGAATTTTTCGGAATTACGTGTGGACTTAATCGTAGAAGTTTAAATCGTTTAATGAAACAACATGTCTATAAGAATCAAATTGTATATACAACGAATAGTGAGTTAGGGTTTGATTATTTAAGAGATTCTTTTGTTATGTCTAATTATGAGAAAGTTGTATGTAAATTAGACTATGCATTAGTAGATGAGGTTGATTCTGTGTTAATCGATGAAGCTCGTACACCTCTTATTATCTCTAGTCCTAAAAACGATGATTTGAATGAGTATGGTAGATGTCAGAGTTTTGTACGTTCATTAAGTAATAGTGATATTATATGTAATGAAGAATCGAGAAGTGTATATTTAAGTGAATCAGGTGTTCAAAAAGCCCATGATTATTTTAATAAGAAGGATTTATATAATCCAAATAATATGACCTTGATACATAAGATAAATCAAGCTTTAAAGGCTAATTATATCTTTAAACGTGATATTGATTATGTAGTAATGAATAATGAAGTTTTAATTGTTGATGAATATACAGGACGCATTTTACCTGGTAGGGAATATTCGGAAGGATTACATCAAGCTATTCAAGCTAAGGAGGATGTTCCAATAAAGGCTGAAAGTGTTACAGAGGCTACAATTACATATCAGAATTTATTTCGCTTATACAATGAATTAGCTGGTATGAGTGGTACTACTAAAAGTGAAGAAATAGAATTATTCACAACATATAATCTACGTTCATTTGAGATTCCAACCAATAAACCGATTATTCGTATTGATGATCAAGATGCCATCTTTGAAACAATTAAGGATAAGAAAGATGCTATTGTTAGTGATGCAATTCGTTTATCTCATAATGGTAATCCAGTACTAATTGGAACAGCATCTATTGAAGATAGTATTATGTTATCAAGAGAATTTACTAAATTAAAAGTTAATCATATTGTATTAAATGGTACACAAGATGAGAATGAAGCGGATATTGTTTCTAAAGCAGGGACAAGTGGAAGAATAACTATTGCGACAAATATTGCTGGTAGAGGAACTGATATACCACTAGATAGTAAGTCAAAGGAGAAAGGTGGACTATGTATCCTTGGCTTCCAACGACATGATTCTCGTCGTATCGATAATCAATTAAAGGGACGTTCAGGTCGACAAGGTGATCCTGGATACACCAAAATGTATGTATCATTAGAAGATGTCCTAATAACGAAATATGCCAATGATGAACAAAAACAGAAGTTATCTAACAAGGCATTAAATCCTAAAAAGCGTAATGCATTAATTAATTTAATTCAGAAGCAAGCTGAAAGTAATAACTACAATGTACGTAAGAAACTACTTGAATATGATAATGAATTAAGCTTACACCGTAAAATTATTTTTGAATTAAGAGATTCATTACTAGATATAACCAATTTACGTAGTGAAATCACATATGCGATTCGCTTATATTTAGAAAATAAGTTAAATGTCATTAGAAATGAGGATATGTTTTATCAGTGGCAGAATACAATCAAACGAGAATATCGCTTACCAAAAGATGTTTTAGATATTGAAAACAGAGAGAAATACCTTACGATGGTTGAACAGAAAGTTATTCGCGATATTAATATGAATATTTGTTATTCATGGGATATTATTCAAAGAATGATGCTTCAATATTTGAATTATGTTTGGAAGAATCATGTTGATAACATGGTAGAATTCAAAAAGGGTATTGAATTACGTTCTACTGGAGGTATTAAGCCATTAGATGCGTATAAAGAAGAGTCATATAAATTATTCCGTAAGATGTGGAATGATTATTATGAGTTTGTAGGCAATATAATATTTGTTGATGAAACAAGAAACTAAAGATTGCATTTATGCAGTCTTTTTGTTAAAGAATGATGCTTAAACACAATATTTAAATATTTCATTTAATTATATTAAGTATTAATAAAAACATTCGATATAATTAATAGCACTGAGTGTGCCAGAAACGGGGTGAACTTATGAGTGGATTTATTTCTTCAGTGAAAAAGGGGTATACAAATATTCCTACTGTCACTGCAAAACCAACAAAGAAACCAGAAACTGAAAAAGCTAATGTTGCAGAAAAACCAGTAGAGGACAAATTTGTTAAGTCTGAACAAAAGGTTAATGTTACATACAGCAAACCTGTACGTAAACCAGCTGTAGCACCTCAAGAAGTTACTAATGTTGATACTTTATTGGAAGAACAAGAAGCTCGTAAACTTCAATTGCTAGAAATGATTCGTGATTGTGTAACTGATCAAGCAAATAGTCAATATTCTTTCTATAAGACTAATGACGAAATTGTTAATCTAGAGGATTTAATAGCTGAAACAAGTGAAACATCCCCATTAGAAGAACATGATGTATGGGGTATCCAAGCGGTTGCCGATCGTATTATGGCTATGGCAGAATCTTTTGTAGGATCAGATAGTGGAATGTTCGCTACTATTAAACAAGCGGTACTTGATGGCTTTGCTGATGCTGAGAAGAAATGGGGAGGAGAACTTCCTCAAATTTGTCAAGATACAATGGCTGAAATTAATAATCGTTTCGATGCATGGGAAAAGGAATTATTCGGTGAGGAATAATTCCTTTCTTTGTTTATTGATAGTATAAAAAAAGAGAATTCTATTTAGAATTCTCTTCTTTTTCATCTTCATCATCTTTTTTATTTAATTCTGCAAGTTCTTCTTCAGATAAGAAGTGTAATTCAACTGATTGAATAGTTTTTCCATCACTTTCTTTGATAGTTAAATGCATATTCATGAAATATACATCTTCACCAGCTTCTGGAATCTTATCAAATAAATGAATTAACCAAGCAGATACAGTAGTAAATTCATATTCTTCTTCAATATCTAAATCAAAGTGTTCAAACATTTCTTCTAAGTTAGCATTACATGAAACTATGTAAGTAGATTCATCAATTGGTTTATAGTACTCAATGATTTCATCATGTTCATCCCATATTTCACCAACTAATTCTTCAATAATATCTTCTAATGTAATGATACCAGCTGTTCCACCATATTCATCAACTACTACTGCTAAGTGCGTTTTATTACTTTGTAATTGACGTAATAAATCATTGACTTTAATGTAAGGGCTAGTATAAATAACCTTTTGCATAATTTTCTTAATATCAGTTTCTTTATCTAATAATAAGCTATAGAAATCTTTTTCATGAATAATACCAACAATGTTGTCGATTGATTCTTCATAAATTGGTAATCTTGAATATCCATGTATTCTGAATAATTTTTCGATTTCTTCAACACTATCAGTAATATCTGCTGCAATTACATCAACACGTGGAGTTAAAATATCTTTAACTTCTAATTCATTAAATTCAATAGCATTACTGATTAAATTACCATCGTGTTCATCAATCTCACCATCGTTTTGTGCTTCTTCAACCATTGTTAATAATTCATCTGATGAAACAGAATCGTCATTTTCAAAGTGAAAGATACTAGATAAGAAATTCTTCCATGCAGTAAAGATAGCGTTAATAGGTGTTAATATCAAAACAAGTAATGCGATAATATCATATACAAAGAATGCGAATTTTTCTGGCATTTCTTTGGCAATAGTTTTAGGTGTGATTTCACCGAATATTAATACTACTAGTGTCATTACTGTAGTAGAAATAGTTACTCCATTTTCAGGGAATACTGCTAAGAAAAATACAGTAGCTAAAGATGAAGCCAAAATATTAACGATATTGTTACCAACTAATACAGTTGTTATGAATTTATCGTAGTTTTCTAATAAGTTTAAAACTTTTTCGGCTTTCTTAGAACCATTGTTAGCAAGATTCTTTACTTTAATCTTATTGATACTAGAGTATGCTGTTTCGGTAGCCGAGAAAAAAGCTGATAAAAATACTAATCCAACCAATGCTAGCAGCATGGTCATCGTTTCATTGTCCATATAAATTTGTTCTCCTCCTAAATATTAATTAAACTATATTGAGCATTAGACTCACATTTTCATATGTCCTAACAACATATGCTTTAATCTAATATTTAGTGAACTATACGTTCTAGCATAGTTGTTATACGAGGGGTAACTATCCATTTAAAGACACATCCTTTCAATAAACACGAATATTATATCATATACACTTAAAAATGGCAATATTTATAAAAAGTACGGGTTTTATTTGCATTTTTTGTATATTTTAGAGTAAAAAAAGGTTAAGCATATTTTTCTTAACCTTAAGGTGTCAATCATTAAGTAATACTTTTACTAATGATATATTATTTAGTTTCGCATATATTGTTGCTTTCATTAATCCTTCAGCTTGTATACGATTTAATTCATAGACATTGATTGTTCCTTCATTACTATCGTATGTACCTAGCATTCCGGTTTTATTACCTAGTATAAATAAATTGATTTCTTCTTCAAGCTGGATTTCCCAGACATCTTGCTCTATAGGTAAATTACATAGACTAAGTAAATATCTAGCATCTTCTTTAATGTTGTTGTCGTGAATAGATTTTGGAATAACAATGTCATTATATTTAACTTGGCATTTAGTAAGAATAGTATCTAATTCTTGATGATTTAATCCTACATTTTTATATACACTTCCCATAAAGTCTACTAAGAATTCATCTTTCACACACTCATTCATCATGCTCTCATAGTTATCTAAATCATCTAATGTGTAATTAGAATCATTGATATTGAAGCGTAATATAATATTGCCGTAATGTGGTATTATAATATATTCTTCAAAGATGATATTACCAAAGCTTTTTAGTAAAATTTCATCAGATATTAGTCTAATTCTATTTAGTAACTCTTCACTTCTACTATACATAGTATTACTCCTTTAAGAACTTATTATAATTATACAATTATTTAGTTAGATTATAAAGAACTAATTTAAATGTAACATGAATAGAAATAATGGTAGAAATATTGTTAGAAAATGGATACTTTTTTTAGAAATGAGGTAAAAACGCTTTCATATTTTAGCTGTATGTTGTATAATATATGGGCGTAAACGCTAAGACGTTATTATGGAGGAGATAAACATGAGCACAAAATACGTTTATAAATTTAGCGAAGGTAATGGCTCAATGCGTGAAATCCTTGGTGGGAAAGGTGCTAACTTAGCTGAAATGTCAAGCTTAGGTATGCCAGTTCCTGATGGATTTACAATCACTACTGGAGCTTGTACTCGTTATTATGATGACAATGAAAGCATTGCTGATGAAATCATCGCTGAAATTGAAGAACATTTAGCAGATTTAGAAAATAGAACAGGTAAAAAATTAGGGGACAAATCAAATCCTTTATTAGTATCTGTACGTTCTGGTGCTAGAGCTTCAATGCCAGGTATGATGGATACAATTCTTAACTTAGGTCTTAACGATGAAGTAGTAGTAAGCTTTGGAGAACTTACTAATAATCCTCGTTTTGCTTATGACTCATATCGTCGTTTCATTCAAATGTACAGTGACGTTGTATTTGAATTACCAAAACATCGTTTCGAAGAATTAATCGATGAAATGAAAGCTGCAAAGGGTGTTAAGTTAGATACTGAATTAACTACTGAAGATTTAAAAGAATTAGTTGTTAAATTCAAACAATTCTTCAAGGATAACAAGGGTGTAGATTTCCCTCAAGATCCAAAAGAACAATTAATGGGTGCTATCAAAGCTGTATTCCGTTCATGGAA
>JAFXJJ010000067.1 GCA_017532345.1 Erysipelotrichales bacterium
TTAGTATTATCTAGATTAGTTGATGTTTTAATGGCAAGAGTTCAAAAACATGAGTCAATAGTACAACTAGCAAAAGATGCTACTATCCCAGTTATCAACGGTATGAGTGATTACAATCACCCTACTCAAGAAATGGGAGACATTACTACAATGTTTGAACATTTACCAGCAGGTAAGAAATTTGAAGATTGTAAAGTAGTATTTGTTGGTGATGCTACTCAAGTATGCGCATCATTAATGATGATAGTTACAAAACTTGGTGGTCATTTTGTTCATTTCGGTCCTAAAGGATACCAATTAAATGAACATTTCCAAAAGATCGCTGAAGAAAATTGTAAAGTATCAGGTGGTACATTCTTAGTTACAGATGATGAAGAATCTATAGTTGGAGCTGATTTCATCTACACTGATGTTTGGTATGGATTATACGAAGCAGAACTTTCTGAAGAAGAAAGAAAAGGTATATTCTTCCCTAAATATCAAGTTGATATGGAAATGATGAAAAAAGCCGGAGCAAATGCAAAATTCATGCACTGCTTACCAGCTACAAGAGGTGAAGAAGTAACTGATGAAGTTATGGATTCAGACATTTCTATTATCTACGATCAAGCTGAGAATAGATTAACTGCTATGAGAGGTCTTCTTGTTTATTTCATGGATAAGATGGCCGAAACTGTTGCAGCTTGCAACGCCCAATTAAATAAATAAGGAGTATAAGATGGCAAAAAAAGCAAAAAAATTCAAATTAGTTGATGCTATACTTGCTACTGTATGTATTACATTAGTTTGTGAAAGTGTAGCACCAACTGCTGCCATCGGAAATACACAATATTTCTGGTGGATATTTCTAATTTTAGCTTTCTGTTTACCATATGGTCTAATTACTGCTGAACTTGGAAGTACTTTTGAGAGTGAAGGTGGAATGTATGACTGGGTTAAGAAAGCATTCGGTAAAAAAATGGCTTCACGTGTAGCATGGAATTATTGGATTAATTTCCCATTATGGATTGCATCACTAGCTGTTGCTGTTACTGATGTAGTAGCAGGTGTATTTGAAATTGAACTAGGATTAGTAAGTTTATTAGTTCTACAATTAGGATACACTTGGATTGTTACATTCCTAAGCACAAATCGTATTGGAGAAAACAAATGGTTTGTTAATATCGGAACTGTATTCAAAATTATATTCATGTTAGCATTAGGATTCTTAGGAATTTATGCATGGATTAAAACAGGACAAAGTGCTAATCCAATTCAAAGCGCTGCGGATTTATTCCCAACACTTGACTTAGCTGGATTATCATTTATTTCAATTATTATATTTAACTTCTTAGGATTTGAAGTTGTTGCAACATTCGCAACAGATATGGAAAATCCAAAGAAAGAAATTCCAAAAGCACTTATTATAGGTGGAGCTTTAATGGCTATATTCTATATTTTACCAGCAACTGGTGTAAATGTAGCAATGCCTTTAGCTGATGCAGAAGTTGCAGGAATTACTGATTCATTTGCAATTTTATTAACTAACTTAAATGTTAATCCAGATGTAATTAGATTCGTTGTAATCGCAGCTGGAATTATGTTCATTTATACAATGGTTGCTAATATTGTATCATGGTCATTCGGAGTTAATAGCGTTGCTAAATACTCAGCTGATGACGGTGGACTTCCAAAAGTATTCAGCAAAGTTAATAAGGAAAAAGTTCCATATATGGCTGCTATAATGAATGGTGTTGTAGCTAGTGTTATCGTAATCTGTGGAATTTTATTAGGCGAATTTGGTAGTGATGCTGCTAATAACTTATTCTGGACATTCTTCAGCTTAAGTTTAGTAACACTATTATTAAGTTATGTACCTTTATTTGCTTCATTCTTAAAATTAAGAAAAATTGATAAAACAGAAAGAGTTTACAAAGTACCAGGTAATACATTTGTATTAAATTTAATTACATGGGTTCCACTTGTATTATTAGTGTTATCATTAATATTCACAATCTTTATTGATTTCACTAAAGAATCTCTTATTGCAAATGCACCACTTATTGCAGGTGTAGTTGTATCATTAATTATTCAAGAAATTTTAGCATTTAGAGTTAAAAATGATTAATAAAAATATCGCCTAAAGCTTAAA
>JAFXJJ010000006.1 GCA_017532345.1 Erysipelotrichales bacterium
AGCAAGATGGACACACCTGTACCCATACCGAACACAGAAGTTAAGCATCTTAGTGGTGACAATAGCTATGCGAGCCATAGTGAAGATAACGAGTTGCCAGGCAGTATAACCTAGTCTTATCGACTAGGTTTTTTTCTGCTTTTGAAGCTTATTAATTTACACATTTTATACATTAACAATACAAATATAAATTGATGATTAATAGTAATATATGGTATAATCTTAATGTTTGAAGAGGGTTTAAATATGAATACAACTAATATGAAGAAGGTATATAGTTTAGAGACTTTAATATTTATTGTAGTCTTTTTCGGATTATTTGGATATCTAGGTTCTAAAATGGGTTTACCTAATATGATGAATACTTTAATGAATACAGCATATGCATTATTGCTTGATACTGTATTTTATATAATGGCGATATCAGTAATTGCCGGTGCTATTGGAAGTATATTTACTGAATTTGGTGTAATTGCTGTGATTAATTCTTTATTAGCACCACTAATGAAGCCAATTTTTGGTTTACCTGGAGCAAGTGCTATTGGGGTTATGGCTACATTTTTATCTGATAATCCAGCTATCCTTACATTAGCTGATGATCCATCATTTAGAAGATACTTTAAGAAATATCAACTACCTGCTCTTACAAATCTAGGAACTGGCTTTGGAATGGGATTAATTATTATCACTTTTATGATTGGTTTGTCACCTAAAGATGGTGGTACTTTTGTTTTACCTGCTTTTATTGGGTTAATAGGTGCTGTAATTGGCAGTATTGTTAGCGTTCGTATTATGCTTCATTTTACTAAGAAAGAATTTGATTTAGAGGAAGAAGCATATGAAGGTAACGATAAATCAATTATGCGTTCTGATATGCGTATTGTGCGTGAAGGTTCTGTTGCTTCTCGTGCAATGAATGCCTTATTAGATGGTGGGAAACAAGGTGTTAATTTAGGTTTTGAAATTATTCCTGGAGTTCTTATTATTTGTACTCTAGTAATGATGTTTACTAATTCTCCTACTAATGGCGTATTCACTGGGGCTGCTTATGAAGGTGTTGGACTATTACCTGCAATAGGTAGTAAATTAGATTTTATTCTAAAACCATTGTTTGGTTTCACTACAGCTGAATGTATTTCTGTACCAATTACGGCACTTGGAGCTGCGGGTGCTGCCATTGGTTTAATTCCTGGCTTAGTAGCTAGTGGTGCTGCAACAGCTAATGATATTGCGGTATTTACTGCTATGTGTATGTGTTTTAGTGGCTATCTTTCTACTCATGTAGCTATGATGTCCGTCTTAAAGTTTCCTAAACTAACAGGAAAGTCAATTCTTTCTCATACTATAGGGGGCTTATGCTCAGGTATTAGTGCTCATTTAATCTTTACATTAGTTAGTATGTTGTAAGGATAACTCGATGATGTTCATCGAGTTTTTATTTGATTATCTCACTTTGTGCATTGTGCACATTTGTGGTATTATTATTTGGGTGATGTATATGTATTATTTATTTATATCGAATAAACCAATTGATATGACTACATTTGAATTAACTTTAAATAGTGTAATAGAAGATGAATTTGATTTTGTTGTATATGATGCTTATAGTGGACATATCGAAACAGGCTTTTCAATATCTACTTTTTTAAAGCATCAACTAACACTAATTAACTCTGATTTAGGACAATCTATTAAAATATTAGGAACTCCTAAATTAGATGATTTAAGTATGTATTTACTTAAACATATTTTAAAAATGAATAGTCCATATCATTCATTAGCAGATGCCATCACGATTAGTCTTATCCAAAATGATGAAGCAACGAAACAATTGTTCTTACACTATTTTGATCATGTGAATAAAGAGTTAATTGATAGTATATTATCCTTTGTTGAACATGGTTCTAATGTATTATTAGTATCAAAACTACTTTATATACATCGCAATACTATGAATCAAAGGATCTCGAAATTTACTGATATCACAAATTTAGATATGCGTGATGTAGAGCACAATCAACTAGTTTATTTATATAGACTATTGAAAGATAACACCAATCTCTTTTAATGTGCACTATGCACATATACAATATATGGTAATAGCAGTATACTAAATACGAGGTGAAATGAAATGGCACAATTAAGTTTAAAACATATCGACAAAATTTATGATAATAATGTACAAGCAGTTTTTGATTTTAATCTAGAAATTCAAGATAAAGAATTTATTGTATTCGTAGGTCCATCTGGTTGTGGTAAATCTACTACATTACGTATGATTGCTGGACTAGAAGAAATCACTGCAGGTACTTTAGAAATTGATGGAGTTTTCATGAATGAAACAGCTCCTAAAGATCGTGATATCGCAATGGTATTCCAATCTTATGCGTTATATCCACACATGACAGTTTATGATAATATGGCATTCGGTTTAAAAATCCGTAAATTACCAAAAGATGAAATTGATAGACGTGTTCGTGAAGCTGCAAAGATTCTTGAAATTGAAGAATACTTAGAACGTAAGCCTAAGGCATTATCTGGTGGTCAACGTCAACGTGTTGCTTTAGGACGTGCAATTGTTCGTAATGCGAAAGTATTCTTAATGGATGAACCTTTATCTAACTTAGATGCAAAGCTACGTGTTCAAATGCGTGCTGAAATCATCAAATTACATGAACGCATGGGTGCAACTACTATTTATGTAACACATGACCAAACAGAAGCTATGACAATGGCTGATAGAATTGTTGTTATGAAGGACGGATATATCCAACAAATCGGTTCTCCAAAAGAAATCTATAATTCACCTGCTAATATTTTCGTAGCTAGTTTCGTAGGATCTCCTGCTATGAACTTTATTAAAGGAAGCATTAAAGGTAAAACATTTGTTTATGGAAACAATGTATTAGAAGTACCTGAAATGTTCTATGATTGTTTAAAAGACTATGATGGAAAAGAAGTAATTCTTGGTGTACGTCCAGAAGATTTACATTGTGAAAGTATCGTATCAGAAACATATCCTAACATGAAAGTTGACTTTACAGTTGATGTTGCTGAATTAACTGGTCATGAATTAATCATTCATGGTAATACAGAAGGTCAAGCAATCGTAGGTAAAGTATCTGCACGTAATGAAATTAGTAACCACCAAAATATTAAATTATACATGGATGGTTCAAAGATTCATTTCTTCAACGTTGAAACTGAAATGCGTATTGATTAATACTTAGTGAGTCAATCATTGGCTCACTTTTATTTATTTTCTTGTCATTATACTTGGCAAATTTAAGAAAATGTTTTAAAGTATCTATAGAGCATAATATTAAAGGAGAAAATAAAATGAAAGATGTAAACTGTTCGTATTGCGGTAATGAAGAAGCTTTAGCGGCTTTTGGTGTATTTGCATGTGAGTTAGAATATTCAAACTTATATGTATTTAAAGAACAATCTCATCTAGGTAGAGTTATTGTTGCTTACAAGGATCATGTTGATGATTTTACAGATTTAAACGAAGAAGAAAGAAATGGGTTCTTTAGAGATATTAATAATGTAAGTACTTGTTTAAAGAAACTGTATAATCCTACAAAAGTAAACTATGGTATGTATAATGATAAAGGTCATCATTTACATTGTCATTTAGTACCTAAATATGAAAATGATCCATTTGAATTTGGTACTACATTTGAAATGAATCCTAAGCGCAAATTCGCAACAGAAGAAGAATTAGCTAAATTAGTAGAAGAATTAGTTAATGGATTAAAATAAGATATTGAAACAGTGGCTACATAAAATGCCACTGTTTTTATATAGTTTAATTATAGTCTAAGAAAAGTAAACGCTATCATTTTAAAATATCTACTAAAAGTGTGCAAATTCAATAAAAAATTGCTATTTTATGTATTTTTTTTTAAAAGACTATGTTATAATACCAACGTATTTTAAAGGAGAGATTAACATGAAAGTAGAATACACAGTTGAATATAACGGAAATCAAACAAAGATGTCTGATTTAGTACCTGCAATCAAGAAAGCAATTACTGAAAGAGGTATTAAATTAAAAGACGTTAAATTAACTAACGTATACTTCCAACCAGAAAACAACAAAACATTCGTTGTTGCAGTTTTAGCTGATGGTTCAGAAATCGATTTTGCGTTATAAGATTTAATTAGTTAGAATGAGTGATATTGAGTAATTCAATATCACTTTTTCTTTATATGAGCTAATGTCTAGTTCTCATAGAATCTAATGAATATGATAATAGTGACGCATTGAAAGGATGATTATAATGAGGACACTACTGGATTTAAAGGTAGATGAGAAGGGGACTATTGTTGGGATAGATAATAAATGTAAGCTAAAGCAACGATTGATAGATCTAGGTATAGTGAATGGTAGTGATGTTATTTGTGTATTAGACAGTGCTAATCATAATCCTAAAGCATATCAAATAAAGAATGCTGTGTTTGCTTTACGTTCTTCCCTTTCCCAATATATTGTCATTGAATAAATATCGAATTGCGTTATTAGGGAATCCCAATGTAGGTAAAAGTACCATATATAATTATTTATGCAAAGAGAATCAACATACTGGAAATTGGGCTGGTAAGACTGTTGATAGTGCTATAGGTACTTTTATGTATAATGATAATCTCTATGAAGTTGTAGACTTACCAGGGATATATTCATTGAATACTTGTAGTGATGAGGAAGTAATTAGTAAGCAATACTTAGAAAGTAAAGAATATGATTTAGTTGTAGTAGTTATAGATGCATATGTGATAGAAAGAAGCTTATTATTATACCAACAAGTATGTGACATAACCAGTAATGTTTTATTAGTAATAAATCTATATGATGAAGCTATTAAGCGTGGTATGTATATTGATAGAAGTAAGCTGTTAGAATATTTACCATATCCTCATGTTATTATGAGTGCAAAGAATAAAGGTGATATGGAGTATTTGAAAAGTTACATGTGTAGTTTATTACCTTTTACTAGTAATAGGCAGATAGATATTAATATTCCTATATTACTTAAGGAATGTATTACCCAAGATATCCGTAAGCAAGCTAATATAATTGATAAAGTATTGACTCATCGTGTATTAGGTCCAATCATTATGTTTTTAACACTACTTACAATACTTTATCTTACAATAGTGCTTGCCAATTACCCATCATCATTATTATCTTATATATTTAGTAAAGGTGAGATCTTATTAATAAGTATTTTAAATATGATTGGTAGCTCTAATTGGTTAATAGATTTAATTGTAAATTATATATATCGTATTTTATCATTAGTAATTGCGGTTATGTTACCACCAATGGTAATCTTCTTTCCACTATTCGCATTATTAGAAGATATTGGTTATTTACCTAGAATAGCATTTAATCTAGATTACTATTTTCAAAAGGTAGGTGCTAGTGGCAAACAAGCATTAACTATCTGTATGGGATATGGTTGTAATGTGGTAGGCATAATGGGAAGTAGGATAATTGAATCTCAAAAAGAACGAATACTGGCAATGATTACTAACGTATTTACCCCATGTAATGGGCGCTTCCCAACACTAATTGCGATTATCTCAATGTTTCTAGTATCATCAGTTTCTTCGTGGAAGAGTGCTTTACTATTAGCAGTGACATTATGTTTCTCTTTAATAATAACGTTTCTTGGTACAGAAGGATTACGTAGATTACTTAAATATCCCAAAGATAATGAATATATATTAGAATTAACACCATATCGAACACCTGATTTAAAACAAATCTTAAAGGATTCTTTATTCAATAAAACGTTTAAGATTATGCTTCGTGCAGTACTGGTAGTCATTCCAACATCAATACTTATTTATGTAGGAGAACACATCATCATAAGTAATGCTTCAATCCTGCAACATGTTTGTAGTGTGCTAGAACCAATAGGTAATTTGATGGGAATGGATGGTGTAATGCTTGTATCATTTATTATTGGTATGATGGCTAATGAGATTGTATTGCCAATTTGTATTATGCTTTATAGTAGCTATGGCATTGTATCAGATTATAGTTTAGTTTTCTTAAAGGAGCTATTGATTACAAATGGTTGGACACTTACAACAGCCTTGTGTGCATTAATATTCACTGTAATTCATTTTCCTTGTATCAATGCTGTAATTGCCATTTATAAGGAAACTAAAAGTCTGAAATATACATTGTTATCGATTGTATATCCTACAGTAATTGGTGTGGTATTATGTGTATTTATAAATGCTTTAATGCAACTTATTTGGTAGGTTTAGTGATTATTACTTAATTGTTTTATAATTTTATTTATGATATTATTTTGATGTTTAAAGGGGATTATATTATGAATAAAATTATTGATGATGCTAGAAAATATTTTATGATTGTAACTAGTGTTACACTTATTATTAGCTTATTATTAACATTTATCTTCTCATATATTGCAGATGAACCTTTTGTTGCAGCAGTCATTACTTGGGTATTTGCGGTAGTGATTATTGGTGCTTGTGCAATATCATTTTCACGCTTTAGAAAAACAATTGATGTGCAGCAAGATCGCTTTGGTGTATCAGGTTTTGAATTCGATGATTATCATGTAGAAAGTCCTTATAAGAATATCTACATGACATCAGAATGGTTCTTAGCACCTAGAAGTGGTATTGCAGTTTCTAAGCCATTCTTTGATTCGGTAGTTGCATCAGAATATCGTGTCAAGGGTGTTAAGAGATATCAAGTGGTTATACGTGATATTGATGGTAAAACACATGCAATGGAAGTACCAGGTAAGGTTCAACATGAATTGATTGAAAGAATTAATACATGGGCTTATGGTGAGCAATATGTGAGTGAAGTTGTTACACATGATGATATTAAACCAAATAATTCTAATAAAGCAGCAATGATAGTCGGTATATTAGTGACAACTATTATTTGTATTGTTGCCCTTATTATCGCCTTTAGTAATGATACTGGTATTTATGAAATAGATGAAATTAAAAGTGATATTAAAGAAAAAGAAATTATTGAAGAACTAAGGGAAAAATCACTATTTCCAGAGCAATATGATTTATTTGCAGAGTATCTTAGCTATCGCACATATGGACCATATGAAGAAGAATACACTGTGTATATTGATAATATTGAGGGAAATACTTATTCTTTAATTATCGATAATACTTCAAATTATCTAATGTGTGGATATATTGAACTTGCAACCGATGAAGATATGAATGATGTTAGACATGAAGAAAACTTCGGTTGTATTAGACCATATGATTACTATTATAATGAGTTTACATCTACCGATGAGGCACTATATTATTATTTTGATGAGTTTAATCATATTAGCTTATACTATCAAAGTTCATGGCATGATGAACGTAGTTATGACTATGATGAAGATGGCTATTGGTATAACTTAGCTGTAGAAGAATTAGATTATAATGAAGCTATTTCAATTGCACGATATATGTATGGCGAAAGTGTACTTGTTAATGAGGAATATGCTACTATTTATATTTATGATAATAAGTTGGCTCAAAAGTACCGTTTAGATAGTGGATATAATAATTTTAAAACTATATCTGCTTCTTATGCTGCAATTATTGATGTGACAGCAAAGGCAATTGATATGTATAAAGTCAATGGAGAAGAAGTAGTTTATATTGAATCAATCTCAATGGAATCACTCTATTAAAAGTAAAGGCATGCTTGTGTGTGATAAGCATGCCTATTTAATTGGGATAATGGTTGTAAACTGAATTTCTTGTGCTTTTCCACTAGTATTATTACTATGGAATATTTGGAATACTTTGCCATTGATTTGAAAGTTATGTTCTTTTAGGATTTTCATTGGAATTTCAAATCTAGCTTTACTCCAGTATTCTTTTTTCTCGGGGTAAAATAATGGATCTGGTCCATTATAGTGATGAATAAGACATAAACCTAAATCAGCTTTATGAACCTTAGGATTAAGCTTTAATTCTAATTCTTCAGCTAGTTCGCAATTAACACTAAAGCCCCAATAAAATGTTTTGAAGAATTCTTCCTCCTTTTCACAATCACCATCAAATATCGCAGTAGATGTTACTATAGGTAGCCATTCCATCCAGCTTTTAGTAACTTCTTGCGTTTCATAATCAGAGATGAAGTCATCTTTAAATGTATGTTTATAATAATAGAATGGTTCTACTACCTCAATAGACCAATTACTGCTACTATTAGATAACTTCCTCCAATTAGCAATTTGATCAATATAATGAATTTTAAGTTGGTATTCTTTTATTAAATTATTGAAAGTTTTCTTTTTTGATTCACAAGCATCAAGAATCTTTTCAAAACTATAATCAGTTAGTAATTCTTCTATTTCTTTTAATGAAAATCCTAAATTACGTAGCTTTAAACAACGAATAATATGATTAGATTCAGGAAATTGATAGTAACGATAACCTGATTCACTCACAATAGGTTTAACTAATCCGAATGTTTCATAATGCTTAAGTAAGTCAGGGGTTACTCCCAACTCTCTCGCAAATTCTCCAATTTTATATTGTTTCATTTAGAAATTCCTTTCTATTTATGTAATTTATTATAAATTAATTTTAAAAATTAGACAATATTTTCACAAATTAAAATAAAATAATTACTTGACTTAAAAGAAACACCCAACTTTAAAATAAATATGCTGAAAAAGCATTAAAAGAAAGGAACTATATAATATGGAGAAAAAGGGAATTAGTCGTAGAGATTTCTTAAAAGGAACTGCTGCTGGTGCTGCTAGTGTTGCTGCAATGACATTATTAGGTGGATGTGCAACTCAAGAATGTCCAACACCGGAACCATGTGTTTGTGAACCTACAAATACAGATGTTCCTGCTTGGTTAGGTGTAGAGCCTGAAATTAAACCAGAAGAAATCGTTGAAACAGTAGAAACAGAAGTTGTTGTTATCGGGTCTGGTACTGCTGGTTGGCCAGCTGCTCTTACAGCTGCAGAAGAAGGAGCTAAAGTTATTTTAGTAGAACGTACAGCAAATTTATTTAAACCAAAGGATGACGTAGGTGCTGTAAATAGTAAGCTTCAACAAGAATCAATTAAACAATATCCTTATCTAGCAATTGATGAAACTAAATTATTAAAAGATGCAGTTCGTTATGCTAATGGATATATTGATTCAGATTTAGTTAAATTATGGATGAAAGAATCTGGAGAAACAGTAGACTGGTATACAAACATTCTTGAACGTAAAGGTGATTTCAAGATGTGGCACGAAGGTGGTATTGGTACTCGCGATAGTGGTGCACGTGATGCAGCTTATGCTACAGGTCACTCTCCTCAAGCATTAGGTGAAAGAACTACTGCTGATGTATTAAAAGAATACGGTGATGAATTAGGCTTAGAATACCGTATGCAAACTACTTTAATTAAGTTAGTTAAGACTGGTAATAAAGTAACTGGTATTATTGCTGAAGATGCAAATGGATATATTCAAATTAATGCATCTAAGGGTGTAATTATCTGTACTGGTGGATACTCAGCTAACCATGAAATGATGAAGGCATTACAACCTGAAGCAGTACGTGTATCTGGTACACAAATGACTATGGGTTCTGCTGATAATGGCTCTGGTATCAAGGCTGCATTATGGGCTGGTGCTGATATGGACCAAGTTCATGGTACATGCTCATTCAACCGTGCTATCGTTGATCCTAAAACTGGTAAAGGTGGAGATCCTGCTAAGTGGTATTGGTTTGGTGAACAACCATTCATGAAAGTAAATACAAATGGTGTACGTTTCTGTAATGAATCAGGACCATATGACTATATGATTCATAGTATGAGTATGCAACCAAATCACTGTGCAATCCAAGTATTTGATGCTAACGTTAAACAACATACAGAGCAATTAGATATGGTTGGATGCTGCCGTTTATTCCCATTTGATAATGGCGCACCAATGAATATTCCATTCGATGCATGTTGGAATGGTATGACAGCTGGTTTAATTGATGAAGGTTATGTTGTTAAGGCTGATACATTAGAAGAATTAGCTGATAAGATGGGGCTTCCAAGAGAAGCATTCTTAGCTCAAGTAGAACGTTATAACCATTATGCTGAAACAGGTGTAGATGAAGAATACGGTAAAGTAGCTTATCGTCTTACTCCAATCAATACTGCTCCATTCTATGGTGCACGTACAGTTGCTTGGTTATTATCTACTATTGATGGTATCCGTATCAATACAGATATGAATGCAATCGATTCAAACAACAACCCAATTGAAGGTTTATATGTATGTGGAGATGCTTCAGGTGGATTCTTCGGTAATACATACTTCAACTTAGTAACTGGTATGGCTGCTGGTCGTTCAATGACATTCGGACGTCGTGCTGGTAGAATTGCTGCTCATAAATAGGAAATAATGAAACCACAGATTCATTTCTGTGGTTTTTTTCTGACTTAACGTGATTATCATATTTAGATAGAATTACTTCATTGTTTATTTCTCTTTAGATGGTGTTATGATGAGTATGTGTTTAAATGATACTTTAATTATGTAATTTGTGTATAATAGTACTGAGGTGATTAGCTGTGAATAAGATTATTTTAATTGATGTAGATGGAACATTAGTAGATTATTCTAATAATCTTCCTAATAGTGCAGTAGAGGCTATTAGAGAAGCAAGAAAGAATGGTCATAAAGTATATATTTGTACTGGTAGAAGTAGAGCTGAAGTATACGATAATATATGGGATATTGGGCTTGATGGAATGATTGGTGGTAATGGAAGCTATGTAGAAGACAATGGTGAAGTTGTGATGCATAGCCTAATTACTAAGGAGCAATGTATTCATATTGTTGATTGGTTACATGAAAGAGGCTTAGAATTCTATTTGGAAAGTAATAATGGTTTATTTGCGAGTGAACACTTTGAAGAATATGGTGATTCGATTATGCAAGAATATTCAAAGCGTAAGGGGAAGGATAATTATGAAAAGATGACAGTTAGAGCTGCATTCCCTGAAATGATATTTGATGGTGAATTATATCGTGATGATTTAAATAAGGTTAGCTTTATTCTAAAGACTTACCAAGATCATTTAGATTCTATTGAAGAATTCCCTGATTTAGTTGCGAATACTTGGGGAGGTAAAGGAGAAGAAGCTTTATTTGGTGACTTAGGTGTAAAAGACATTAATAAAGCTAATGCGATAGAATGTTTACTAAAGCATTTAGGTGCTAATAAAGAGGATACGATTGCCTTTGGTGATGCGAAGATTGATATACCAATGTTAGAGTATTGTGCGATTGGTGTTGCAATGGGTAGTGGTGGTGCAGAAATAAAGGCAATGGCAGACTATGTTACTGATGATGTAGAGAAGGATGGCTTGTATAAGGCTTTCAAGCATTTTAATTTAATCTAATATGTTTAGTTTATTATTAGCAATTATTTACTTATCTTTTATTTCTTTAGGTTTACCTGATTCATTGTTAGGTTCAGCATGGCCAATAATGTATCAAGAGTTCAATGTTCCTGTATCCTATATGGGAATTGTTTCTGTAATTATTTCACTAGGAACAATTATTTCTAGTCTACAAAGTGATAGATTAACGAAATGGATAGGAACAGCTAAAGTTACTGCCATTAGTGTAATGATGACAGCAGTGGCATTATTTGGTTTCTCAATCAGTACATCATTCTATCATTTACTATTATGGGCAATACCTTATGGATTAGGTGCTGGTAGTGTAGATGCGGCTTTAAATAACTATGTGGCACTTCACTATGAATCAAAGCATATGAGTTGGCTACATTGTATGTGGGGAGTAGGCGCATCAATAGGTCCATATATTATGGGCTATGCACTTACAAATACTTATTCTTGGAACAAAGGTTATCTCTATATCTCAATTATTCAGCTTGTTTTAACCATTTGTTTATTCTTGAGTGTTCCAATATGGAAGAAAAGCAATGGCAGTAATCAAGAAAATAAGAAGGTACTTTCTTTAAAAGAAATCTTAGCTATTAAAGGTACAAAGGAAGTCATGATTATGTTTTTCTGTTATTGCGCATTAGAATCTACTACAGGACTATGGGCAAGTAGTTATTTAGTACTAAATAATGGTTTGAATGCTGAGATGGCAGCTAGCTATGCTAGTTTATTCTACATTGGTATTACCATTGGAAGAGCCATCAGTGGGTTCATCACAATGAAGTTAAATGATACGCAAATGATTAAGCTAGGACAAAGTATAATCTTAATAGGTTTATTGTTTATACTCTTCAAACAAACAACTGTAATAGGACTAGTATTAGTAGGGCTAGGATGTGCACCAATATATCCTTGTATCATACATAGTACTCCAGCTTTCTTTGGCTCTGATAACTCTCAGGCAATTATTGGAGTACAAATGGCTAGTGCTTATGTTGGTACATGTCTAATGCCACCAGTATTTGGTTTAGTTGCTGATAATATAAGTGTAGGTCTATTAACTTGGTACTTATTATTAATACTAATGATTATGATATTTATGCATAGTAAATTGCTAGATGTTGTTAGAAATATTGATGATATTTAATGAATATATATAATTTTATAGTTATAAATATAACACTTATTTTGTGAAAAAATATCAATGTTGGGTGCAAATAACTTGAATTCATGCTAATTCATAATATAATAACTATATAAAATATCTTAAAATTGGAGGGATTTTATGAAGAATTTAAAGATATCTAAAAAGTTATTAGTGGTATTTGCTAGTATTTCATTATTAGTTGGAATCTTAGGGGGTATGAGTTATTTTGGTATCCATAGTGTAGGTGGAAGATTTTCAACATTCTACAATAGTGTCTATGCAAGTCAAAAAACAGCATTAACATTAGAAACTAACACAGAAGTAGCTTCTAAGTATTTGATGTTCGTTGTATCAGCTACATCAGATGAAATTAAGAATACATATTTAGGAAAATATAAAGAAGCTATTGCAGTTGTAGATGCTAGTTTAAGTGAATTAGAGAGTACATATTCTGGACCTAAAGAAGACTATGTAGCGTTAACAAATTCAATTGTCGAATGGAAAGAGTTAGGAGAACAAATCCTAGGCTATAAAGAACAAGGGCAAACAAGCTTAGGTGTAGTAACTTATTTCGGTGGATATCAAACGCTTGTAGCTAATGTAAATGCTGCATTAGATACAATTGAAATATATGCAGATGAAGATGCTGCTGAAATACATCGTTTATCATCGGCAACTGAAAAAGATATAGTTCGTAAGGTTGTTTTATTTGTTGTTTTATTAATTGTTATTGAAATTAGTTTTGGTGTTTATTTGAATCGTTCTATTAAGAAACCTATTGATGAATTAAAGCATGCTTTCAAAGAAATGGCTAATGGTAACTTTGATGCTGAAATTAATTATCAATCTAAGGATGAATTCGGAGAATTATCAAGTACATTCCATGAAACTAATTCTATGATTAAGAATGTTATTGTGGATACTTCTAATGAATTAAAAGAAATTGCTAACTCTAATTTGAATATTTCATTTGATACAGAATATCCTGGAGCATTTAAAGAAATAGAAGATTCCTTAAAGTCTATAGTTGCACAATTAAGTACAACTTTAAATTTAATTCATATTTCTTCTTCTGCAGTTTCAGGTGGTGCAGAACAATTATCAAATGGTGCTCAAGCGTTATCGCAAGGTGCTACTGAACAAGCTTCTGCAGTAGAAGAATTAGGTGCATCTATCCATGATGTTTCTGAACATATTAAGCTAAATGCTGAAAATGCCCATAAGGCTAGTGAATTAGCTGAAAATGTTGGTATAGAAATGAATAATAGTAATCAAAAGATGAATGAACTAATGAAGGCTATGGATGAAATTAGTGATACATCTAGTGAAATTGGTAAGATTATTAAGACTATTGAAGATATCGCCTTCCAAACTAATATCTTAGCATTAAATGCTGCAGTAGAAGCTGCTAGAGCAGGAGCTGCTGGTAAAGGTTTTGCTGTTGTAGCTGATGAAGTCCGTAACTTAGCTGGTAAATCTGCTGAGGCTGCAAGTAATACAACTGCATTAATTGAAAGCTCAATCTTAGCTGTAAATAATGGTACTAAGATTGCATCTGATACTGCAAATTCATTGGGCAGTGTGGTGTCTGGTGCTAATGAGGTAATTGCTACTATAGGTAAGATTGCAGAGGCTAGTGGAGAACAAGCACAAGCTATTAACCAAGTGACAATTGGTATCGAGCAAATTAGTAATGTCGTACAAACAAATAGTGCTACAGCAGAAGAAAGTGCAGCTGCTAGTGAGGAATTACGTGGACAAGCATTCATGCTTGATGAATTAGTTGGGCAATTCAATATTTTATCTGAAGAAGATGTTGCGAGACTAATGAATTAATGTAATATATTATCAATATGTTGTTAAGAGGGAAGTATTTGCTTCCCTTTTTCTATCTAATAGATTGTATATGGTATAATTATTAATATCACTAAAATAAGGTTTCATGACTTTTATAAAAGTGATATAATACTAATGTTTCAAGGAGTGAAATTATGTATAACTATAAAATTGATATACCAACAGAAGAATTAGATGCATTATCAGTATCACATCAATATACATCTATCTATCAATCATCAGCTTGGTGTAATGTCAAGAAGGATTGGGGTATGTCTACTATTGGTGTTTATAAGGATGGTGTGCTTGTTGGTGGTTCTTATATATTAAAGCGCAAGGTTGTTTTAAACTTTACATTAGGTTATATGACTAGAGGTCCATTGCTTGATTTCAGTGATGAGCCGATGGTTAAGTGCTTTTTTGAAGGCTTAAAAGTACTTGCCAAGCGTGAGCATATGATTAGTGTTAAGTTTGATCCTAATATCTTTGATACATATGTAATTAGTGATAAAGAGAATGCGATGAATTATCGTAATGATGAATTAGTTTCATTACTTAATAAATATAACTGTAAGCATTTAGGCTATACAATGGATTTGTATGATGCTGTACAACCTCGTATGCAGCTAACATTACCTAAGGTTGATGACCTAAATGAACGATTCCCAAAGAAAACAAGAGATAAGCTTAAACAAGCTAAAGAGAATCATGTTGAGATTGAGGAGAAAGGTATTGAAGGTGTACATGAATTTACTCGTTTGATTGAATTAACAGAGAGTAGAAAAGGAATTGTACTTCGTGATGAAGCATACTTCAAAACAATGATGTCAGCTTTTACTAATAAGAGTACTTTACTATTTGCATATGTAAATTTAAAGGAAAAAGCTGTTGATTTAGAAATGAAGTACAATGAATTAACTAATAAGCTACAATCATTAGATGCAGTAGCAGTTAATAAGATTGAAGAAACTAAGAAGCGTATTGCTAAGGTTGAACGTGAACAAGCAGAGGTTAAGGCATTACGTGAAAAAGATGGTGATAGACCATTAGTGAGTGCTTTATTACTAGTTAGAGATAATGAAACTGCAGAGCTATTATATTCTGGGTTAAATGGTGATTATCGTAAGTTCTATGCTGCCTATAAGCTACGTGAAGCTGCAATTGAGTGGACATTCAATAAAGGCTGTACATACTTTAATTTCGGTGGTGTAGAATGTCAATTTGATGGGGGATTATTTGAGTTTAAGTCAAGCTTCCATCCAGATATTCGTACATATGTAGGAGAATTTGATTTCGTTGTTAATCCTATACTATTTGTAGGTATGAACAAAGGAATTCATTATGTTAAGCTATTAAAGATGAAATTAGCTAAGAAAGGATAAGCTATGGAAATAAGAAGTAATTCGCAAGAAGAAACAATTGCATTAGCAGAGAAAATCGCAGCTAATGTAAAGGAAGGTATGGTTATTACGCTTAAAGGTGATTTAGGAGCAGGAAAAACGACCTTCACTAAAGGTATTGGGAAAGGCTTAGGTATTAAGAAAGCCATCAGTTCTCCTACCTTTACAATTATGAAGATATACCAAGGTAATATGCCTTTATACCATATTGATGCATACCGTTTAGAAGAGCATTTCCAAGATTTAGGATTTGAAGAATACATTAATGGTGATGGCTTATGTGTAGTAGAATGGGCTGATTTCATTGAAGAAATCTTACCTAAAGAACGTCTAGCAATCTCTATTGATTATGAAGGAGATAGTGCTCGTAAGATTACGTTAACACCAATTGGTGAAGCATATGAAGCATTAGTAAAGGAGTTATAGTATGGAATTATTCTTAGATACAACAGGGAATTATTTAAATATTGTAATGTATGATAATGGTATTGTAGAGAATATTCATGAAGAATGTGCACGCTCACAATCTGAGAATATCTTGCCATATATTGATGAATTATGTAAGAAGCATGGCTATACAGCTAATGATATTACGAAAGTAATTATCACGAAAGGACCAGGTAGCTATACTGGTGTACGTATTGCCATGACATTAGCTAAGGTATTATGTTCGACTAAGAACATTCCTTTATATACAATCTCTACTTTACATGCTATGGCTTTATCGCATGGTAAAGTATGTAGTATTATTGATGCTAGAAGTCAAAGAGCATTTGTAGGCTTCTACAACAACAATGAACCTGAATGTGGTGATTGTATTATGACACTAGATGCCCTTAAAGAAAAACTAAGTACAAATGAATATGTAGTTAGTGGTAATGGTGCATTAGTAGATAAAGAAGCAGTAGAAGATGTGATGAATAAAGAAATCTTTAATCATCCAGAATGCTTAGAGTTAGTAGAGAATGTACATACATTAGTGCCTGTATATTTAAAGGAAGATGAAGCATATGGGCGATAGAAGTAAAATACGTGCAATGGAGTTAACTGATTTAGAGCGTATTCTAGAACTAGAAAAAGAGAATTTCGCTACTCCTTGGCATAAAGAACATTTTGAATATGAATTAGAAGAGAATCCATTTTCAAAGCTATTTGTAGTGGAATTAGATAAAAAGATTATTGCTTATTATGGTATATGGGTTACCTTTGAAGAATGTCAAATTACTACTATTGCAGTAGATGAAGAATATAAAGGTAAAGGCTATGGTAATAAGATGATGGAACATTTAATCCATGTAGCGAAAGAAGAATTTTGTGAGCGAATTTCATTAGAGGTACGTGTAAGTAATGAGAGAGCTCAAAACTTATATCGTAAATATGGATTTGAAACTATTAGTACTCGACGTGGCTATTATGAAGATAATCATGAAGATGCCTACGTGATGATGAAAGGAATTTAAGTATGGAGAAAGATGTAGTATTACTAGCTATTGAAAGTAGCTGTGATGAAACAGCAGTAGCTATTGTAAAGAATGGGAATGAAATCATTTCTTCAGTAGTATCTACTCAAATAAGTATACATAAGAAGTTTGGAGGAGTTATTCCTGAGGTTGCTTCAAGACTTCATGTAGAGAATGTTTCAGTAGTAATTGAAGAAGCATTAGCTAAAGCTAATATGAGTGTAGAAGATGTTGATGCGATTGCATATACATTAGGCCCTGGACTAATTGGTTCACTTCATGTTGGGGTAATGGCAGCTAAGACATTAGCATTTGCTTACAATAAACCATTAGTACCTGTACATCATATTGCTGGACATATCTTTGCCAATCGTTTTGTTGATGAATTAGAATATCCATTAATGTCATTAGTAGTATCTGGTGGTCATACTGAGTTAGTGTATTTAAAGGATCCATATTCATTTGAAGTAGTGGGTGAAACACTAGATGATGCGATTGGAGAAGCATATGATAAGGTTGCACGTGTAATGTCGTTACCTTATCCTGGTGGACCAGAGATTGATAAGTTAGCTAAGCAAGGTACATTTGCATATAACTTAACTAAACCTAAGAATGATGATTCATATGATTTCTCATTTAGTGGTTTAAAATCAACAGTACTTCAATTTATTGACCGTGAAAGACGTAATGGTAGAGAAATTAATAATGCCGATTTAGCGTGCTCATTCCAAGAAACAGCATTAGATGTATTAGTTGGTAAGAGTGTACGTGCAGCTAGAGATTACGATGTGAAGCATATTGTGTTAGCTGGTGGTGTAGCTGCGAACTCTCGTTTACGTAGCTTAATAACTGAAACCTTTGAAAAGGAATTACCTAATGTGAAGGTGACTATTCCACCACTATGGTGTTGTACTGATAATGCAGCGATGATTGGTGCTGCAGGCTATTATGCTTATCAAGCAGGTAGATTTGGTACTTTAAAGGATAAAGCATCACCTAGTATGGATTTATTTTAGTAAATGAATATTTGAATAAAATATTTGAATAAGGAGAATAAAACATGAAATATGTACGATTAGGAAATACGGGATTAGAAGTATCTAATCTATGTCTAGGTTGTATGAGTTTCGGTGATCCTGAAAAGTGGATTCATAATTGGGTTTTAAATGAAGAAGATTCACGTAAGATTATTAAGAAAGCACTTGACGCTGGCATTACTTTCTTTGATACGGCTAACGTATATGGTTTAGGTGCTAGTGAAGAAATCCTAGGACGTGCTTTAAAGGACTATGCCAAACGTGAAGAGGTAGTAATCGCAACTAAAGTAAGTGGCAGAATGCATCCAGGTCCAAATGGTGAAGGATTATCACGTAAAGCTATTATGCATGAGGTTGATGAATGCTTACGTCGTTTACAAACTGATTATATTGATATTTTATATATTCATCGTTGGGATTATAACACACCAATCGAAGAAACAATGTGTGCATTAAATGATTTAGTAAGACAAGGGAAGGTGCATTATTTAGGTGCATCAAGTATGTATGCTTGGCAATTCCAAAAGGCACAGTATATTGCTGAGAAGAATGGATGGACTAAGTTCAGTGTAATGCAAGGTCACTACAATTTACTATATCGTGAAGAAGAACGTGAAATGAATCCATTATGCAAGGATATGGGAGTAGCATTAGTTCCATATAGTCCGCTTGCTGCTGGTAGACTTTCAAGAAAGACAAATACGAATTCTGCCCGTGCCACTGAAGATAAAGTGGCAATGATGAAGTATGATGCAGTTGCTGAGCAAAATCAATTAATCATTGATAGAGTTGCGGAAGTAGCAGACAAATATCAAGCTACAATGTCACAAGTTGCTGTTGCTTGGCTATGGTCAAAAGGTGTATGTGCTCCAATTGTGGGTATTACTAAAGAAAAATATATTGATGATTTTGTAGGTGCTTTAGACTTACAGTTAACATCAGAAGATATCGCATATTTAGAAGAATGTTATGTACCACATGCGATTGTTGGACATAACTAATACTAGGTATATGCCTATAAATACACTCTAATATAGAGTTAATTAAAAAGCTTCTTATGAAGCTTTTTTAGTTGGTAGGAGATGCTTGTTAAGAGAAAATGTATATATGTGTATAAATTCACAAAGTTTGGTGTATTTATCCTGAAAAATTAACTAAAAATGGTAAAAGATTGTGAAAAAAATATAAAGAACATGTTCATTGATGTAGCATTTTTCACAACTATATGTTATAATTGATGCGTTGAAGAGGTGATACTCATGAATGGAAAAAAGAAAATGGTTCCAAAAGCAACTTTACAACGTTATCCTATATATTTAAAAGCCTTACGTAAATTAGATCAAAAAGGTGAAGATAAGATAATGTCTAAAGATTTAGCTGAATTAGTAGATATTGAGCCAACTACAATTCGTCGTGATTTCTCATTTATTGGGACATTAGGACGTCAAGGCTATGGTTATGATGTTAAGACTTTATTAGAAGTATTTAGTAATGAATTAGGTATGGTAGCAGAAGAAAAGATTATTCTTGTTGGCGCTGGTAACTTAGGTCGTGCATTACTTAAGTATAATGGTTGGGATCATGTTGTTGGTGAGATTGTATGTGCGTTTGATATTAGTGTAGATCGTCTAGGGGTGCGTTTTGATGTACCCGTATACCATATGGATGATTTAGAAAAATATAAACCAGAAGAATGTCGTGTAGCTATCTTAGCTATTTCAAAGGATGTCCAAGAAACAGTAGACCGCTTAATTGAAGCTGGTATTACAGGTATTGTTGACTTTACACAAGAACACATTCAAGTTCCTAAAGGTGTATTACTTCGTCATGTAGATGTAGTAAGTGCAATTCAAGAAATTATCTTTGAAGCTAATGCAATGAGTGCAGATGTTGAAAAATAATATGAAATAGTCAGGTTATCCTTGACTATTTTTAGAGTTTTAGTATAATGATTTTGTATTTAAAGGCGTTATAAAGAAGAGACGAATAGTATTGAAGATTATAGAGAGCTTGTGGTTGGTGTAAACAAGTATTGAAGATACTAGGAGAACACTCTTTGAGCTGAACCGGAGAAATATAAGTAGACGGTTGTACGTAGGATGGCGTTAACTCGATGAGAGTCTATTTCAATTGAAATAGAAATCAGGGTGGTACCGCGTATGTTCAGACGTTCCTGTATGGGAACGTCTTTTTTTCTTAACAAGAAGGAGGATTAATATGTTAAGTTATATGACAACACATGAACTGTATGATATCGCATACAGTGGTTCAGAAGTAGAAAAGGATTCATTAGAATATGTAGAATTATCAGGATGGGTTCGTACTAATCGTTGCAATGGTCAAGTAGGATTCATCGAATTAAATGATGGTACATATTTCCGTAATACACAAGTAGTATATACAAAGGATACTCAAGGTTTTGAAGAAATTCAAAAATACTTAACAGGTACAGCTATTACTGTAACTGGTAAATTTAAATTAACACCAGAAATGAAACAACCTTATGAAGTAGAAGCTACTCAAGTTGTTTTAGAAGGTGCTTGTGATGCTAGCTATCCTTTACAAAAGAAACGTCACTCATTTGAGTACTTAAGAGAAATTGCACATTTACGTCCACGTACTAATACATTCAGTGCAGTATTCCGTGTTCGTAGTGTATTATCTATGGCTATTCATGAATTCTTCCAAGATCAAGGATTTGTATATGTTCATACACCATTAATTACTGGTAACGATGCTGAAGGTGCTGGTGAAGTATTTAATGTCACAACATTAGATGCAGGTGAAACTGATTATGCTGAAGATTTATTTGGTAAGAAAGCAAGCTTATCAGTATCAGGACAACTACAAGCTGAAGCCTTCGCATTAGCATTCCGTGATGTATATACATTCGGTCCTACATTCCGTGCAGAAAACTCAAATACTGCTCGTCATGCGAACGAATTCTGGATGATCGAACCTGAAATGGCATTTGCTGATTTAGATGATGATATGGACTTAATGGAAGATATGGTTAAATTCTGTATTAACTATGTACTTGAAAACTGTCCAGAAGAAATGAAATTCTTCAATAGTATGATTGATAAAGATGTATTAAATCGTTTAGATAGAGTTCTTAACAGTGAATTCAAGAAAATGACTTATACAGAAGCAATTGAACATTTAGAAACAGCAATCAAGAATGGTCGTAAATTTGAGTTCCCAGTATATTGGGGATGTGACTTAGCAAGTGAACATGAACGTTACATTTGTGAAGAAGTAGTAAATGGACCAGTATTCTTAATTGACTATCCAAAAGAAATCAAAGCATTCTACATGCGTTTAAATGATGATGGTAAGACAGTTGCAGCATGTGACTTATTAGTACCAGGTGTAGGTGAATTAATCGGTGGTTCTCAACGTGAAGAACGTATTGATTTGCTTGAAAAACGTATGATTGAATTAGGTAATAAAGAAGCATTAGAATGGTATTTAGATTTACGTCGCTATGGTGGCGTTAAACATGCTGGATTCGGTTTAGGATTCGAACGTATGATGATGTACTTAACTGGTATGACTAATATTCGTGACGTTATTCCATTCGCAAGAACACCAAGAAACTTATTATTCTAGTAGTAAGCAGGAAGTAAATTCCTGCTTTTTCTTTGGTATTAATAAAAAATATAGTAGTTTTAGATATTGTGTTGTATAATAATTAGCGAATGAACTATCTGGGGAGATAATTATGGTTAAGAAATTAAATCATCTGTTTATGGATGAAGCAGAGCGTAAACTAATAAAAGTATTAATAGAAGAAAATGTAGTTACTAAGCTAATGGAATCATATGTAGCTGAGGAATATGAAATAGTAGATTATTTAGTTGGTGAATTAGTAAAAGTTAATGAACGTATTAAGATTGCAGAGTTTAAAACTATTATTAATGAAATTGATTATAAAGTTAAGAAAAATGATTATTCATTAGATAAAGAATTAGATCAATTACGTGAAATAATTAACATAATAAAGATTCAACATGAGATTTAAGAAAATGCTGATAAATACTAGCTTTTTCGATTGACAAAGCAATGAATATTTAGTAGTATATGGTTACAAGTTAATATACGAAGATGACACTGGAGAACTTCATATAATTTATGAGTTTTTCGTGTCTTTTTTTATATTAAACTAAATATAATATAGAGAGGGGAAGAATGATTAGGGAATCATTCGAAAATGAAATGGAAAATTATAATCAATTTATTGCGCCTGAACGTCGTAGTGTACCAACACCAAAGAACTTTGTAGAGAATGGTAAGTGTGTCTTTGGTACATTCGATAAGGAATTTGAAAGAATGTGTTTAGATGAAATTAAGAATCCTACACATGCACCTGATTTCTTGAATAAGTTTAAGCTTACTTTATGGGAAGCAACAGAAGTACATTTAAATGAAGGTGTATTATTAGCAGTATGTTGTGATATGGGAGTATTTGGTGTTGTACTTCATTACTTCTATGATAAACGTAAGAAAAAAGCTTATAAATGGTATAGTAGTGTAAATAGTAAGGAAACTATTGTAGCTGATAATTTAATCAATGGTTCAAGAACATACTGTAATTTACCTAATGAACGTATTAGTTATGTGAATAATTTCCAAGATGGTAAATGTCATTTAGATGGTGAGCATAAGGGAGATGTTGGAACAATTGAATATAGCTTTGATTTAGAAAGAATCTCTAAGCCTGGTATCGTTTCTATTCCTTTTGATGATCCTAATGTTAGACATCGTCCTTTATATTCACAAAAGGATTTCTTTAGATGCACAGGTACATTAACAATCAATGGTGAAACATTCCATACTACCGATACATCAACTGCCATTGTAGATGATCATAAAGGATATTATCCACGTCATGCTCACTATGATTGGGTAACTACTATGGGTATTAATGAAACTGATGGTGAGAAGAAATGGTTTGCGTTTAACTTAACACGTAATCAATCGATTGACCAAGATAAATACAATGAAAACTTAATTTGGTTTGAAAATGAAACTAGTTTATTACCACCAGTAACATTTGAAAGAAGTGTACCAACTAAGGAATTCAAAGATGGTGCTGTATGGAAGATTAAAGATGAACATGATATGGTTAATATTGAGTTTACTGTATATGATATTGTAAGAAGTGAAATCTTTGCGAGACCATTTGTGAATGTTGAGTATTATGTAGCTTTTGGCGAATTGAATGGTTATGTTCGTGATGAAAGTGGTAAGAAATATATACTTGATGGAATGATGGGTATGGGTGAAGATAAAACAATGTTGTTTTAGAAATAACTTAAAAACGAAGATAGCTTACTATCTTCGTTTTTGTTTAGGGTTAATTGTGGTAAATTAAGAAATTACATGTATAACATATAATGCTTTAATGAATTGATGTTCTTTTTTATATGTGATATACTTCTGCAGAGATTAAGGAGGCGAAATGAAGTATGAGTCTATTGATAAATGACGATATCAAAGTTATTTGTGGTTATTTAATCGAGTTACGACGAAAAGAGTTATATCGAGGAAATAAGGAATTTCTATTAAAGAATTTTTTGATGAATAATGGAGTCCCTTTGTGTGATAAGAGAACATACCATCGTCTAGTAAATTTTAATCCTTTTTCAGATGATTATTTATATGATGTTTTATTAAAAAAGTTGGGATTAAGTATTTCTGATAATCGTAGAATTTATCAAAATATTGAAAATGTATGTATTAAATTAGAGAAACTGTATGAATTTAATAAGCAAGATGAAATTATATGTCTTTGTGAAAAATACTTAGCAAAATATACAAATTCTAGTTGTATATATCTAGAAGAAATCTGTAAAATGTTTGATTGTATTAAAAGCTATTTGAATGGTGATTTAAGGCGAATGGCAATAAAATTGAATCATATTCAACAAGTGATGCCGATTCTACCAGTATCGATAAATTATGTTTTGTATGATATATTATATGATTTTTACCAAACAAATGATCCATCAAAGCTAGAGGAATTAATAAATAATAAATGTTTTAACAAGGATATATATTTTTTATTTTTTCGATATATAAGTTATTTGGCTTATAATCAACAGATAATATCTTGTTATCGTACTTTAGAAGGGCACAAAACGGAAATTTTAGAAACGAGAAATAATAATTATATTGCAAAATATTATTTGATTCATTATCTTTTGATTTATCAATATGATAGATTGAATTTAGAATGCGAAAATAAGGAAATTAAAGCGTTGCTTTCAAATATGTCATCTGATGAAATCAAAGGTGATATATTGTATAATATTGCTTTACTTATGTACCGTGATAGAAATTATAATGAAGCATATTCATTTTTTGATAGTGTAAATTTTGAAGATTTAAAATTGAAAATATTAATATACTCGTTAGAAGATAAATTAGGTATTGCCAATAAGAGTACAATAGAACTTATTGAAGAAGATGATAGTCTTGCATATTTTAATAATTATTTTTATTATAAGAGTAATGGATATGACGATAAATTTTTAGAAAAATATATTTTAAGCATAGATAAAAGAAAAATAAAACACTTGGTTTTCTTTTCCATATTTGAAGAAGAACTTTCATATTTGGTGTTAACTACTCAAAATTATTCAAAAGTTCAAAAATTTTTATCTTAGAAAAATACATAATGTATTTTTCTATTTTTTATTTGCTTTAGATATACGAAAAATAGAAAAAAGCAATAAATAAAATTAAATTAAAAAGTGTAATAGAATGATAGCCGTAAGGAGGAAACCAAAGATGAAAGTTATAGCAAGTGGTGTTAAATTATTTATTAATGCAATAAATAATGTCGAAAGTGAGGAATCATCAAATGAAACATCTAATAATTAAATGTTATAGAGAATTGTTTGTGTCAATTTTGTTAATTACTGTGTATTCAATTCTTGTTGTTTTGGCGGG
>JAFXJJ010000068.1 GCA_017532345.1 Erysipelotrichales bacterium
ATGGAAGCATGGAATTTAACAAGACGTAATTATAATGCACCAATATATGTAGGGTATGCCTTTAAACGTATCTATGAAGGAGGACATGGCTTACAAAGTCAACACTATGCAGGAGTATCCTTTGATACTGGTCAAACAATGGGCAGTAACAATCGATTAAGACTATATAATCTTGCGAAATCGCTAGGAGTATGGGGATATGTAGAACCTATTAGTATGACTCCAACATGGGTACATTTCGATAGACGCTATGGTCAAAGTGCATGTAGTGCTGGTTATCCAGTATTACGTAATGGTAGTAGGGGAGTTTACGTTATTATTCTTCAAGATGCTTTAAATACCCTTGGTTATGTATGTGGTAATTTAGATGGTATATTCGGACAACGTACCTTAAATGCATTAAGAGATTATCAGCGTAGTAATGGTTTAGCTGTTGATGGTGTTGTTGGATGTAACACATGGAGAAAAATATGTGGAGAAGTGGTTGGTATTGGACGTACTTCTACCACATTAGATTAGGAGGGATAGAATGAAGAAAATATTTATTTATAATAATGATAATAAGGCTTTAGAAACATATTATTTAAATGGTAATGATTATATGCCTTATAATACAAATAGCACTTTGACTGTAAATGAGTTTGCGCCAGATAGTAATTTATTATGGACTACTACTAATGCCATGAATGCCTATAATCAAACCGTTAAGCAATTCCCTCAGCTTATCTTAACTAAAGCTTTTAGTGATTTAGATGATCCACGTTGGATTAGTGAAGAATCACATGCTGGAGGTACTGCCTTTGACTTTGAACTTAGAAATGGTACAAATCAAGACTACTTAAATATTCATCGTGAATTATTAAATAGTGAGATATGGCCAAATATTATGGATATCGAACATACCAAAGATTATCTTCATGTAGATCATGATTATACTTATGATGCATGTGACTATAGTAGATATCCACTATTAAAACAAAATGACAGCAACACCTATGTACTAGTACTACAACGTGCACTTAGTAGTCTAGGATATCTAACTCCTAGTCAAATTAATGGTATATACGATATGGCTACCATTAGTGCTGTGAAGCAATTCCAATTCAATGCAGGACTAAGTAATGATGGAGTCATGGGATGTAACTCATGGTTAGCATTAACTTATCACCTAACTCATTAACAACAAAAACAGCGAATTAATCGCTGTTTTCTTATACTATTTCATTTCTAATACATGACCTGTTCGATCTGCCAAGATTACGGATACTTGTAATCTTTCTTTCGCTACACTAGGAATTTCATTCCATTGTTTACGATAAATAGGAGAATCCACTAATGCCACACTGTAATATGCATCTCCATCATCCATTTTCTTAATCATATCCGTTAGCTTACTAGGTAATGGTACCTTTCTACCTCTAGTAGTTTGGTAGATATCAATAAACCATTTACGTTCTTGCTTCTTAGCTTCAATATAACGATTATGTTCAATCGTTTCCCAGCCTTTTTCTTCTAGCCACTCTTTAATTAAAATAGGTAATTCATTACCGCCTTTACGGAAACGATAACGTATTTTATTTTGTTCGATTTCACTCTTTGGTGGTCTACCTCTACGTTTAGCTTCAAAGTATGGAGCTCTTCCTTCCTCATTCACATAAAATCTAACAACTAAATGACTACCAAAGCCTGTCTTACCTTTAGGACTTCGTAAAATCTCATCACCCTCTAACATACATTTATACATTGCTTGACAGCAAGTCGGCATAGTCGCATGTTCTTTAGACATAATCGCATGTAATTCCTTTGAAGAAATCTCAAACGATGCCTCATTTTTTTCTCTACATTCTTTCTTTAACTCAGCTATTTTTTGTAAGTAATCTTGTATTCCTGGACCTTTCATATTGTTTGCACCTCATTTCACGAACATATTATAAATACAGTGAATACGCAAAATAATACGAAATATGTCGAATATCTAAAAATATTTAAAAGCTAACATTACAAAATCTAATTTTCTATCTAAATCATCCTATTTTAAAGATACTTTCAGCTAATAACGTTATCTTTTATTCATTGTACTTTTTAATATTCCTTTCAAAATACTAACATTATTTAAGGGAATACTATATAATTATATAGAGGTGTATTAGATATGAATAAAATCACTTTAAAGAAAAATCTATTAGCATTAGATCATAGTGAATGGAAAGTTACTAATGTTGATGATATCGTGCAAGAATTAATGAATGTAAGTCAAGAGGAAAAGCTAGAGCTTGCAAGATCATTAATTAAAACACAAAAGCTTATTTTTCTAACTAATAGCTTTGATTTAACTGCACCTATTACTATGTTTGCGAGAAGTAGATTAGGTAGTGATGCAGAAGATGTTGCACTATTTGAGACACTTTTAAAGGATGAGACGATTCGAAATTATTTTCTAGAGAATCCTGCAAGAATTATTTCTAAGAAGAATCTTAAAGAATTATTTGATGATTTTGATTTCTTACTACCATCTATCTTTGAGAGTAAGATTTTCATACAAAATGGTAAGAACTTTACACTTCGACCACTAATGCAAGAAGTATTACCGATGATTATCGATGAAATGAGTGAACCTTCCTATATTCTTAGTTCTCCTGCTTATGCTCTATTTATACAAGATCAGGTTAATTTCCATAATGCCGTGATGAAGGATAATAAGAATCCATTACCATATAAATACCAAGACTTTATCTTTAAAACTATACCTGTAATGTCAGTATTCCAAGAAAGAAGTCGTACTGAATCGCTACAAGGCTTCTATAAAGATAATCTAATGCAAGAGTTTAAGCATACTTGCCCTATCTGTGGTATTAATATTTCTTATATGTTAATCGCATCACATATTAGACCATTTAGAGATTGTGCACATCTAATTGAAAGTAGTGATCATAGTAATGGAATTATATTATGTAAGAACCATGACTTCATGTTTGACCAAGGATATATCACATTTGATGATAATGGTAAGATAATTATTAGTTCTCGTTTATCTAGATATGAATATAGTAATTACGCAATTTCTGAAGACTTTGTTTTACCTGAAATTTTATTAAGTAAAAGAAGAAGAATGTTTTTAGATTATCATAGAAAGAATATCTTTATTTATTAACCGATTATCTTAGATAGTCGGTTTTTATGTAACTAAATCACTGAAATACATTTAAATACACCTTATGATGTAGTAGAAGGTTGGTGTTAATATGTATAAAGCTAAGATTAATATTGATAAATGTCCACAAAATCATGCATGTCCTGCGATGCGTTTATGTCCAGTAGGAGCAATTACACAAGATGGATTTAATGCACCAGTGATTGACAAGGATAAATGTATTGGATGTGGTAAATGTACAGCATTTTGCCCTAAGAAGGCATTATATTTGGAGGAAGTACAATGAGTAAGATGATTGCAGTAGTTTCAAAACAATGCGTAGCCTGTGGTACATGCTTAAAGAAATGTCCTAAAGGAGCTATTCATATTGAAAAAGGGATTATAGCTGTAGTTGATGAAAGTTTATGTGTTGGATGTGGACTGTGTGAGAAGGCATGTCCAGCATCAGTAATCACGAGAAAGGTTAGGGAAGAGGCATGAGTAAGCAAAAGAAATGGTATGATTATTTATGGATATTCTCATCAGTATATTTAGTATTAGGCTTCTTTAATATTATGTTTGCTTGGATTGGTCTAATATGCTTCATTACTCCACTAGCATTATCATTAATGGGGAAGGGGAAAGTCTACTGTAATAGATATTGTGGTAGAGGACAACTATTTCAACTCCTAGGTGAAAAATATAAATTATCTCGTAATAAGCCAATACCTGCATGGATGCGCTCTAATGTATGGCGATATGCCTTCCTAGTGTGGTTTCTTTCGATGTTTGGTGTGATGCTTTTTAAAACGTATTTAGTATTCACAGGTGTAAATTCTTTAAAAGAAGTAGTTACTATTTTATGGACATTTAAGGTTCCTTGGAGCTTTGCTTCAGCTACTAACTCAAATATTCCTCTATGGATGCAGCAATTTGGTTATGGATTCTATAGTGTAATGTTGACATCAACTATCTTAGGATTAATAACAATGTTGTTGTATAAGCCTCGTTCATGGTGTGTATATTGTCCAATGGGTACAATGACACAAACAATATGTAAGTTAAGAAAATAATTATTCTTCTTTAATATAAAAACCTCAGAATCAATCGTTCTGAGGTTTTATACTTTGTTGGTTTAATGCCACTCCAATCAATCGATCAGTATGATCAGCCATAAATAATGGAATATTTAAAACATCATTATCTAATTTTAGATTATCTAAAGAAAAACGAATGCGTAGCTTTACTTCATTAGAAAATAATTCTTTGTACTTTTTTAAACTCTTACTAGTAGTATTTGTTTCTGATTTTACTTCTATTGGAAATATATCATTCGCACGTTGAATTAAGAAATCTACTTCGTACGGAGGATTATTTTGACTCCAATAGCGCGGTAATACTTCAAATTGTGAAGTTAATGTTTGTAACACATAGTTTTCTGTTAATGCACCTTTAAACTCAGTAAATAAACGATTTCCCTCCTTAAAGGCTGTTGGGTCTAATAATGCTAGTCTTCTAAGTAAGCCAACATCTACTAGATATATTTTAAATGCTGATATATCATCATAAGCAGCTATAGGTAGATGTGGGGCACTACTGCGGTATACTTTATATACTAATCCGGCATCTAGCAGCCATTGTAAAGCATCCTCATATTCACGTGCTCTTGCTCCCTCTTTCACAACTTTATAGATGAACTTTTTATTTTCTCTAGCTAATTGTGATGGTAAAGACTTCCAGATTGCTGATATTTTAGGAAACTCACTGACATTTGGATGTTTTCCAAAGTCACGCTCATATGCATCAAGTATTTCTGACAATACTGTTTGCATCGCTGAAACATCTCGTTCTTGGGTCCACATTAATACAGATTCAGGCATACCACCAGTAACATAATACATTTTTAGTTTCTCATATAAAGGATTGAAAAATGCATCGGGAATCGTTTCTATGGTATCAATACTTTCCATATAATTAACAAGGTTTTCATCTCCATTAGCTAATAAAAACTCTGTAAATGTCATTGGATTAACTTGCATGAAATTTACTTTACCAACTGGAAATGACGATGGTTTAGCTAGTGCGATACCAAGTAATGAGCCTGCACAAACCACATGGTACTCAGGTGCATTTTCACAAAAGTATTTCATAGTATTAAGCACATTAGGGCAACCTTGGACTTCGTCAAAAATAATGAGTGTATTTTCAGGTTCAATCTTTTGATTGCTTGCTAACATTAGATTCTGAAGTATTCTTTTCACATCCTTAGTTGTTTCAAAAAATTGCTTATATTCTTCATTCTCATCAAAATTAAAGTAAGCTGTATTTTCATAGTAACGTTTACCAAACTCTTTCATAAGCCATGTTTTTCCTACTTGACGAACACCCTTTAGAATTAATGGCTTACGATATGGCGAATTTTTCCATTCAACTAATTTACTGATAATTACTCGTTCCATAGATACTCTCCTTTGCTTTTTTGATATTTCAATAATTATTAATTCTACTCATATTATATATCATTTATACTTCAACCTCAATAAAATCACATTATTATTAATAAAAGTGTGATTTACATCACACTTTTATATGGAATTATGTGTTAGCAATCACACTTTTATATTTTTATATAAACAATATCCAAATTAATTTAGATACTACATGACAACCAGCATGTGCAATCATTGAGTATCTTAAACCATACTTATAATATAAATAACCAAATAATAATCCAAGCCCACCATTTAATAAGAAGCATCTAAAGATAATCATTGGTGAAAGGCCTAATAAAATAGAAGTTACTGGTAAATGTCCTGCCGCGAATAATAATGCTGCGATAATATTGGCAGTAATTAATATAATGGTCGTAGGTTTATCCTTTTTATTTCCAAATAGTTTATGAAGAATGAATGCGATTAATGTCATGAAGAACAGTCTAAGCATTACTTCTTCAATAACACCACCATACGTCACCATTGCGATTAAATATGGTATTGTTGGTTTAACAGCATACGAATCCATAATTGCTTGAGAATAATTACCAAAGAACCATAAATCAGATAATATCAGAACCATTCCACCAACAGCACCAATAACAAGTGAAACAGTTAATGG
>JAFXJJ010000007.1 GCA_017532345.1 Erysipelotrichales bacterium
TATACGATGTATGTAAGTCTACATCTTCCATCATCATACCTTCAATTGCACCATCAATTAATTGTGTTTCTAAATCTGGAATATCTTTCCCAAAGTACCAATTATTTTCCATAATACTATATACAGTCTTAAGCTTATCGAAGGCAGGATCACTTAATGTAGTAGATGTTCCTTCCATTCTCGGCATAATCATATATGTACCAACAGAGCCTAATATGAAGCAGATAACTCCTACACCTACAATTAATGCAGCTATTCTATTTCTTCTTTTCTCTGCTGCTATTTCATCTGGCCACTTATGTCTTTCAACTCTATAAACAGTTGTTTTTCTACCCATAATACCATCTCCAATCCTTTATAGTTTACCACAAATCACTGAATAATAATAGTTTATAGTTTATTATACTATAAACTGCTAATTCGCAGAATATGAAACGCAACATGAAATTAGCTAAACAAAAAGCATCAGATTATTCTGATGCCTTTATTAGAATTTTTGCCCTAGCTTCACATTAAAGATTTCACCTGGATTATATCTACATGGAGCTACATATTTCTTTCTGTTACATGTAGTAGCTAATCCTGCACTACTAAATCCTAGTCCAAAGTCAAACTGTGGCTTGGCTGCAAATTCTTCTACAACCTTTTGTAATGACTTGGTACCAAAGTAGAATACCTCTACATGTAAGTGTGGTCCTGATGAGTTACCACTTGAACCAACCTCACCAATTTGTTGACCTTGTAGTACTGTCACAGCTTTCCCATCAGGTGATGGCCATGTGATGTTTTTCTTGATAGAACCTTGCTTCATATGTAGTAGCTTAACTGCATATGTTTTACCTGCTACTTGCATTGCAAGGTATACTTGGTTTCCTCCACCAGCAGAACCAGGCTTACCACAATAGTTACCTAATCCACCATATGTAGGACATCCATCATAAACATATAATACTACTGCATTAGCAGGTGCATAGATTGGTGTACCAACACTAGCTGCAAAGTCTGTACCTAAGTGCGGACACTTGTTAGCTCCTGCTGAACAGAAGCTTGCAGGATAATAGAATGCTTCAGCCGATATTGATGCTGTCTTAACTGGCATTGCCCAACCAGGAGAAGGCTTTAAGTTCTTAAGTGATGATAAGTCCTTTAATGCACCTTGAACCTCTTCCATGTTCTCACATACTTGGTTTTGTTGAGCTTCCCACTCCATCATCTTAGTATTGTACTCAGCAATCATTTCTTGTTGAGATGCTTTCATTGTTAGTAAGGTTGCCTTCTCTTGTTCGATATTAGCTTTTTGTTCAACCAGTTTAATGCGTTGATTATCTAATTCAACCTTATCAGCTTCAAGTAACAACTTTTGTTCCTGTAATTCTCTAATTTGTTGTTTATCATAAGAGGTAATATCATTTACCCCCTCAACACGTCTAATCAAATCGACGAAGCTCTTAGCTCCCATAATAAAGTCAGCAAACGCATTAACTCTCATAATAGACTGTACTGCACCTAATCTAGTTTTAATTGTTGTATCTCTTTCTAAGATATCTTCTTCACGATCAGCTATTTGTTGTTCCAAAACAGCGATATTTGTTTCTACCTTAGTAATAGCTGCTTCTGTTGAAGCAATCGCAGCTTCTTTATTACGAATTTGAGATAAAACACTATTTAATTTAGTTTGTAGTACTGTAATATCTGATTTAATATTGGCAATATTTTTATTAATTTCTTCTAATTCTTTCTTTAAATCATCATTCTTTTTATTTAAGTAATCATAGAAGTCATCACAAATAGCTTCATCACGTTCACTTAAATTTATATTTGTACAGAAGTTATAGTAATAATCATCATTTCCATCAAAGCGAGTATCACTAACTGCTGTAGTAGTAAGTGGCATAAAGCTTGTTGCAAATAACAAACCGGCTCCTGTTATCGCAAGTATACGTTTTACTATCTTTTCCACCATAAATACCTTGATACTGAAATATAACTACCAATTAAACCTACAATAATCGCAATGCCGGCTAATGCACCACTAATGTACATTAGGAAAGGTTGTGGTGTAATTAGTGTAAATAATGGTGTAAAGAAATAACCACCAGTTACTGTATATAAATATGTATATCCAAAGTATACTAGTCCAATCGGTAATATTGCACCTAGTAATCCAATAAAGATGCCTTCTAATAAGAATGGTGTACGAATATACCCATTACTAGCACCTACTAAGCGCATAATACGTATTTCATCTTGACGTGCAAAGATTGTTAGTTTGATGGTATTAGAAATTAAGAATACTGCTAGAGCCGACAAAATTAGTACGAAGATAATTCCTCCACTCTTAATATTCTCAAATGCCGACATCATCTCAATAATACTACTTCCACCATACAAAGCACTGAAAATACCTGGTACAGCTTCAATCTTCGCAGTTACCTCATCAATTAATAAACCATCAGTAACTTCCACAACGAATGCTCTTTTTAATGGATTGGCATCACCGCGATATGTTTCAAATAATTCACCTTCTTCACCATATACTTCAATTAAAGCATCTAGTTCTGAATCCTTATCTGAATAAACAACACTTCTAACACCACTAATAGCTTCCACTGATGCTTGAAGTGAACTAATCTTATCTTCTGATACTGTATCTTCAATTCTTACGTGTATTTGAACACCTTCTTCAACACTAGTCATAAATGAATCTAAGTTAACTGCAACTAGTAAAAATGCCCCAATTAATACTAATGTTACTGTTACAGCTGATGCTGAAGAAAGAGTCATCGCGAAATTACGTACAATCCCATTGCGTGCTTCCTTGAAATGACGAGGTATGTTTCTAAAGAACTTAATCATGTGATACATATCCTCCTTCCATAAGGTCAGCTACAATATAACCATCTTGAAGTAAAATAGTACGTTTTTTATGTTTCTCTACTAATTCCTTATCATGGGTAACCATTAAAATAGTAGTTCCTTCTTCACGGTTAATTCTTTCAAGTAAAGCAATAATTTCTTCACTCTTTTCCGGATCTAGATTTCCTGTTGGTTCATCTGCAATAAGTACTTTTGGTTTATTCGCAATAGCTCTACCAATCGCAACTCTTTGCTTTTGACCACCACTAATTTCATTAGGAAATGATTTAGCTTTTTCTTCTAAATCCACTAGCTTTAATACTTCTCTAACACGTTTTCTAATATAAATAGTCTTTTCGCTTACAACTTCTAATGCGAAAGCAACATTTTCAAATACTGTTTTCTTAGGTAATAAACAGAAATCTTGGTATACTACTCCTACATTTCTTCTGAAATATGGAATTCTACCAGTACGTAACTTGGTTAAGTCAGTTCCTGCTACATTAACCTTACCTTTACTTGCAGCTTCTTCACCATTCAATATTTTAATTAAAGTGGATTTACCACTTCCCGTAGCTCCTATGATATAAACGAACTCACCTTGATTAATATATAACGATATACCATTCAATGCTCGAGTCCCGGTTTTATAAACTTTTGTAACGTTCTCAAGTTTAATCATCGTAAGTCCTCCGTTCACTCATTTTTCATTATACCATAATATGTATCATTCTTTTTATAATAATTTCTTAATTTTTTTATTTTATTTTACATTATATTCCATATTATTGATTTTGATACACTCTTCAATACATTCAGCTACACTTCTCACCACAAATCGAGCAGATTCTTTTAAATAATCCTCTCCATTTTCCATCGCAAATGTATAATTACTTTCACTATACATAAATGAATCATTATGATTATCACCAATCACAGCTACTTCATCATTTGTAAGATTATATTTTTCTTTAATATACGAAACAAATCTAGCTTTATTACCTAACTTAGAATTAATTTCTAAAAACTTCTTTCCTGATCTAGTTATAGTATATAATTCATCAAACTTTTCACGTAATTTAGTTTCTAAAAAATTGGAATCTTCTGCACTTTCACTCATAATAGAAAATCTGCATACTCCTTTCCCACTGTTTAAATATTCTAATAAATTAATATCTCCTACCTCAGTGCAGCGATCTTTACCGGTAGTTTCTCGATATGTTGTAGCTGGTGGTATATCTAAATGTAAGAAATAACGCGTATTCCAATCATCTTGTACTTGCATATTGAAATACTTATCAGAATATTTCTTTAAAAACTCTATCATTTCAAAAATATCATCATTCTTTAAAGTATATTTCTCCACCATTTTCCCATCATAAATCGTTGCGGCATTTAAACCTGCTGCAATCACTGGTGTTCCTAAATCATGTAGTTCATATAATCGTAATGCATATGTAACAGTTCTGCCCGAACAAGGTAATACACGAATACCATTAGCTCGTGCCTTAGCTAATGCCTCAGTGTTTTCACTTGTTAAGTCAAATAAACTGTCTCCATGCCCATGGAATAAAGTACCATCTAAATCAGTAATAATAAAACGAATCATAATGCTAATCACCTCATATATGTATCATATCATAATTACATTACTAATTAATATAAAAAGGCTGTAACAATAACACTACAGCCAATTCTATTCTAATATTTCTTTCGAAATACTCGAGCAAAGGATTTTTACGTTTTTCCGAATTTTCTTCTTTATTCTTCCACCAAGAAATTATCTTGTTCATACCATCATTTAGAAATAGTTTTTTTCATACTTTCCAAATTAAGATATGCACCTTTACTATCATTCTTATAACCCATAGGACTAATTCCCTCATAAGTAATGGTACGTATCTCTATAGCTTCACCATCAGAATAAACAGTATATATCACTTCACATTTGTATTTATAATCCCAATTCCAAAACCAACGAAAACTATAATCTGTAAAGAAAAATGAAGTAGGTTTAATAGAAAATTCCATATTTTCAATTCCATTTTCCACAATTCGATTGGTATATTGTTCTCCATAAATTGACTGTAACTCTTCTTTTAAATCAGGTATTGCTGCTCCACCTACATATCCAATACCACCAATATTAATTATTAGAATAAGTAAAATACTAGCAACATAAAACAATTTATATTTTCTTTCCATAAAAACTCTCCTACTATCATATTTACATATAATATAGTACATCACCAATATAGTTTTTGACTATTAATTCCAATTACCGAAACTCAGTATAACACATTATTTATTACACTATAGTATCATAAAAATATATAAATCGGTAGTTATATCAATCTTAATTGTTACTAAAGCAGCAACACATCTAGCATACTTTAAAAATGAAAGAATTCCTGATGATTTTATAGATACAACAAACTCTAAACAACCAATATATTTTATTCGTATAATGTAAGCGTTTAAGGTAATAATAACTATGATAAACATCCCCATTTCGGTTGACAAATATCTTTACAGATGATAGATTTATGTTAGTTATATAGCTGACGGATTTAAATGTGGAATTAACCACGTGTTGTATAACATCGAGAGCCGACCGTCTGGGCAAGAGTCTAGAAGTCTGGCTCTTTTTGTTTTATGGAGGTGGTATTATCAAAGGCTATATACACTCAACTGAATCTTTTGGTACTGTTGATGGACCTGGTATTCGATTCGTGGTATTTATGCAAGGCTGCATAATGCGATGCAAATACTGTCACAACCCTGACACTTGGCCTATACGTCAAACTAATGAAGTATCTGCTGAAGAACTAGTAAAACAAGTACTTAAGTATCGCAATTATTATGGAGATGTACCAAAGATTACAGTAACAGGTGGTGAACCTCTGCTACAATTAGATTTCATTATTGAGTTATTCACATTATGCAAGGAACAACATATTGATACATGTTTAGATACATCAGGTATTACATTTAATGATAATGATTTATCTAAGTATGAAGCATTATTAAATGTTACTGACTTAATATTGCTTGATATCAAACATATTGATAATGAGAAGCATAAAATGCTGACAGGTCAAGAAAATAAGAATGTATTACGTTTTTTAGAGTTTTTAGATAAACATAATCAAGATGTTTGGATACGTTATGTTGTTGTACCTAATATCAGTGATGATATTAATGATGTTATTGAATTAAGAAAGCATTTAGATAAATACTCTAATATTCAAAATATCGAAGTATTACCATACCATAAAATGGGTATTGCGAAATACAAAGCATTAGGTATTCCTTATCCTTTAGAGGAAACTGAAATACCTTGTAATGAGAGTATACAAAGTATAAAAAAAGTATTAATGGAGGACAAGTAAATGACACAAAAATTTGAAGCATGGGCAGGTTTTGAAAGTGGAATTTGGACAAATGAAATTAACGTTAGAGATTTCATTCAACATAACTATACACCTTATTTAGGTGATGATTCTTTCTTATGTGGTGCTACTGAACGTACTACTACATTATGGAATCAAGTATTAGAATTAGACAAACAAGAAAAAGCTAATGGTGGGGTATTAGATGCTGATACATCAGTAGTATCAACTCTTACATCACACGCTGCTGGCTATTTAAATAAAGACTTGGAACAAATTGTAGGTTTCCAAACTGATAAACCATTTAAACGTGCATTACATGTAAATGGTGGTATCCGTATGAGTAAGGAAGCTTTAAAGGCTTATGGATATGAATTAGACCCTGAAATTGAATCTATCTTTACTAAATATCGTAAAACACATAACCAAGGTGTATTTGATGCTTATACAAAAGATATGCGTAAAGCTCGTACTTGTGGTATTATCACTGGTTTACCTGATGCTTATGGTAGAGGGCGTATCATTGGGGATTATCGTCGAGTAGCTTTATATGGTATTGATTTCTTGATTGAAAAGAAACAAGAATTCTTAGATGAAATGACTGGCGTAATGAGTGAAGCAAGAATTAGAAGTAGAGAAGAAACTACTGATCAAATTCGTGCTCTAAATGCCATGAAAGAAATGGCTGCAATTTATGGTCTTGATATTTCTAAACCAGCTACAACTGCAAAAGAAGCTATCCAAGCTGTATATTTTGGGTACTTAGCTGCTGTTAAGGATCAAAATGGTGCTGCTATGTCTTTAGGTAGAGTATCGACATTCTTGGATATTTATATTAATCGTGATTTAGAAAATGGCACTTTAACTGAAAGTGAAGCACAAGAATTAATGGATCATTTCATTATGAAATTACGTCTTGTGAAGTTCATGCGTACACCTGAATACAATGAATTATTCTCAGGCGATCCTACTTGGGTAACTGAATCTGTTGGTGGTATGGGTGTTGATGGTCGTACATTGGTTACTAAAAACTCATATCGTGTACTACATACTTTAGTTAACTTAGGACCTGCACCAGAACCAAACCTAACTGTATTATGGTCCAAAGATTTACCAGAAAATTTCAAGAAGTTCTGTGCTAATATCTCAATTAAAACATCTAGTATTCAATATGAAAACGATGATTTAATGCGTGTAACAATGGGAGATGACTATGGTATTGCTTGTTGTGTAAGCTGTATGAGAATTGGGAAAGATATGCAATTCTTCGGTGCTCGTGCTAACTTAGCTAAAGCACTACTATACGCTATTAATGGTGGTATGGATGAAAAGAAAAAGATTCAAGTTTCTCCACGCTTTGAGCCAATTACTAAAGATATCTTAGAATTTGATGAAGTAATGGAAAAATATGACCAAATCTTAAAATGGTTAGCTACATTATATGTAAATACATTAAATACTATCCATTACATGCATGATAAATACTGCTATGAAGCTGCTGAAATGGCATTATTAAATGATGATGTAACTAGATATTTCGCTACTGGTGTTGCTGGTTTATCAGTAGTTGCTGACTCATTATCAGCTATTAAACATGCGAAAGTTCATGTAATTCGTGATGAAGATGGATTAGCTGTAGATTATGAAGTTGAGGGTGATTATCCAAAATATGGTAATAACGATGATCGTGTAGATAGCCTAGCTGTTGATTTAGTAAAACGTTTCTTCAACCATATTCAATCAAATCCTACTTACCGTAATGCGAAACCAAGTATGTCTATTCTTACGATCACTTCTAACGTAGTATATGGTAAGAAAACAGGTAGCACACCTGATGGACGTAAAGTAGGAGAACCTTTAGCTCCTGGTGCTAACCCAATGCATGGTAGAGATACTCATGGTGCTTTAGCTTCACTTGAAAGTGTTGCGAAATTACCTTATGCATATTCTCGTGATGGTATTTCTAATACATTCTCAATTGTACCTAATTCTTTAGGTAAAACACCTGAACAACAAGTAGCTAACTTAATCGCATTAATCGATGGTTACACTAAGAGCTATGGTCATCACTTAAATGTTAACGTATTCAATCGAGAAACATTATTGGATGCCCAAAAACATCCAGAATTATATCCACAATTAACTATTCGCGTTAGTGGTTACGCTGTAAACTTCACTAAACTTACTAAAGAACAACAAGACGAAGTATTATCTCGTACAATGCATGAAAGTCTATAATTAATACCTTAAAAGGGGCTGTAACGAAATAGAAATTTCTTAACTGATATTTCTAAGGAGTTATCGCTCCTTTTTACACTTTATGTAGTATAAATCAATAAAACAAGAAATATTTTACATTGATTTGGGAGTATTTTTATGAATAATAAAAAGATGAGTGAGTAGGTAACTTAAGATATTTTTAAATTTGATATAATTTTATTAAATAAACACTAAATATGTTATAATATTTATAGAGATAAGAGTTTGTAAACAATTAGACAAACTTGAATTTGACGAAGGA
>JAFXJJ010000069.1 GCA_017532345.1 Erysipelotrichales bacterium
AAATAAATGGTGAATAGAAAGTAATTGGTAGAGGATAGACCAATGCCAGATTCATTATAAGATTCTAAATAAGAATCGAAAAATAAAATTTAGCCGAACAATCGGTAGTATAAACATATCTTTGAAGGGGATATGTATATGAAGGAGATTCTACTAGAATTTTAAGTGGTTTCCCTAGTCATCAGGAAAACGATAAATAAATGATGAATAGAAAGTAATTGGTAGAGGATAGACCAATGCCAGATTCATTATAAGATTCTAAATAAGAATTGAAAAATAAAATTTAGTCGAACACTCGGTAGTGTAAACATATCTTTAAAGGAGGTATGTATATGAAAGAGGTACTACTAGAATATTAAGTGGCTTCCTGAATCATCAGGGAAATGAAATAAGTGATGGATAGAAAGTAAATTGGTAGAGGAAAGACCAATGGACGTATCATTATCTTAAAAACTTAATATTTAAATATATTGCGAAAGCAATAAGGTAAGGATGTAATATTCCTGTTATTCCATAGATGGAATTAATTAAATTATGCATTACTAGGCATATGTAAAAAGTAGAAATGTAAATACTCAAATAAGCGGTAATTAAGGACGATGAATTACCGCTTTTTCTTTGGTTAAATTATTAAATGTGTCACATTCTAATAATGTATATTCAATTATTATTAAGAATTATAAATAGATATTCTTAATATTTGAATTATAAAATCATTAGGAAAGGTGTGATATATATGAAATTTGATGTTTTAGTAGCTTTAGGATTATTGGCATTCTTTTTGAATGTGGCATATAGGAGAGGAAAGGATCGTAAGGATAGCTTAGAGAAAGTAAAAAATACATATCATTTTTGATTAAAGTCTTTTTAAAATGTGTGTACAAAAAGGTGTTTATGATATAGAATGGTATATATGGAGGTATTTTCATGCAAGAACCAATTTATATTACTGGGCATAAAAATCCTGATACCGATTCTATATGTGCATCGTTAGCTTATGCACACCTAAAGCAAATATTTGGTGAGAATGCAATTCCTTGCCGTATTGGTGACATTAATTTAGAAACACAATTTATATTAAATAAATTTGGCGTTGAACCACCTATTTTGTTGGAAACTGCTAAGAGTCGTATTCGTGATATTGAATTTGACCCTGCATTATTTGTTCATCCAGAAGATACAATAGCTAAAGCTTGGGATGAAGTAGAAAAATCAAAAAATAAATCATTAGTTGTAGTTGATGATGAAGAACGTTTGTTAGGTGTTGCTTCAATGTCAGCTTTATCTAACATTATGATGTTAGATTGTACGAATATTCGTATTTTGCTATCTCAAACACCATTAAATAATATAGCTTCAGTAATTGATGGCTTTATCTTAAATGATAATGGTCGTTTCAAATGTAATGGTAGAGTTATTATTCCAGTAACTGAAGAAGAACTTACTGCTAATGTGTACAAAGATACTATTGTACTTGTTGGTGATGATGTTGACGTTCAAAGAACAATGATTGAATCTGAAGTTGGATGTTTAGTAGTAGTTAATAATCATTATATTAGTGATGAAATGCTTGATTTAGCGATCAAAAATAATATTTGTGTAATTAAGACAGAATTAGATGTAATTCATATTGCTAGAAGAATCTATTTGGCGATTCCTATGCGTTTAATTATGGTAGAAAATCCAGTAGTTGTGCATATTAAGGAATTCGTAGAAGATGCTTCACAACGTATGTCTAAATCAAGATATCGTTCATATCCTGTTGTTGATGATAATAATAAGGTTATTGGGGCGTTATCTAGATACCACTTATTTAAATATCGTAAGAAGAAATTTGTGTTAGTTGATCATAATGAAAAACGTCAAACTATTGATGCAATTGATGATGCTGATATCATTGAAATCATCGACCATCACAGAATTGGTGATATTGAAACAACAAACCCTATTTTATTCCGAAATTCTAATTTAGGTAGTACTTGTTCAATCATTACGCAAATGTATAAAGAAAGAAATATTGTGCCAGATAAGACAATGGCATCATTATTACTTGCGGCTATCGTTAGTGATACTATGAACTTCACATCGCCTACAACTACTGATATGGATCGTATGTTAGGTTCTGAACTTTCAGGTATTGCGGAAATTTCTACTGATGAATTAGCTAAAGAAATGTTTGCAGCAGCTGCTACAATTCGTGGTAGATCAAACTCTGAGATTCTATATAGTGATTTCAAAGAATATGTAATTGAAGGCTGTCATATTGGTATTGGACAAGTAACAATTATGGATCCTAAAGAATTAATTGAAATTCATGTTCCATTTAATTCATATTTAGAAGATGTAAATGCAGTTAATAAATATGATGTTTTATTAATGACATTCACAAATGTTCTTGAACATGGTTCATATTTCATGGCTGTTGGTAAGTTACGTCATGTGATTGATGAAGCATTTAACCGTGAATCATATGCTACGTTTGTACCAGGATTTGTTTCAAGAAAGAAACAAATTATACCTGCAATTGCAGATGCCTTAAGACATCAATAATAATGATGGGGAAACCCATCATTTTCTTTTGGAATATATGTAAGTAATCTGAAATGATTAAAAGGTGTATCAGTTTACAAAAAGTACTCAATGGTATATCATAAGTGTAGAAAGTTCCGGGAAAATCCGCAAAGCTCATGAAACTCCAATATAATATAATAAATGTGGATTGGACACTTTTGAGCTTAGGGTCGCTATCACCTAAGCTTCTTTTGTTTATGGAGGTCAACGTAATGAAATATTTATATATTTTAAATTATAATATTGAAGAAAGTGAAATGTGTGCTTTAGAAATGCGTCGAGTATTTCATATAAATCCTACTGAGAAATACTTTTTTTCAGAACATAGTGAAGATGTAACACGTTCGTTATTCACAAAGAAAAAATTAGAAGTGTGGCTAGAAGGTTCTTTAGAAGACATAATCAATGAGATAGAATCGAAAGAATTAACTTTTGATGGCTATAAAGTAGAATATGTTGATGTGGAAGGATATGAAGCACACTATAAAGATAAAAATGATATTACGTATAAAGTGGGGTATGCCATTTTAGGTGATTTCAAAATGAAGAATCCTAATTATTTATTTGGTATTACTGAGATTGATGGTGTGTATTATTTTGGTTTATTAACTAAGAATACGCAAGATTGGCATAAACATGATAATAAACCACATCATTTCTCTACGGCGCTACCGATTCGCCAAGCACGTAGTATAGTGAATATTGCAGTTGGTGATAATCCAAATAAATCATTAGTTGATCCTTGTTGTGGAGTGGGAACTGTACTATTAGAAGCTAGTAATTTGGGATTTCGTATTGATGGGTTTGATATTCATTATCCAGTAAAAGAAGGAGCTCGAAAGAATCTAGAATTCTATGGCTATCATACGGTAGTATTGCGCAAGGATATTCAAGATGTTGAAGGTCACTATGATACAGCAATCATCGATATTCCATATGGCTTATTTACTCATGTCGAACAAGAAACACAACAAATGATTGTAAACAATGCGCGTCGGATTGCAGATGAATTAATTTTAGTGAGTAATCGTAGAATGATTGATGAAATAGAAAGGGCAGGCTTTGAATTAGTTGATGAATGTAGTGTCACAAAAGCTACGTTTGTCAGATATATAATGGTATGTCGATAATGAATTTATATATATGTGGTGGTGAATGTTTAAAAGAAAAGTTAAACAAACAGACAAGTATTAGCTTCAATGAAGCATTATATGATGGAGTAGTATCATATCCCTTATTTGATGATACATTTAATAAACTACGTGCAACGACTCATAATGTGTCAGTTAAAGAGTATCATGACTATACCGTAAAACCACTTGAAACTATTAAGGAGTATAATGAGCTTGAACTAGTCTTTGGACGTGATATGTTTTGTATGATGAATGTGGTAGGTTTATTGACTTTTCTAGAACAAAATAATTTCCCGGGAAATGTTACATTACGAATAGTTGATGAAATTACATTAGATGTAATTGATACATATCCAATTAAGCTAGGTATTTATACTGAAATGTATAAGACAGTATTAATTAATCATAAAAGATATCGTGGCAAATGTATATTTGAGTTAGAGTGTGGATTAGAAACATACTTACAACTACAAAGTGAAAACAATGAAATATTAGAATATATTGAAGAACATTTAGAGGATAGTGATTTATTAGAGGTATTATTACTTCGTTATCCTGATTATGGTTTTGGTGATACACAATACTTAAGGATGATTAATAAGGTTAAGAGTGAAAGGAAAGCAAAGTAAGCTTTCCTTTTCTTATATATAATATAGTTAACATTAATATATATTGTTTAAAGTAAATAATGATTTATATATTTCCATTAAATTTCAACTATACAAGCATTTTCATCTTGTGCTATAATTGTCGAATGGAGGTAGGACATGAAAAAGTTAGGGAAAATCGTTTTAGGAATTATTAGCTTTCTATTAGTAATAGTCATAGGTTATGTAGGGTATTGTGCTACTTCGTATTATAGAATAGATGATAATCTTGAAATTGAAACTAGAAATAATCAATCAGAATTGTTGAAGACAAATACAGAATATTCAATTCTTACTTATAATGTAGGGTTTGGTGCTTATTCAGATGATTATACATTCTTCTTAGATAGTGGAGTAATGGAAGATGGTACTGTAGTGTCAGGTAAATACGGTAAGGGTATGAGTAAGGATGCTGTACTAAAGAATACAAATGGTTCTAAAGAAGTGATGAAAGAATATGATGCTGACTTCTATGTACTTCAAGAGGTTGATGAGGATGGTAGTCGCAGTCATCATGTAAATATGTATGAAACATATTCAAATGAATTTAAAACGCATGGAAATGCATATGCAGTTAATTTCCATTCAGCATACCTAGTATTACCAATTTACGATATGCATGGTAAGAATACTTCTGGATTACTAACATTAAGTAAATATAAGGTTGCATCAAATGTACGTAAGCAATATACAGTTGATACAGGCTTTATTGAGAAGCTAGTAGATTTAGATCGATGCTTCATGGTTAGCAGAATTCCGGTAGAGAATGGGAAAGAATTAGTTATTATCAATTCACATATGTCAGCGTATGATGCAGGTGGTTTGATCCGTGCTAAACAATTAGTGGAACTAAATACGGTGATGGACGAAGAACTTAGTAAAGGTAACTATGTGATTGTTGGTGGTGACTATAACCATGATTTAGTTGATTCAATAGGTAAGTTTGAAACAAAACAACAAGAGCCTACTTGGATATCAACATTAACTAATGATGATATTATTGATGGTATGCATATTGTAGAGGCTATCAATAAGTATGA
>JAFXJJ010000070.1 GCA_017532345.1 Erysipelotrichales bacterium
AATGGTGCTGGCTAAAGGAATTGAACCCTCAACCTACTGATTACAAGTCAGTTGCTCTACCTATTGAGCTAAGCCAGCAAATGGTGGAGGTTAACGGGCTCGAACCGCTGACCCTCTGCTTGTAAGGCAGATGCTCTCCCAACTGAGCTAAACCTCCATAACTGAATGCTTAAATAATATACCATCTTTCTTAAATGAGGTCAATACTTTTTTTCAGAAATTCAAAAGTTATTTTCTTAATGCATACAGTGAGTGTAGGATAATGAATTTAAGTCAGTTGAAAATTAGTTGTTAAATTTTAAAATGTAATTATATATTTACCATAAAAATAGAATGAAATAGCATTTATTAAAGTCTCTGTAAATTTCGCGCAAATATTCTAAAATAGATGAAATAATCAAGCTTTTTAAGTGGTCGATATATGTACTTTTAAATTTTATATGATATAATTTTCTTATATAACAAATGTTAAAATGAGGTGACTAATTATGGAAAAGTTTAAAATTGATAAAGAAGCATTAAAAAGTAAATTTAATAAAGAAAAGTTTATTGATGCAGCTAATACAATTGGTGATAAAGCTAAACAGGCAGCTGATGTTGCAACGAAATTTACTAAAGATAGTGGTGAGTTTTTAGAAACACAATATAAAAATGCAAAAGATGAAATAGAATTGAAAGTGTTTAGTCCTGTTTTTGAAAATGAAATTAAAGAAAAAATACAATCTAATCCTATAATGTTAAGAATAGAAGAAGATGGAGGAAAGAGAAATTCATCTGAAGTGTGTGTTGGCTCAATCGGACATATAGAATCAATCAAAGGAAAAGATATATTGACTATATATAATCAATTTGCTAATGATTATGGGTTTAATTTTTATCCAGTGCTAGTGAATACTTTTTATTTAAGTAACCCATATGTTGAGAATATGTATATTTGTATTGATGATTATTTTAATTATTTGAAGCGTGCCAAAGTTGATGAGCTAGAGCAAATTGCTTTTGCATTAGGGGCAAAACATGTAAAAGTAACATTGAAAGAGGTTCGCAAGCAAATTGTTTCAAATAGTATTAAAGGCAGTGTAAGTGGTCGATTTGGTGGAGATAGTTTAAAAGGAAATCATGCTATTTCGAATAATGTTACTGACTATTCTGAACTAGAAGTAGCTAAGGATGTTGAATTTGAAGGAAACGATAATCCAATTTATCCTGAATTAGTTTATTTTAAAGAAGAAAAAGATATTTTAAATTTAATTCAAATGCGACTTGATAAAAATATTAATCAAATTAAATCTAAAACATATACTTTAAATTATGTTAGTAGTAAAGATATTCGTGAAGAAACAGCAACATCAATTGATGCTGTTTTAAAGCACTTGCATCTTTCAGGAAATGCATCAGTCGCTAGTGAAGTTGAGGCTAAAAATAGAATAGTATTTGAATATACAATTAAATTTTAATCGAAACGACTTTAATAGATAATTAGGTAGCCAATCGGCTACCCTTTTATTTGTAAAATAAAACTAGAAATCATATAAATATAATTTCTAGTTTATGCTGATTTACACTTTCGATACTTTTAATACTTCATTAGCATTATGAATATCATTGATATTTGTGACTTTATTTTCATATAAGTCTAAAATATAATTCATTTCATTAATGTACATATCTTCATCTTCTGCTTTGATACTAGCTTTTGATGAACGTAATTCCTTATTAGTAAAGTCTAATACAAATGTATCATCATTTGTATATAATTCAATTTCACGTTTTGTGATACGTCCAAAATAGTCTAAATGTAATTCTACACATTTACTATCATATTGTGCAATGTATGTTGCGAAGTCATTAGAATTAATTTGTAGTGATGATAATTTACTTGCTAGTTTAATAACTTCATTAGGCATACCTAAGAATGCTGTGATATAGTCAAATTCATGAATTAAATCTAAATCTACACCACCACCTAGTTCACTATTAGCACTATAAGAAGTAGTATAGTCACTACCTTTACGCCAATTAGGTAAATACGATGAACAAATAGCACGAGCAGCTATTACTTTACTGGCATCGACAAATTCAGTTAATAGCTTATATACTGCTGAATGACGTAGTGGACAGTTTACATAATATGTAGTATTTGGATTTAATTTACTTTCATCAATTTCTGAAATAGACACTGGTTTCTCAATGACCATAAGCTTTGTGTGATCTTGGAATTTAAGAATTGTTTCTTCATGAAGCGAAGTAGGGTTAGTAATGAATACGATATCGTAATTCTCATATACTTTATCACTATTTAAGAATTGCTTCTCAATACCATTTAGTTTACCAGTGATTTTTTGTCTGAAAGCATGAACTTCTAATGGTATTTGACGTTCTGTACATAGCGTACGTAGATTTGTAAGGTGTCGATTTCCAATACTACCTAGTCCAATAAATGCTACCTTCATATTATGCCTCCTCAATAGTATTAATGATTTGTTGTGTATATAAGTCTTCTTTAAAACTATAATGAATATTAGTATTTGTTTCTAATGTATTTAAGAATGCCAAGATTTCATCTACATAAGCATTCTCAATGATATTATCAGAATAGTTAGGATTCTTATTAATATCAGTATATAAAGAAACAGTATCTAATTCTTTGGTTTCAAAGTTATATTCTTGCAGGCTATTAGGTTTACCTTGCCAGAAATAATGATAATTTTCATGTATTACTTCTAATGTACGAATAGCCTTTCTTGATGCAAGATCAATTGTGATAATACCACTATTGTTGTTTTCATGCTCTAGAATTAGTTGATATGTATCATCATAATCAATATCTAATGTTGTAGTTTTACGCTTTACAATATGCATATTCGTAATCTTACCAAAAGTAGTGATAATCCATGGTAATTCAATACCAAGTAATTCTCGACATCCATTACTCTTCTTATCATTGACAAAGAAATTTTTATAATTTTCCCATGGGTGCCAGTCAGGTAAATATTGACCTACATGATAAGTATAAGTGTTGTTAGCTAGTTCTTTATGTTCTTTGATGTATTGTAGTTCTTTACGATACAGCATTGTTGAAGACAAGAATAAGTGTAGGTTCTTTGCTTCCGCAAGCTTCATATTTTCTTCATATCCATCATCTGTTAAGTTGATTTCCGTAAATACATGAAGATTATGTAGTAAACATTCTTTAATAATACTTGCATGTACTAATGGCGATGTACATACAAAGGCTGCATCAACATGTGGAGCAGCTTCATTAATAGAAGAATATGTAGTTACATTAAATGTTTCTTCAACATCTTTTCTTCGTTCTATATTTGCATCAACACCAATAATATTTACATCAGGCATCACTTGTTTTAAAAGTCGTAAACGTCTTTTTCCCATTGATCCTAAACCGATAATCATGAATTTCATAGTTATACCTCCATAACTAATAATATGTTACCACAATATTAAGTTTTGTGCTATACTGTAAGTCTAGGAGGTGTTTTATGAAGATTTATAATACACATGCTTTAACTCGTAATCAAAGATTTATGAATGCAGTAATTGCGGGCAGTATCGCAACAGTATTATCTGGTATTGTATTGGGGTATGTATTGCGTTTTGTTCCTATTGCTTTTGATATTTTCTATTTGGCAGTTGGTTATGCGATTGGGTATGCCATTCGTACTTATGGTAGAGGTGTACAACCACGCTTTTCAGTACTTGGGGCAGTTATGACTTTCATTGCGTTAGTAATTGCTGACTCTGTTCGTTTTGTTGGTTTATTAGGTGTTGTGAATCCTGCAGTATGGATTATGGTGATTAATTATTATTTTACTTCATTATCTTCGATCTCAGGTATTATTAATATTATCTTCCGTGTGTGTGCGGTAGTATTAGGGTATGAACAAAGTAGAATTGTGTAGGTGTTAATATGAATTTTTATAGAGATACATTTGCGCAAATTGATTTAACGCAATTTGAAGAAAATATTAAGCGTATCAAAAATGTAAATGGTAAACAAATGATAGCTGTTATTAAGGCTAATGCGTATGGGCATGGAGCTAGCTATATCGCTAGAAAAGTAATGGAATTAGGTGCTGTTATGTTAGCTGTATCATCGCTTGATGAGGCTATCACATTACGTCATGATGGCATTGATGCACCAATTTTATGTGTAGGTTATACTAGACCTAGAGATGTATCGTTAGCGATGTTTTATGATATCACATTAACAGTTCCTTCACTTGAATGGTGTAATGAATTAGAAAAGATTAAACCAGAAGGTAAATTAAAAGTACATCTTGCTTATGATACTGGTATGAATCGTATTGGTATGAAAACGATAGATGAATTAAAGGAATGTATAACTACATTACATGGTAAATATGTATGTATTGATGGTATTTTCACGCACTATACTATGAGTGATGCGGATGATGAGATTATGACGAATGATCAGTATCGAAAGTTTAAAGAAGTGGTTGTTGAACTACAAAACTTATGTAACTTTACATACATTCATGCATCAAATAGTGATGCGACAATGCACTATAAAGAAGATATTACGAATGCAGTAAGAATCGGACTTGTGATGTTTGGAATTTCATCGTTTGATACTGAAGTAAAACCAATCTTATCATTATATACTAGATTATCTAGAGTTAAGAAGGTTAATAAAGGAGAGGGTATAGGATATTCTCAAACTTATACGATGAGTGAAGATGGCTATATCGGTACTATACCGATTGGTTATGCTGATGGATGGATTAGAAAAAATCAAGATCGTTCATGTTACATCGGGAAAGAAGCGTGTCGTTTTGTTGGTAGAATTTGCATGGACCAAGCAATGATACTATTGGATAAAGAATATCCTGTAGATACACCAGTTGAACTAATAGGACCACATGTTTCACTAGTGGAAATGGCTAAAGAATTAGATACAATTCCTTATGAAATCATGTGTTTATTAACTGATCGTGTGCCTCGTGTATATTTAGAAAATGGTGAAGTGGTAGCTATTGATAATCCACGTATGAGATATTCGGAAGCAAAATAAAAGGCATAATAGTGCCTTTTTTAGTTATGAGTCATTTTAAAGTACGTTTCATTAATAATGTGACATATATGTAAGATACTTGATATTAGTTTAATAGCTAGTAAAATAATCATAATAGATGCAAGACTACCATAAATATCATTATAATTAGTGAAGTTATTTATATAAAAGAAAAACAAATTAGATAGTATTGTAAGACAAATGGAGAATGTCAAGGTACCTGGTATTATATCTTTTATGTGATGTCTAGGATAAGAAATAATTGTAAAGAAAATTAATGCTAGGATAATATAGAGTACCATGGTTATTAATGAATTTAAGATAATTGGTAGAGTAGGAATCATAATCTTAATAATACTATTGGCAGATATGGTAATCATAATTAAGATGATGAAAGCTAGTGGAGCTAATAAGGAATGTATAGTATAAAGAATTGTTGGATGATTATCAACTTCTTCATAAGAAAAAGCGATAATGATACTATAGAAGCTTCGAGAAGCGGTATAATATGAGATTCCTAGAGTGACGATAAATGAGAGGAATCCTAAATCACGGGTGTGTAATCCTACATTGATTATTTCTTGAATAATATGAATTGGTATAAAGCCAGATAATAATTCTTTAATCCATTCTGTAGACTCAATTAAGTGTAATGATGCAATACTTAATAGGGCTATTAAGGGAATGATTGACATTAGTATCGCGAAACTAATACTATTACGAATTAATGAAGATTCGGGTTTGAAATATTGTTTAATGATAGTAATAATAAAGTGCATAATTCACCTACTTTCCTTATTCGACAAAATTAAATGACAGTTTTGAAGTATAATATAGCCAGGTGATATTATGAACGTAACGATTGATGCTTTGTTAGCTTTATTTTTGATATTAGTTGTTTTATATGTTGCTTATTTGGTAGATAATTTAATTGATGAAGTTTAAATAAGCAAAATATTGTTAGTATAACTGAGATAAAGTATAGTATGATGCTAAGTGCTTTAAAGGGAACGTGAAAAGGCAGGATAAAAAGGACTTTTCCAATATAAGCAGAATAGGGCATTTGATAAGAAGTTGTAGTGATGCGATAATTACATATATCCTTAGATAGATATGTATCGATATGGTACATATCTTTTTCTTTGAAAATGATAGTATCATTAGGCTCTAATTCACTAACTAATGAGTGGTAGTTTATTGATGTGCGGTTATCTATTTCAATGATAGAAAGTTTATATTCTAGATTAAAAGTAATGGCTAATAAAATGGCGATAGAACAAAATAGAAAACTTGTGAAATTTAAAACATAATTTATTTTTTTTATTGTCATAAAATATCATCTCCTGTCAGTTATCGTAACAGCCGGAGATTGCGAAATTTGTCGGAAATAAGTGGAAATTAACTAGTCGTGAAAAGATAGGGTAATATTTATGTAAACTAGGTTACAATTGTGTGAATTTAACTATATTTTATACTATTACATTTTAAAGTATTGTGTTATAATTATGTTGTTGAATTGAGTTTAAATTATCAATTTAGGAAAGGATGAAACAAATATGTCAATTTTTACAGGACCTATGCGCCAACATCTTGATGGTAAGAAAGAACTTACTGCACATGAAGAAGTTGTCGTACTTGAAACACCTGAGAAAGTTTACATTCCTCTTTACCAAGGAAATTCAACAAAGTTTGAAGTTTTAGTAAAAGAGGGAGATAAAGTTAAGGTTGGTACAAAAGTAGCTTATCGTAATGATAATTTTATCGTGCCAGTATTCTCAAGCGTTTCTGGAACAGTTGGTAAAGTAGAAAATGTAATGTCTACTACTTTAAAACCACTTCCACATTTAGTTATTGTTAGTGATGGTTTAAATGAAACTGAAAAATCATTTGAAACAATCGATTACAAAACTGCTAGTCGCGAAGAATTAGTTGCATTCACTAAGGATGCTGGTATTGTTGGTTGCGGTGGAGCTGGATTCCCAACATACGTTAAGTATCAATTTGCTAAAGACTGTCACACTATTTTAATTAATGGTGTTGAATGTGAACCTTACATTACAGCTGATGCAGCTATGATGGAAAAGTACACAAAAGAATTAATCATTGGTACTGATGCAATGATTAAAATGGCTGATGCAAAAGCTGCTATTATCGCAATTAAGACTACTAAAGTAGAATTAATTAAGAAAGTACGTGAAGCATTAGCTGGTTATTCAAATATTACAGTACAAGAAGTTCCTGATGTATATCCAATGGGGTGGGAAAGAACTGTAGTATATGAAGTATTCAAAAAACGTTATGATCGTTTACCTGGTGAAGTAGGCGTAGTTGTTAACAATGCTACTACTGCTATTTCTTTAGCTCAAGCAATGCTAGAAGGTCATGGTATTACTCATAAGATGGTAACTGTTAGTGGTGAAGCTGTTAAGACTCCACGTAACGTATGGGTACCAGTTGGAACAAAAGTTAAAGAAGTTGTGAAAGCATTAGGTGGATACACTTGTGAAGATGTATTATGTATTGCTGGTGGTCCAATGATGGGTAAAGCAATTATCAATGATGAATGGGTAATTAGTGCTAGCTCAAATGCTGTTACAGTTTTAGAAACTAAACCAATCGATTCAGTAGCATGTTTACGTTGTGGTCAATGTAGTGAACATTGTCCTGCTGGATTACAACCAGTACGTATTCGTCAAGCTGAAAAGGCTGGAGATATTGAAACAATTAAAGCTAATGATGTTAACAGTTGTATTGAATGTGGTATGTGTACTTACATTTGTCCATCTAAGCTTGATGTTACAGAAAGTGTGCGTCGTGCAAAACGTCGTGTACAATTATTAAAATAGGGAGGAACTAATAAAATGAAATTTACATTTAGAGCAGCTCCAAACTATCGTCAACCACGTAGTACAAAACAAATTATGAAGGAATTAACATTAGCGTTATTAGTTGTATGTTTATTCGCTGTTGCATTCAACTTTATGTATTATGGTAGTGCTTATGCTGTGAAAGCTGCATTAATGTTAGTTGTTTCTTGTGCAGTTGCTGCTGTAGTTGAAGTAATTTGGGCTAAAATATGTAAAAAAGATATCAAAGAACATATAGCTGGTTCATTTCCATTTGTTACTGCATTAATCTTTGCTTTAACATGTCCTATCGGAACACCTTTATATGCTGTTGGTGTTGGTAGCTTCTTTGCTATTTTCTTTGGTAAATTAATTTTCGGTGGCTTTGGTCACAATATCTTTAACCCTGCTGGTATTGGACGTGCTGTATTATTCTCAGCATTCTCTTCTCAAACAGTTGGTTATTTAGCTGGTGCTACTGCTACTAATCCAGTTGTTGCTGATGCAGTTTCTACTGTAACTCCTACAACTTATATGGCTGGTACATTAGGTTGGGTAGTAGAATCTGGTGAAGTAATGACTACATTCTTAGAACAATATGGTGGTTTATCAAACTTATTATTTGGTTTCTACCAAGGTGCTTTAGGTGAAACTTCAGCAATCTTATTAATTGTTATTGGTGTAGTATTAGCAATCCGTAAGGTTATTGACTGGAGAGTACCAACTATTTATGTTGGAACTGTATTTGTATTAGCATCTATTATTAGTGCTATGCATGGATTCGATATTCGTTATCCATTATTCCACGTATTAACTGGTGGTTTATTATTTGGTGCAGTATTCATGGCTACAGACCCTGTTACAAATCCAATTAATCCTGCTGGACGTGTTGTTTATGCTTTAGGTTTAGGTATCTTAACAGTATTAATTCGTGTTAAGGCTAACTTACCTGAAGGTGTATTATACTCAATCTTATTAATGAATATGTTATCACCATTAATTGATTCTGCTATGGATGGTAACCAAATTAAGAATTTAAAACGTAATATCACTATTAGTGGTGTTGTTGCTGCTGTTGGTGTTGCTACTGTTGCTGGTGTTGCAGGTGGCTTAGAAGCTAAAGAACCTGTTACAGCTATTACTGGTGGTGCTACATTAACAGTTGAAGATGCAACTAGCTCATTCCCTGCTACAGGTATTGAAACAAATGGTAATACTCATGTAGTTACAGTTAAGGGCTTCGCTGGGCAAAACGTAGTAACTGTTGAAACTGATGGTACTAAAGTAACTAAGGTATCTATGACTGAAATCGGTGATACTCCAGGTATTGGTGATTTAGTTGATGATCCAGTATTCTTAGGACAATTCGTTGGTGTTGATGCTTCTGCTGACTTCACAGTTGATGCTGTAACAACAGCTACAAATACTTCTAAATCAGTTATGAGTGCTGTTTATGCTGCATTACATCCAGAAACAGTTGGGGCTGCAAGCAAAACTCCTGCTTCTGATTATTTCCCAGCTACAATTGATTCAGTAGATGGTAATGTTTATACAGTATCTGTACAAAGCTTTATGGGTACAAACGTATTAAAGATTACTTTAGATGGTTCTAAAATTACTTATGTTGAATTCGTTGAAATGGGAGATACTCCTGGATTTGTTGATAACTGTAATACTAATGACTTCTTAGGTCAATTTGAAGGTCAAGATGTATCAGCAGTTGAAGTTGATACAGTAAGTGGTGCTACTAAGTCATCTGAATCTGTATTAGCTGCTGTTTATGCAGTTGCTCAACAAGCTGGTGCTTCTGGTACTCCTGCTTCTGACTACTTCCCAGCTACAGTTGATTCAGTAGATGGTAATGTTTATACAGTATCTGTACAAAGCTTTATGGGTACTAACGTAGTTAAAGTTACATTAGATGGTACAACTATTTCAAGTGTTGAATTTGTATCAAAAGGTGATACTCCTTCATTTGTAGATAACTGTGATACAGCTGATTTCTTAGGTCAATTTGCTGGTCAAGATGTTAAGTCTGTAGCAGTTGATACAGTAAGTGGTGCTACAAAATCATCAGAATCTGTGCTTAGTGCAGTATATGCAGTAAGCCAACAAAATTAGGAGGTAACAACATATGAAGAAAAGTTTATATTTAGCGTTATTCCTAGCTTGGATTTGTGTGTTATCTGGTGGATTATTAGCTCTTGCTAATGATGTTACTGCTCCTGTTATTGCGAAAAATAAGGCACAAGCTGAAGCAGCTAGCTTCGATGAATTATTCGGTGCAGGTACAGAATATGTTGAAGTTACATTTGACCAAGCAACATATCCTCATGTTGAAAAAATCTTCCAAGCTGGTGCTGATAACTATGCTTATAAAGCAACTATCTATGGTTTCCAAAGCGACATTACATTCATCGTTGGTGTAGATGCTAGTGGAAATATTATGGGATTTGCTACATTAGCAAATGCTGATACTCCAGGTTTTGGTCTTCGTGTTAGTGATCAAGAATATGTAGACTTAATCATGGGTAAAGATATTACTAAAAATGTAGATACATTAGCTGGTGCTACTGTTTCTTCTAAAGCTGTTCAATCTGCTTTAGCTGAAGTTGGGCAACATTATGCTAATGAAGTTAAATAGGAGGGGACACAATGAACAGATGGAAAAACTTTACATCAGGGTTTGTTCGTGAAAACCCTGTATTCGGACTATACTTAGGTATTTGTTCAGTATTAGCTGTTTCTACAACAATTAACAATGCACTTGGTATGGGTGTTTGTGTTATCATTACATTATTATTATCTAACGTTATTATTTCAGTAATGCGTGATATCGTTCCTAATGATATTCGTATCCCTGTATATATCGTTATTATCGCATCATTAGTTACAGTTGTTGAAATGTTAGTAAATGCTTTCTCACCTGCATTAGCAGAAAGCTTAGGTACATTCATTAGCTTAATCGTAGTTAACTGTATTATCTTAGGTCGTGCTGAAGCATTCGCATCTAAGAATGGTGTAGTAGATTCAATTTTAGACGCATTGGGTATGGGTTTAGGTTACACAGTATCATTATTAGCTATGGCTTTAATTCGTCAAGTTATTGGTACAGGTGTATTAGAATTTACTAATCCATTTGATGCTTCACAAATTATTTTCTCATTCACTATTATTCCTAGTGACTTTACAGTTTCATTATTCTCTTCTGCACCAGGTGCTTTCTTAACATTCGGTATCTTAGCAGGTTTACTTGCTATGTATAATGGTAAGAAACAAGAAAAAGCAGAAGCTGAAGCAAAAGCAGCAAAAGCTGCAGCAGCTAAGGCAGCAGCTGAAGCTAAATTAAAGGAGGCTAAATAATTATGGGAGAACTATTCACATTATTTATTTCAGCAGCATTAATTGACAACATTATCTTATCTAAGTTTACAGGTATGTGTCCTTTCTTAGGTGTATCTAAGAAATCTAGTAGTGCAGTTGGTATGGGTGCTGCAGTAACATTCGTTATCTTTGCGGCAGCTTTAGTAACTTATGGTCTTTACTATATGGTATTAGATCCACTTGATATTGAATATATGAAGTTAATCACATTTATCTTAGTTATTGCTTCATTAGTACAATTCGTAGAAATGGTAATTAAGAAATTCTCACCACCTTTATATAAGGCATTAGGTATCTACTTACCATTAATCACTACTAACTGTGCAGTATTATACGTAGTTCTTGAAAATATCGCTCAAAACTATAATTTCATTGAAATGGTAGTTTATTCATTAGGTGTTCCAGTTGGATTTATGTTAGTCATCGTAGTATTCTCAAAAATCCGTGAACGCTTAGAAGCTGCTGATACTCCTAAGTATTTCAAGGGGAATCCAATCGGTTTAATCACTTGTGCATTAATGGCAATGGCATTCAGTGGCTTAGCAGGATTAGTTTAGAATTATGAATAATATTGGTTATGCTTTAATATTTATGGCTATCATGGTTGGGATATTTATTCTTACATATCTAGGTAATAAAAATACTCCAAAACCTGAAGGTTGTGAAGATTTAAAGGCTGATTGCGGAGGATGCCATGACATTAGTTGTGGACATCATCCAGCGCATACAGAATAGGAGGATGAAGTCATGACAAGTTTAATTAGTGCTGTAGTAGTAATGCTTGTTATCGGTGCTTTATTAGGTTTATTATTAGGTGTTGCTGATAAGTTCTTAGCTGTTCCTGTTGATCCTCGTGTTGAAACAGTATCAGGAATGCTTCCTAACTATAACTGTGGTGGATGCGGATATGCTGGTTGTTCTGGTTTAGCTGAAGCCCTAGTAAATGGTGAAGTTAAGAAAGTTTCTCAATGTAAACCAAGTAAAGAAGAAGCTCGTCAAAATATCGTTAAGTATTTGGCAGAGACTCCTGGTCCAGATGGCAATACAGTTACTGTAACAATGTAATTACAAAAAGAGCTGTTGATAGATATATCAGCAGCTTTTTATTTCACATAATTCAACATAATCATTACATAATTAAATGTAATATATTGAGTATACTAAGATTGTACAAAATAATAGTGTACATAAAGAATAAATAGAATAATTTGTCTTAATCTCTCTCTACTAAAAATACCGTTAGTAAACGGTATTTTTATTTAGTCAGATACTTTAGTTGATAGACGAATTAAATAATCATCATAACTATTGGCGATAATGTCACCACCAACAATATCAATATATAAATCAGATAATGGTTCTTTTACATGGTCAATTAACATATCGACATAAGGTTCAATCTTGTTTGGACTACCATGATAATATAAAACAGCATAAGTACCTTTGGGTTGAATGATACAATTCTTATGCTTCTTTTTGATTTTCTTAAACCATACTCTTTTAATATTTTCTTCTTTAGCTAATATCTTTTCTTTGGGGTAATATGCACCAAAGAAGTATCCACTATTTAAGAAGTTGTAGAAGCCTTTTTTACTTTCTAATAGTTCTAGATACTCTGTATTTTGCTTTTCATATACAATCACATTCGTTTCATTGCTTAAAGCTTTCTCTATTTGAATTCTTGATGCTTCTAAGTAATAGGAAACGTTCTTTAGTTCTTCTAACTGTTTATTTACAGCTTCTTCTTGTTGCTTTAGATAATCGTGGTAGGTTTTTATATCACGGTTTTGAATGAAGGTACGGATATCTTCTAACGACATTTTAAGGGCCTTTAATGCTTGAATAACAGCAAATGTATCTAGTTGGAAAATAGTGTAATAGCGATATCCATTTTCCTCAATTTTCTCTGGTTTAAATAACCCGATTTCATCATAATAGAATAAAGTTCGTTTCTCAACGTTACATAATTTCGCAAATTCTCCTGTAGTATAATATTTCATAAAAATACCTCTTGACTATCACGTTACGTTATAGTTTATCATAATAAATGTAAAGAGGCAAGGGCTTTGACTGGGGAGTTAAAAAGCTTTCTCTTACAATAAACATAATGGCAGAAAAAGAATTGAGAATATCTTGATACTACGGGAAAGCAGGTTACATTTTAGTATCAGACCTTGTTTCTAAACTGCAAAGGTAAGGATAAGTTTACTTATCCTTTTTTCTTATTGTATATAAAAAGTGTTTTCAATTTTTAAAATTTATAGTATTATCAAAATATACATATTAATGGAGATGATGTTGTGAAAGGGATAGTTAAACTATTAGTGATTTTTCTTAGTTTATTCATGATGAGTGTAAATGTATATGCTTCTACAGTTGATGTAACATTATATGATATCGTGAAGACTGGTGAAATTAAGATATACTATGATGATAGTGAAGATATATATGTGACAACTACATACCGTTTAAGAGAATTAAAGGATGATGGGGATGAAGCATATGACTATTATATATTAGAAACTAATTCTTACTTTAATACAAATGGTAATGAATTAGAAATTACGCATTCCACTAATAATGCTGCAATTATTTTTGAAAGTGCTGATTTTGATGTGACTCGTTTAATGGGGAATGAAAATCGCTTTTTAACGTTCTTCTCAAAATTTAATAATTATACGAAAGTGAATTGTCGTATGATTGAAGATAGTGAAAACATTTGGACTTATACTCGCCAAATTTATGCTGTGAATCGATATTTTGATAATTCCTATACATTTAAGAATATGACTGCTTTTAGAGTAATGGAGAACAAAGAGGTACATATAAACTTAAAGGTGGACGGATCATTTAGTGAAGGTGATTTTAAGCATGTTAGTGAATCTATTGTTTATGATTCACTAAAGCAATATTAATCACATATTATCACATAATCTAAACATATTTTAGTGAAAGTATTAATGTACTATAATATCAGCAAGTAAAAGACTTGCTTGATAATCCCTAAACAATAATATTTATCCTCTCGAAAAACACCGGCCCCTACGGTGTTTTTCATTTATTTGATATTGTTGATTTATTGATATAGATATTGTATTATTTATCTAACATATGCAAGATAGAATGGAGATGAAAGAATACGTCTATAATTGAAGTGGCGGGATATGTGGTAAATTGGTATTATCAGAATCATGGGGTAATGATTGATGAGATACGTTTACATAAGTTACTTTATTTTATACAAAAAGAAAATTATAAATTATTCAATGAACCAGCATTTGATGAAGATTTTGTAGGTTGGGTACATGGACCTGTTTCGCTTGATGTTAGGCATAATATTGATAAGATAGTTAAGAGAGAGTGTACTAATTTAGAATTACGTGAGGTACTAGCAAATGTCTATGAGCGCTATGGAAAGTGTAGTGTTGAAGAACTAATTCAAGAAACACATAATGAAGTGCCTTGGCTTAAATCACGTAAGAATCATTTTAAAAATGATATTGGAAGTACAGTTATCTTAAAGAGTGATATAAGTGAATCAGTTATAGATAATGAACCATTTGACGAAATATGGGGTATGAGATATGAAGATCATGAAACCTATAATGAATAGCCAAATTGGTAAGATTTATAATGTGATAGTACCTTATTATGAAAGAAAGACGAATCGTACTTTAGTTAAGGCTAGACCTTGTATGATATTAGCTGAGCCTCAAGGTAATGATAAGGAATATGTGATACTACCAATATCTTCATCTTTAAATAAGACATATTATGATGAGCGTTTTGATATTCTACTATGTAAAGAAGAATATCCCAAACTAGAATTAATGAAGGATTCTTATTTAAGAACTCATAAGCAGACCACAGCATATGAAGCAAATATAGATTTTAAGCACTGCTTAGGTGATTTAAAGAATGAATATCCTGATATGTTTAGTATTATTTTAGATAAAGTAAAGGAATATGATGATTTTAAAATAGAAAGTAGCAGATTTTTATAATCTGCTACTTCTTTATGTATGGGAATTGTAATTCAATATTTAAATCTTGTTCGTTTCTGTTATGTATTAAAGCTTCTGCTTTCATTAGATAATTACGGTAATTTAATGGTAATTTATTAAACTTAGAAATACGTATTTCTTGCGGTATTTGTTTTAAATAAGCTAATCCCTTTTTATTAGTGGCTAGAATACGTATAAAGCTTTCGTTTTCTAATGCGACTGCATCTTCCTTTGTTGTTTGAAGAAGAATGTGGGTTAACGTTCTCATAATACGTGATTTCGTATATTTTTTGGTAACTACATGATTCAGAAAATCTTCATAGTTATCATATGTACTTGCAGCTTTATATAGTAGATTCTCAATTCCTTCATCAACCAATAAAATTGATTTAAGATAACTTAAAGGTAATGTTAATAGAAGAATACGAAGATATGGATAATAATCTTCTAAGCATGGGTTATTCATATACTCTGATAGATTTGTGTAAGAAGAAATATCTATCTTATTATGTTGAGCTTGACGTAAGGCAGAGGCTGATGCAAATTCGTTTAAATTTGTATCATGATAACCTGAAGTTCTTTTTATTGTGATTGGAGTGATAGAAGAGCCTGCTAGTTGTTTTAGGTAACTAATTGCGAGAATGTCGTTACTATTTGTTGAGATATTTTGACTTGCCAATGATTTTGAAGTGGCCTTGGGTGTCTTTCTCTTTGAAGCTTTCACTAATAGTTCAATATCTCCACACTCACTACCGAATGATAGGTAGTCTACGTTTAATAACTTGGCAATCTTTATAGCACCTTCAGCATACTTATCTGCAGCTTGTACTGAATATGGATAAGGCAATTCAACAACAGCATCTAAGCCGTTACTTAGCGCTTCTTTTGCTCGTTCTAAGGCATTTGCGCAAGCAATATCACCGCGTTGAACGAAATGATTACACATAATACCAATATATATATCAGCATCAATTAGCTTTTTGGTTTCTGCTATTTGATATGCATGTCCTGTATGAAATGGATTATATTCGCAGATAATTGCACAAGCCCTCATATTCTCACCTCCTTATTAGTATAACAAGTTTCTTTAAATTATTAAATAGTTTTAATTTCTAAAAAGAATATCATGTTTCTTGATGATATTATAAATTTCTTATATAATTTAAATAGGAGGAATTGATATATGAATGTTGAATATAATAAGATGTTTGTATCATCAGTAGATGGATTAGAAATTCATTATAATGTGTATGAACCAGGTGATAACGATAAAGGTATTGTGATTCAAGGAATGCATGGTATGGCTGAACACAAGGAACGTTATGATGCATTTGGTAAGTATCTAGCTGAAAATGGTTATACATTCGTAATGTGTGCTCATCGTGGTCATAAGGGGGCTGTGAAATCACCTGAAGATTATGGCTATATGGGTGTAGATGGCTTAAATAATGCGAGAGAAGATGGTAATACATTAACAGGTATTATTAAACAACAATACCCTAATAAAAAGTTAATCTTATTCGGTCATAGCATGGGAAGTCTAATCGCAAGACTATATTTCCAAAAATATGCTGATAATTTAGATGGTTTAATCTTGTGTGGTGCACCTGCTGATAATCCAGCAAGTAAAGCTGGTGTAATGATGGCTAAGCTAGTGAAAACATTAAGAGGTGCTAGACATCGCAGTAATTTGCTTAATGGACTAGCATTTGGGAATAATAATAGTAGAACAGAAAAACGTACAGTATATGACTGGTTAAGTGTTAATCAAAAGAATGTAGATGAGTACATTAAAGATGATGCTTGTGGCTATACATTTACTGCCCAAAGTTTTGTAGACTTAATGCAAGGTATGGTAGATGTTTATTCTGATTATCCAAAACCATTAAAGAATGAGAACTGTCCTGTATTATTTATCGCAGGTAAGGAAGATCCATGCGGTAATTATGGTGATGGTGTTGTGGCTGCGAAACAACATATGGAGAATCAAGGTGTTAAGCATGTTGAGATAAAACTATATGATAATATGCGTCATGAAATCTTAAATGAAGAGAATTGGGAAGATGTTTTAAAGGATATTGTTGATTTTATTAATAATACTGTAGCAGTCAATGCTTAATTTAAAAGAAAATTGAAAAAGAATTCGTAAAAAGTATCATTTTGATTGACTTTACAATTACTTTTTCATATAATAATTACGTTAACTTGTGGGGTGATGACTTTGAAGTTTTCAAGAAGTGAATTAAGCAAAAAAGGCATAGAGCCTTTCGACTTTGAAGAAAGTGTTACATTTCCGCCTGAAGCGTTTACTTCGCTTAGTGGACTAAGAGGTCTTAAAGATGTACGCGTTTTTGGAAACGCTCAATTCTATGTGAATGAAGAACGATTACTAGTTAACTTCACAGTAGAAGGTACGATGATTCTTCCATGCGCGTTAACGAATGTCGATGTGGATTATCCTTTCAGTGAAGAGCGAGAAGTTATATTCTCATTTATGAAAGAGAAGGATGTCGATGATGACATCATTGAGGCAAAGAAAGGTATTGCCGATTTGATGCCTGTGGTATTTGAAACCATTATCTGTGAAGTTCCACTTAAAGTTGTGAGTCCAAACGCGGAGATTAAACGTAAGGGCAATGGCTGGGAACTCATCAGTGACGAGGACTTAGCCAACCAAACAGAAGAATTTGATCCACGTTTGGCAAAACTCAGAGAGTTATTAAAAAATGAAGATGAATAAATAGTAGGAGGTGCTATCATGGCTGTTCAACAAAGAAGAAATTCTAAAACAAGAAAAGCAAAGAGAAGAACACACTTCAAACTTGCTGCTCCAACATTAACAAAATGTCCTGCATGTGGTGCTTATAAACAACCACACCACGCTTGCCCAAGCTGTGGCGACTATAACGGTAGAAAAGTTGCTTAAAAAGAGTTTTCAAAACTCTTTTTTTGTTTTCTTAAGTAACTATATGATATACTAGTATAGGGAGGTAATTTTATGTATTTATTAGCCACAATTATTGGGAAAATAAGTAAATTTCTTTTGAAGTTGATTCACCGTGGTGGATCATTACCAGGAGAAATTGTACTTCGTATAAATAAAGATTTTTTAAAGCATTTAAAATATCCCAAAGATATTATTTTGGTAACAGGTACTAATGGGAAATCAACAGTAACTAATCTTACATATCGTATTTTAAGTAATAGCGGTAAAAAGGTTATTTGTAACTTAGCAGGTAATAACTTGAAGATGGGGGCTGTTTCTTTATTATTAGATAATATGAGCTTAACTGGTAAGGTACATGGTGATGTATTATTATTAGAGGTTGATGAATTGAGTATGCCTCGTATTATGGAGGATATTACGCCTAATTATATAGTTATTAATAATTTCTTCCGTGATCAACTAGATCGTGCTGGTGAAATGGAAAACATTGTTCGTAAGATTGAAGGTTGTGTTAAGGATTATAGTGGTACGTTAATACTAAATGGTGATGATCCTAGTGTTGTTCGTATTGCACTAGCTGCCAATGGCGCAAAGGTATATTACTATGGATTTGAGGAATATGAAGGCAGTGTGAAACAAACTACAGAAGCAAGTGAAGGTCGATTCTGTCCTGTTTGTGGTAAGCCTATTGAATATGATTATTACCAATATTCACATATTGGTCGATTCCATCATGATAATCATTTTGGTAATTATGATATCGATTATTTAGGTAGTGTTGTTAGTGTTAATGAAGGGAAATATTGTGTTAATGGTGAACAGTTTAATTCACCATATCGTGCTTTATATGCGTTTTATAATGAATTAGCTACTATTAGTATAGCTAAGTTATTTAATGTGTCATATGACGTGATACATAGTAGTATTGAATCATTTAAGATGAATAATGGTCGTATGGAACAATATTCATTAAAGAATGGTAAGGAATGTGTATTAAATCTAGCTAAGAATCCTGCGGGCTTCAATGAAAGTCTGAAGTTCATTATTCAAAGTAATAAGCCTTGTGTAGTAGGTTTAGTACTTAATGATTTAGAAGCTGATGGTCAGGATGTAAGTTGGATTTATGATGCGCAAATGGAAATACTATGTAATTCAAATATTGAAGAAGTAGTTACATGTGGTACTAGATATTTAGATATGGCTTTACGTATGGAATATGCAGGATATCAAGGTAAAATTGTACCAATTTTAGATTATGATGAGTTTGTAGCGTATTTCAACGCACAAGCTAAGGATGTATTTGTAGTTGCTAACTACACAAGCCTGCAGTTAACTAGAGCTGCATTAAAGCGAGGTTCACTATGAGAGAATTAACAATAGCGTGGATGTACCATGATATCATGGACTTATATGGCGATAAGGGGAATATTATTGTTTTCAAGAAGCGTTGTGAAGATCGAGGGATAAAGTGTAATGTAGTTAATGTAGGAATTGATGAACCATATGATTTCAAAAACTGTGATATCTTATTTATTGGCGGTGGTGCCGATAAAGAGCAAGGTGTTATGTATGATGATTTAGCAGGTCGTAAGGAATCGATTGTAGCTGCAATGAATGATGGTATGCTAGTACTACTAATTTGTGGAGGATACCAATTATTTGGTAAGTATTATGAAGATGCTGATGGAAACAAATTAGAAGGATTAGGTATCTTTGATTACTATACAGTAAGTGATGGAAAGACTAGAAGTATTGGGAATTTAGTGGTGGAAGCAACACTTAATGGTGAAACTATCAAAGTAGTTGGCTTTGAAAACCATGGTGGTAAAACATACAATGTTTCTAAGCCTTTTGGGAAAGTGCTATATGGAAACGGTAATGAAGCGAATGGCTATGAAGGTTATTTCGATGGAAGAACATTAGGTACATATATGCATGGACCATTACTACCGAAAAATGTCTTGATAGCTGACTATTTCATTAGTGAAGCACTGAAGCGTCACGGTGATGATGGTGTACTATCGCAGCTTAATGATGAATTATCAATTAAAGCTAGAGATTATATGATTGCGAAATGTTTAAAGAATAAATAAAAGTCACACTTATGTGTGGCTTTTTGCTTTTATTAGAGCTTTTTATTAGAAAATGTAGAAAATATGTAAGGGAATACATTACTGCTTGATAGAGTATGTTGTATTTATAAAAAGAAGATAAATTTCCTCCATAAAATGTGTAGTTTCTATTGTAGTTTCACCTAAAATAGGATATAATTGTGGTAGAAAGTGGTGATAAGTGGCGGAAAGTGGGTGATTGACATGTTTACAGGTGAGTTTCATCATAACCTAGATGCAAAAGGTCGATTAATATTGCCATCTAAATTTCGCGATGAACTACAAGAAACAGTCATGATCACTATAGGTCTTGATGGATGCTTAAAAGTATATACAATGGCATCTTGGCAAAAGATTTATGAAAAGCTTATGACACTGCCAACCACTAGCAGAGATGCACGTATCTATGTACGTATGATTATCGGTAAGGCTTGTGAGTGTACATTTGATTCACAAGGTCGTATCTTATTACCTGCTAACTTAATTAAAGAAGCATCAATCACAAAAGAAACAGTTGTTGTTGGTGTTGGTGATTGCTTAGAAATTTGGTCAGCAGACAGATGGAATGCAACATTAGAAGAAGGAATAGAAAACTTCGAGGCTATTGCAGAACGCCTTTCAAGTTTTGGGATATAGTATATGGAACATGTATCAATTTTACTTAAAGAAACTGTAGATGGTTTAGATATTAAGCCAAATGGTATATATGTAGATGGTACACTTGGTAGAGGTGGACATAGTAGTTATTTACTAGGTCAATTAGAAAATGGAATGCTTTATGCATTTGACCAAGATGAAACAGCTATTAAAGAAAGTCGTGAACGACTACAAAAAATTTCAAATCAATTTGAGCTAATACATACAAATTTCAAGAATATTAAAAGTGAATTACTTAAACGTGATATTCAAGAGGTTGATGGTATGATGTTTGATTTAGGGGTTTCATCTCCACAATTTGATGATGGTGCTAGAGGCTTTAGTTATCATCAAGATGCACGATTAGATATGCGTATGAATCAAGAACAAGAGAAAGATGCATATATGGTTGTGAATGAATATAGTGCGAAAGATTTAAGTAATATATTCTTCAAATATGGTGAAGAAAAGTTCTCTAAACAAATAGCCAATAAGATTGTTGAAAAGCGTGCTATTAAGCAAATTGAAACAACTTTAGAATTAGTAGATGTAATTAAGGAAGCGATGCCTAAGAAATTTCAAATAGGCAAGCATCCAGCACGTAAAGTGTTCCAAGCTTTACGAATTGAAGTAAATGATGAATTAGGTGTACTTGAAGAAATGTTAGATGAATGCTTAGGAATGTTGAAGGTTGGTGGACGCATGAGTGTCATCACATTCCATTCATTAGAAGATCGCATCGTAAAAGAACATTTCGCAGAATTAAGTGAACCTAAGAAAATGCCTAAAGGGTTACCTGTAATGGCAAAGGATTTAGAAAGTGATTATAAACTTGTGAATAAGAAAGTAATTGTTCCAAGTGATGAGGAAATTGAAAGTAACGCAAGAGCAAGAAGCGCAAAGCTAAGAATTATAGAACGGATACGTTAATGTAGGAGGATAAGGCCATGACCAAGATTGTTAAAAAGACACGAAAGATTAAATTATTAAATATTTCATTTACATTATTCTTAGTGTTAGGTACAGCCTTTATATTCTCAACTACATTATTACGTTCATATAATGTAGCTTTAAGTGCAAAAGTATCAAAAATGAATGCTGAAATTGCAGAATTAAGCAAAGAAAAAGAAACTTTAAAACTTCAAATTAGTGAATTAAGTTCATACAACCGTGTCACTGCCATCGTTGGTGATGAATTATCATATGATTCTGGTAATTTTGTGACAGTAGTGGAAACAAATGAAGAAGAGTAATAGAACTATAGGTGTTATATTCTTTGCTTTTGTTTGTGTTTTTATAGTGCTTTGTTTAAATGTAGTATGCGTATCTGTATTAGGTGTGCATGTTAATAGTGGTGAAAATATCTCTAATTATTCGACAGGTGTTAATATTTATAAGAAAACATTGTCAGCAAGAAGAGGTTACATATACGATCGCAATAAGGAAATAATCGCGCAAGATTCCTCCACGTACAACATTTATGCGATTATTGCTGAGCGACTAAATAATGACAAAACTCCCGCTTATGTTGTAGATTATGAAGCAACAGCTGAAGCAGTTGCTCCGTATTTGAATATGACTACAGAGGAGTTTTTGTCGTATCTTACAGCAAATCCTAAGGCATATCAAGTCGAATTTGGTAGTAGAGGTAGAAATCTTTCCCAAGCTACAAGAGATGAAATAGCTGCCTTAAATATGCCTGGTATTGAGTTTTTAGAAAATTCTGGAAGAGTATATCCTAATGGTACATTTGCTTCACACTTAATTGGTTTTGCACAGTTTGATGCAGCATCTAATAGTATTGTTGGGAAGACAGGAATTGAATCACAATACAATAAATACTTGTCAGGTACTGATGGATATCTTGAATATCAAGGTACTAGTGACGGACTACAATTAATAGGTACAGATGCAAAGATTGTTAATGCGGAAAATGGATATGATATTTATCTTACGCTAGATGCAAGTATTCAAAAGTATTTAGAAAATGGTTTATATGAAACACTTCAAACCTTTGAAGCAGAAGCAGCTTGGGGTGTGATAATGGAAGTTAAAACAGGCAAAATACTTGGTTATGCTGGATATCCTTCATATGATTTGAATAAGAAGGATATTGTGAGTTATATGGATGCGAATCTAGGAAATGCTTTTGAGCCAGGTTCTACAATGAAACCATTCCTTATTGCTGCTGCAATGGATACTGGCATTTATGATGGTGAGGAAACTTTAAGGTCTGGTTTATACCATGTAGGTATGGTTAATGGTGAATTTGTACGTTTATCATCCAAAGGACAACGAGGATATATCGGTACAATTCAAGACTTCAACAGTGGTAAAGGTTGGGGTGAAATCACAATTAATGAAGGGTTAATACGTTCTTCTAATACGGCAATGGTACATTTATTTATTGAAGAACATATGGCAAGTACATATCGTGATTACTTGACAAAATTCGGTTTCTTTAAACCAGTTGATTTTGATGTTGATGGAAGTATTAGTGGAAACATCAACTATACATATGGCATGGAAAAAATTACTTCTACATTTGGTCAAGGTCTAACAGTTAATACACTACAGTTACTTCAAGCATATACTGCATTATTCAATGATGGTACAATGGTGAAACCATATGTCATTGATACAATTCGTGATTCTTATGATGATAGTATTATTTACCAAGGAGAAACAACAGTACTTGGACAACCAATAACTGAACAAACAGCTGATTCACTTATGCAATTATTAACTGAAGTAATTGAAAATAATGAATATGGCTCTGGTAGATTCTATAAGATTCCAGAAGTACAAATGGCAGGGAAAACAGGTACTGCCGAAATCGCTGGTGGTAGTGGTAGTTATTTAGAAGAAAAGGGACAAAACCTTTATTCAATCATGGCAGCAGCACCTGCTAATGATCCAGAAGTTATGATTTTCTACGCAGTTAAGGAACCTAAAGTTTCTACAGTGCATACTAGTACTACGATCTTCAAACAAATCTTTAGAAGTACAATTATGTATCTAAACATTTCAGATGAAGAGGAAGTAGAAGAAAATACAGTTATCGAAGCAATCTTTGAAGAGCATAAGTTAGATAACTATGCCAATAAGGATGTTGATGAAGTTGTAAACGAGTTAACTGAAAAGGGCTTTAAAACATTAGTTGTTGGTAATGGTTCAGATGTAGTGAGTCAATATCCACTAGCTAGTACTAAAGCATTTACTTCACAAACAGTATTCCTTTATACTGGTGGAGATACTGTATTAATGCCTGACATGAAAGGCTGGTCAAGAAAGGATGTATTATCCTTCTGGTCATTTACAGATATTCCTGTACAATCAGTCGGTGATGGTTATGTTGTCGAGCAAAATATCGAAGCGGGTGAAAGCATAGGAGAGAATGATACTATATATGTAGTATTTGAATAGAAAAAGCCGATAGAAATATCGGCTTTTTAGTTATGGTCATATTACTAAGACCATATATATTAAGTGTCGCTTTATGTAAAGGGGAAGGTTATTTGGCGACAATAATAGTATTTCCTCTTTACTTATGTTTATTCACGTATTTCTAATAATTCTTCAACAGTAACAAATTCGTATCCTGCTTCTAATAAGTCGGGAATGAGTCGTTTCACAGCTTCATAAGTACTCTCATACATATCGTGCATTAGTATAATGTCATTGTTTTTGACTTCAGACATTACTTTTTTATATACCTTATTGGCATCAAGTAGCTCCCAATCTCTTGAATCTAAATCCCATGTAATCACAGTTTTCGAGATATCAGATACACATTCTTTAGTATATGAACCATAGGGTGGTCTAAATATGGTAGGAGTATAATTTAACTTTGATAATGCTTCATCTGTTTTCCTAAGTTCAGCTAGTATTTCATCATCAGATAGCTTCAAAATATTATGATGTGTGAATGTATGATTACCTATTTGATGACCGCTAGCTAGCATTCTTTCAACAATCTCTTGATTTTCATCAATCTGCTTTCCTATTAAAAAGAAGGTTGCTTTAATATTATATTCATCTAATAAGTCTAATATTTTTGGAGTGATACGACGATTAGGACCATCATCAAATGTTAACGCGATAACTTTAGAGGTAGTTTTTGATACTTCATTAGTGTAAGGAATAACTTGAAGCTCATTATTTTCAACATAATAAATATTAGTACCATTAAAATAGTAGTCATAGTTATTGTTAAGACCAATATCTTGTAAAGTTTTAAAGGTCTTATTTAGATAGTCATAAGTAAAGGGATAATAATTTGTTTCTTCATTATTAGTTGATTTAAAATATGATGTACCCAAGAAAGATAAAGTAGTTTCTTGTTCATAATAATCAAATGTTATTTGGAGTTCATAAACAGTATCACTTTGAAATGTATCATGATATTTATTCGTTATAGATAGTATTAATTCATCAATGTACCTATTCAATTCTTTATATGGAGTAACTGGATACGTAATACGTTCGTAAACATCATTATCCATTGATAGATTTTGCTTGATGTATATTTCATTACGATTGCATGAACATAATATGAATAGAAAGAAACAGATAATAAATCTCTTCATAACATCATTTTCCTTTCTATTTCATCATATGGTTATAGTGGTGGTGTTATGCGTAGAAAGTCTTGGAATAGGCTTAAGATTATTGAATATGCAGGGTATTTACTGTTTGGTGCTATAATATGTAAGTTAATGTACTTACAAAGCTATAAGCAAGCCGAAATAGGAGAAAAAGCATTAGATTTGTGGGAGCGTTCATTTCCAATCGCTGCAAGTAGAGGTAGTATTGTGGATCGCAATTTTGGAGTACTAGCATATGATATTCCATCTACTTCGGTAATGGTAGTACCATCACAAATTGATAATAAGGAAACTACTGCAATGACGCTTAGTAATATACTTAATGCTGATTACCAAACGATATTAACAAAAATATCGAATCATGTATCCACGCAAAAGCTTAATCCGGAAGGCCGATTACTAACGGAGGAAGAGGAATTAGCAATTAAGAATGCCAATTTAGGTGGGGTATATTTAGTTAGGGACGTGAAACGGCATTATCCAAATCATTTCTTTTTATCGCAAGTACTTGGGTTTACTGGTGTTGATAACCAAGGATTAAGTGGATTAGAGTTAGCTTATGATGAGATTCTACAAGGAAGTAGTGGCTCTTTAAATATTCCATTTGATGCGAAAGGTAATAAGATTGATATTGTGGAAGAAAGCTGGACAAGCAGTGGTAGTGGAAATATCTTAATGCTTACTATCGACTCAACTATACAAGGAATTATTGAACGTGAATTAAATAATGCGATGCTGACATATGAACCTGACCAAGCATGGGCAATTGCGATGAACCCCAATACTGGCGAAATCCTAGCGATGGTATCAAAACCAGACTTTGATCCTAATGATTATCAAGCATATGATATTGAAGTAATTAATCGTAATTTGCCAATCTTCAATTCTTATGAACCAGGTTCTACCTTTAAGATAATATCCTTTGCGGCAGCTTTAAATGAGAATGTGATTGATATGGAAAATGAAACATATATGGATATTGGATATGAAATAGTAAATGGTGCAAGAATTAAATCGTGGAAGGCTGGGGGACATGGGCTACAGACATTTCTTGAAGTACTTCAAAATTCATCTAATCCAGGCTTCGTTGAGATATCTAGACGTTTAGGTATTGAAACATTATATAACTATGTAAAGGCTTTTGGTTTTGGTGATAAGACGAATATTGATTTAGTAGGTGAAAGCAGTGGGATATTCTTTAGCTTAGATAGAATGAGTGAATTAGAGGCTGCGACAACTGCTTTTGGCCAAGGAATATCACTTACAGCCATTCAATTAGTTAGTGCAGTATCAGCAACAGTTAATGGAGGATACTTATATGAACCATATATTACGAAAGCTATTCTTCATCCATTAACTTATGATGTTTTATATGAAAATGAACCTAAAGTTGTCAGGCAAGTTATTAGTGAAGAAACAAGCTTTAAGATGCGTTATGCACTCGAGCATGTTGTTGCACTAGGTGGTGGAAGACAAGCCTATATTGAAGGGTATCGAATCGGTGGGAAGACTGGTACAGCTCAGAAGGCAAAGAATGGCGCATATATGGAGAATGAATATATACTATCGTTTATTGGTGTGGCACCTATTGATAATCCACAAATAGTGCTGTATATCGCAATGGATAATCCAACGAACAATATTCAATATGGTGGTACTGTTGTAGCTCCAATTGCCAAGAAATGTTTAACTGATATACTACCATATATGAATATACCTACGGTTACTGAGCAATTACCTAAAACATATAATTGGAATGAGATAAAAAGCTATATGGTAGATAATTATATAGGATTATCAGTAGATGATGTAGATAGTAAGCATTTTAAATTTGTATTTAATGGAGAGGGAGATTATGTAGTATCTCAACTACCCATGTCAGGAACATATATGAAAAGTGGAGGCGAAATCTGGCTGTACTTAGGCAATGATGAAATTAAGTAAACTATTAAAACCAATTACATCAGTATGTAGAGAAGCAGACTTTGAAGTAGTGAATGTTACTAGTGATATTGATATGGTAACAAGAAATAGTGTTTTTATCCCAATAAAGGGTGAAGCTTTTGATTCACATATTTATATTGATGAAGCATTAAAGAGGGGGGCTTTTGTGGTAAGATATACAAATAATCATCAGATTAGCGGGATTTTGAAGCAACGCTTTATTGGTAATCCATGTGATTCAATGAAATGTATAGGCGTAATAGGAACAAATGGGAAAAGCAGTGTTGTTCATTATCTAAAGTCTTTTTTAGATACCTATAAAGTAGGAGTAATTGTAAATGCGACATTCTATATTAATGATGAGAAATTAATGAAGTTTAAAAATACGACCCCAAATTCCGAAGACTTAATGAAGGTTATGCAAATGTGCAAGGATGCCAAATGCGATTATTTTATTATGGAAATAAGCTCACATGCCATCAAGCAAGAGCGTATTGCGGGATTGAAGTTTGATACCTTAATATACACTAACATCTCACAGGATCATTTAGATTACCATAAATCAATAATGGAATATACTTCAACTAAGATTATGGGGAATTCATATTTAAAGAAGAATGGCTTTATTTTATGTAATGATGAAGATATTCGTGAGATGCTAGAGCGATATTATAAACGTGTGATTAATCTTAAAATGAAATATCCGTACCATAGTTATTTAGATTCATATCGTAGAATTCTAGATATTGATACGAAACATATTGCTTTAAGAGTATTAAGTAAATTTGATGTCGATAATATGATGTTTGCGTATGCTTATATGCGTGAATGTGATTTTGATTTTATGGATATATATAAACATATGATGAATGTGAAAGGACTGCAAGGCAGAATGGAACTCATCTATAATGACTCCTTTAAAATAATTATAGATTATGCCCATACGTATATGGCATATTATGAACTATGCCAATATGTAGCTAACATTGAAGCCCATAAAGTATTAGTATTTGGCTTAGGTGGAAATCGTGATGAATATAAACGCGAAATGATTGGAAAGCTAGTAGGCAAATATTTTGATTTAGTTATTGTAACAACAGACAATGCTAGAAATGAGAACCCAGAAAAGATCTGTAGTGAAATAGTATCAAGTATGAATAATAACTATATAATTATCTTAAATCGTGAAGAAGCTATTAGAAAAGCTATTTCAATTATTGAAAATAATGGTATAATAATTATCGCCGGAAAGGGAAATGAAGAATTTCAAATTATCGGTGATCAGAAAATTCCTTTTAAGGATAAAGATATAGTTTATAAAATTTTAAATAAAGAAGAGGTGTAGCTATGGAGTTTAAGAACTATTTAGTAGGTTTTATGATTGCTTTAGGTATGTGCCTAGTGGCTTATCCACTATTCATACCTTTCTTACATAAATTAAAATATGGTCAAACAGTAAGTGAATATATGCCTTCACAAGCTAAAAAGACAGGTACTCCTACAATGGGAGGAGTTATCTTTATTATTGTACCTTTATTAGTAAGCTTAGTATTCTTTAATCATATTTGGGCTGATCCAAAGGTAATGCTAGTAGGGCTAGCATTTATTGGTTATGGTATTATTGGGTTTATTGATGATTATATTATTGTAGTTACTAAGAATAATGATGGCTTAAGTCCTAGAAGTAAATTATTAATGCAAATTATTCTATCAGTAGTATTTTATTTAATCTATCAAAGTAACGTATCTACTGAAATATCTATTTTTAATTTCTCAATCGATTTAGGTATCTTCTATGTTTTATTAGTAGTATTACTATTTGCATCTTCATCTAATGCAGTTAACTTAACAGATGGTATGGATGGATTAGCTGGTGGTACAGTCTTTATTTCGTATATTCCATTTGTTTTATTTGCCCTTGAACAAGGTGAATATAATGTAGCATTACTAGTTGTAATTATCATGGGAGCTATTCTAGGATATTTATTCTTTAATCGTCATCCTGCTAAGATTTTCATGGGTGATGCTGGGTCACTAGCTTTAGGTGGTGTACTTGCAGCATTAGGCTTAGTTTTAAAGAAAGAATTACTAGTTATTGTGATTGGTATGGTATTCGTTATTGAAACGGCAAGTGTTGTGCTTCAAATTGCATCTGTAAAGTTACGTGGTAAGCGTATCTTCAAATGCTCTCCAATCCACTATCACTTCGAACAATCTGGCATGAAGGAAGAGCATGTAGTATTAATGGAATATATCTTTGGTGCTATCTGTGCATTAATTGGATACTTAATTGGGTAAGCAATGCTTACCTTTTTATTTGGGTTAAACTAAAAATAGGCATTAATTGATGCCTATTTTCTTTTTATCTCATATGGTAATATGAGGCGATTTGATGATTATCTTACATGCATTGTTATCTAATATTGATACTTTATGTTGTTCAGTAGTATATGGTTATCGAAGAACTAAAATGAATCTTGTATCAATGCTAACCACATCATTATTTGTTTTCTTATCTATTTATTTTATTAATACCTTGATGGATGATTATTTAATGGTAATAAATACGAATGTAGCAAGTAGTCTTAGTACATTCATTTATTTAATGTTAGCTTATGTCACATATAAGGAATATCATAAGAAGAATATAGCCAATAGTAGTAATGTTAGTGATTTAAACCATGATAATGTGATTAATGTAGTAGAAACAATATATTTAGGAATATACTTTAGCTTAGATAATTTCTTATTAACTTTACCACTTATTTTCCAAGGATATAGTCCTATTGAAATCGCAACTACCTTTGGCTTTACTACATTTATAACGCTACAATTAGGTAATCAAATAGGCATTACTCTTAATGAACGATACTATAAAGCATATTTTATGAAGTATGCATGGTTATTATTTATTATATTAAGCTTAATTCATATTTATTTTTAAATATCATACAGTAGTAATGGTGGTAGAATGCTTCATTATCGAAATCGTAAATTTCTATTAATTGTTTCTATATTATTGATTATTGGAATACTAGCTATTTATTCAGCTAGTAGTGTATGGGCTAATTTGAAGTTTAATGATGAGTTTTATTATATGAAACGGCAAGTAATATTTGCGACGATTGGCGTAATAGTGATGTATATTGTGAGCTATTATGATGTTAGTAAGCTAAGGAAATATGCATATTGGTTCTTTAGCTTTTGTATCATTCTAATGGTTTTAGTATTAATTCCAGGCATTGGCAGTGAAAGAAATGGCTCTATGTCATGGTTTAAAATAGGACCAGTGTTATTCCAACCTTCAGAGTTTTTGAAGCTCGCCCTTATTATGGTAGTATCAGATAAACTCTCTAAGAAACGGAAAATACGTAAGCTTAAAGATGTATATGATATTATGGGATTATGTTTATTAAGCTTTGGATTAATTATGCTGCAACCTGATTTTGGTAGTGGTGTAGTAATGCTTTCGGCTATTGTGATTATGGTGATAGTGGCAGGTATACCAATGAAGTATTTTGTTTATGTGGTGATCATTGGAAGTATTGCGATTGTTTTCCTAATTATGAGTGCACCATATCGTATGAGCCGTATATTAGCATTTATTGATCCATTCAGTGATCCATTAGGAGCAGGATTTCAAAGTATTCAATCACTATATGCGATTGCACCTGGTGGTATTATGGGCATGGGATTTCAGAATTCAATGCAGAAGCAGTTTTATTTACCTGAACCACATACTGATTTTATTTTCGCGATAATAGCAGAAGAAATGGGCTTTATTGGTGGTGGATTCTTAGTTTTAGTATTTGGCTTATTATTTAAAGAAGGCTTACGCATTATCAAAAATGTAGAGGATAAATATTTAAAATATATAGTGATTGGTATCATGGCATTATTTATTATTCAAGTTATTATCAATTTATGTGTTGTAGTTGGTCTATTTCCAATTACAGGTGTAACTTAGTATTAGTGATACTACTTAATTAAATCTTCAATATCTACTTTAAAGAATATCTCAATTTCTTTATCTTTACTAATTTCTATATGGTCAATTAGCTCATGCATTAGTTCATACGTAGGATTATTAAATAACATGAAATCATTAATTAAATCCTTATAATCATAAGTAGTATTAGCTTTATTATGAAGTTTTTTTTCTTTGTATATTAAATCATTCAGTAAGGAATTATACTTATTAGACATTGTTTTATACTGGTTTTCATTAATAATACCATTTAGTTTATCATCATAGATTTGATTTAAGATTTTCTGGTATTTGCTTATTTCATTATTAAGTTGTTTAGTAAGTGTAGTATCATTACTTTTTATATGATTTGTATATTTTTTTAAAAGCAGTGAATTATCATAGTTCTTCGTTAGTTTAAGTGCCGCTTTTTTAAGTAAATCAATCACATGATTCTCGATTATCGTATAATTAGTGAAATGACTCGAACAACAACCATATTTACTATATTTCGCATAGTAATTACATTCACAGAAATACGATGTTCCTTTCTTATTTTTTCGCGTGATAATACTCATGTTGTGACCACACTCTTTGCATATTAGTAGTCCTTGAAGTAAGTGGTTATTCTGTCTTTTATTAGTATAACGCTTTTTCTTACTAAGTTCTTTTTGGACTTCATCAAAGAGATCTTTTGAGATTATGGGGTCATGGGTATTCTCTACAATAATCCATTCAGCTTTTGGTGTTTCAACTAGTCTACTAGAGTTATAGCTCATTTTTTTCCAGCGTCCTTGTACCATGTGTCCTAAATACATCATATCGGTTGCGATGTTCTTTACTGTTTGTGGTCGCCAGATACCATTTCCATGACTTAATGTAGTGTCAGAGTAAACTCTATTTTCATTCTTGTAGATAGAAGGTATAGGAATACCTTGGCTAGTTAATTTACTTGCCACCATCGTTGTACCGATGCCAGTAGCTAGTAGTTCATATATTTGCTTGACAATAGGGGCAGTTATAGGGTCGATTATTAAGTGATGATTATCGCTAGGATCTTTCTTGTATCCATACTTAGGATAAGTTGCGATATAGTCACCATTTTTTCGTTTCGCATCTAAGCTACTTCTAATTTTCTTAGAGGTGTCGCGTAAATACATATCATTGACACTTAATCGAATGCCTAGCATAGAATCACCGATTTGTGAATCGTAACCATCATTAATAGCGATGAATCGAATGTTTTTATTTAGAAAGTACTCTTCAATATATGTTCCAGTTTCATATAATTCTCTACCAAGTCGTGATAAGTCCTTTACAATAACACAGTTAATAATACCTTTCTCAATATCTCTTTTTAAAGTATCAAAAGCAGGACGATTGAAATTAGAACCTGTAAATCCATCATCAATGTAATGCTTGTAGATATTAAGACCATTGAATCTTGCAAATGATTCAATAATCATCTTTTGACTCTCAATAGATGAACTGCTTTCTTGTCGCTCATCTTCTTTAGATAGTCGTTCATATGCAGCAACAACATAGCTTGTATTATAAGGATGTTTCATGATTAATTTTATTTAAATAGATAAGACAGTGTTTTTCTAGTACTGCTTTAAAATCCTGATCAGTTGATTTGTAGTTATAAAGGAAGTGATACTGCTTATTCTTTCTATTCATTATGTTCCTCCTCATATAACTATATGTTTTTCAAACTTTTAAAATGTCAGAAAAAAACTGCACCATAAGATGCAGTTAATTATTAATCTTCTAAGCCTTGAATGTAACGATGCATTTCTTCAGCTACAACTTTACTATGAGCTACAGCTTCAACAACTGTTCTTGCTCCATTTACTGCGTCACCACTTGCGAAGATACCAGGGCGAGTTGTTTTTCCAGTTTCATCAGCAATTAATAAACCACGATTATTTGTATCAAGACCTTCAGTAGTTGCAGCAATAGTGTTACGAGGACCTTGGCTAATTGAGATGATTACACTATTTGCAGGGTATAGCTTTTCACTACCTTCAACTTCAGTTAAGTTACCATTTTCATCTTCTAGTACATCCTTGAAGATAACACCATCATCTGTAATTTCAACAGGCTTTTTATTGTATTCAAATTCTACACCTTCAAGCTTAGCATAACTAAATTCATAGTCACTAGCAGCAACCTTCTTAGTTAACGAGAAGCATGTTAATTCTCGAGTTCCTTTACGTAAAGCAGTACGCGCAACGTCCATTGCTGCATTACCAGCCCCAATAACAACAACCTTTTCTCCAAGTTTATAGCTATCAGGATTATTTAAATAGTCAATACCGAAATGTACATGTCCAAAGCTTTCACCCTTAATATGTAAAGCATTTGGTTGCCATACACCAGTACCGATAAATACAGCTTTATAGCCATCTCTAAATAAATCATCTACAGTAATCGCATGACCGATACGTGTGTTAGGACGAATCTTAATTTTCTTCATTTCTAAATGACGATATTGAATATCATCAATTACACTCTTCGGTAATCTAAACTCAGGGATACCATAGCGTAATACACCACCAATTTGATCTCTACCTTCAAATATTGTTACATCATAGCCATAGCGAGCCATTAAAATCGCAATTGTAATACCAGCAGGACCACTACCAACAATCGCAACCTTCTTACCATTAGAAGGATGAGGTCCTTGAACCATCTTAGAAGCATATGTACTTGAAATATAGTTTTCAATGGTAGAGAAATGTACGGGAGCACCTTTAATACCTAATACACAGTGTCCTTCACATTGCTTTTCATGATTACAAACAATACTACAAACTGTTGTAAGTGGATTGTTTTCAAACAACATTCTACCAGCTTCATCTAGTTTATTATCCTTTAATAATTTAATAACTTCAGGAATTGGTGTTTTAATAGGACATCCCTTTTGACATTGAGGTACTTTACATCCTAAACAACGATTCGCTTCATTCATTACATGTAATGCCATAGTATACCTCCTAGAACTATTTAGTAAATTATACCATCATTATTTAGATATTTCTATTAACAATTACTTTTTTTTAATCTCACTAATTCTACGTTACAGGTATCACTCTTCCATTCATTTCCTATGGAGGTAGTTCATTAGTATTAATGATGCTTTGTATGGGAGTAATAATGAGTGTTAATCGAAAATCTTTGTAATGGAGTATGATAGTATGGTATAATCTAAGAAGGAAAAGAGTGATAGTATGCGAGTTGTTTTGGCTGCAGGAGGTACTGGTGGACATGTATTTCCAGCAATTGCATTAGGTGAATATATACGTGATGAAAAACAAGGAGAAATCTTGTTTATAGGTGTTAATGGTAAGATGGAGGCTAATGAAGTACCTAAACATAATCTTCCGTTTATGGGAGTAGAGGCTAGTGGATTTGTTGGCTCTATTAGTAATCGAGTGAAGTGTTTACTTCAAGTAGAAAAGAATATCCGTTTAATTAAAAAGAAATTAATTGAATTTAAGCCAGATGTTGTAATGGGATTTGGTGGATATGTATCTGTACCAGTACTAATTGCTGCGAAAGAGTTACGTATTCCAATTATGATTCATGAACAAAATAGTGTAGCTGGTTTAGCGAATAAACTGCTAGGAAAATTAAGTGATGGTAATGTCATTTGCTTTGAACATGCACGTTCGTTCTTCCCTAGTAATAAGGTGAGATTTTTAGGTTCACCAAGAGCATATACCTTAGCGAAAGCTCCTAAGGATTCAAATATCCTTAAAGAATTAGGTATTACTTCTAGTTTACCTTTATGTTTAATTGTAATGGGATCATTAGGTAGTGAAAGTGTCAATGCAGCGATGGTTGATGTGCTTAAACATTTTAGTGAGAATAAGAATATTGAAATTGTATATGTAACAGGTCCAAAGCACTATGAGGATATGAAGAATGCTTGTGGTACATTAAATGATAATATTCATTTATGTTCATTTGTTGACCAACAACGATTATTACCACATTTAGATTTCATGGTATGACGAGCAGGAGCAACTACAATTGCTGAGCTAACAGCAATCGGTGTACCATCAATTGTGATACCATCTCCATATGTTGCACATAATCATCAAGTATTAAATGCTAGTGAAATTAGTAATAGTAATGCTTGTATAATGATTGAAGAAAAAGATTTGACAGCAAGTGGAATGATTGGTAAAATGCTAACGTTGTCAAATGATGACGCATGTAAGAAGATGTTACATGAGAATGCATTACGCTTTGGTAAGATTAATGCATGTGAAGATATTTATGAATATATGTTAGAGATTATAAATAAGTAAGATGGGTGAGCTTAATGAGTATTAAGAAGCAATTACAGGAATTTGGGGATGTTCTAGTCAACCAAGAAATGAAATATCACACTTCATTTCGTATTGGGGGTAAGGTGCGTTATTCTTTTTATCCATTTAATTTAGAAAGTTTAAAAAATGGTGTTGAATTTTTAAAACAGAATAATGTTCCTTTTAAGGTTGTTGGAAAAGGTAGTAATCTATTATGGACTGATGATGATTTAGAAATGGTAGTTATTTTCTTAGATCATTATTTATGTAATTATGAATTCCAAGGTAATCGATTAGAAGCTGAAGCTGGGTGTTCTATTATTCAGCTAGCTGTACAAGCTAAGAATTGTGAATTGTCTAATTTGGAGTTTGCTAGTGGAATTCCTGGTAGTGTTGGTGGTTGTGTATTCATGAATGCTGGTGCTTATAAAATGGCTATGAGTGATGTAGTTAGTGAAGTAATGGTACTGCGCGATGGTGAATACGTTTGGTTAAGCAACTATGATTGCGAATTTGATTATCGTTATAGTATCTTTAAAAAGCATCCTGATTGGATTATTGTAAAGGTTCGAATGAACTTTATAAGTAAAGATAAAAATGATATTGAAGAAGTTATGCAATCAAGAAGAGAGAGAAGAATCGCTTCTCAACCACTAGATAAACCATCAGCTGGTAGTACTTTTAAGAATCCAGAAGAAAAGCCTGCTTGGCAATGTATTGAAGAATGTGGATTACGTGGGTATACTATTGGTGGTGCGAAGATTAGTGATAAGCATTGTAATTTCATTATCAATGAAGGAAATGCTACAGCGAAAGACGTTAAAGAATTAATTGAACTTGTACAAAGTAAGGTTAAAGAAAAATTCGGTATTGAATTAAAAACAGAGGTTGAAGAATATACATGGCAAGAGAAAAGGACGATGAACTAATATTCACGAATAACGTGGATAAAATGTACATGTTAGAGAAACGAAGAAAGGTGCGTCTTGAGAAAAGAATTCAATCCAATGCTTGGATATTGCGCCTTCTTTTCGTGTGTCTGTTCATTGCTTATCTAGCAAGTGATTTCTCTAAAATAAAATGTATTAGTGTAGAAGGTAATTCTATTTATTCTAAAGACTATGTTGTAGAGAGTAGTGGATTATCATTTGATAGCTACTATTATGGGTTTGCTCCTTCCCTAGCAGAACATCGCATTAAACAAGCAACGCTAGTTGATAGTGTTGATATTACTAGAAAAGGAGACAATATTGTATTAATTAGTTTAGAAGAAAAACAGGTTGTAGGTTCATTTCAAAAGGATAGTGAGCTTTATTACTTATGTTCTGATGGTGAGTTCGTAAAGGTTACTAATGAATCATTGTCATATATGAGTAAGGTACCGTTTATTGTTGATTTAGAAGAAGATGAAGAATTATTAAAGAAATTAGCTAAACCACTAAGTAAGGTTGATGAAGATGTATTATCAATGATGAGTGAAATAGTGTGGTATCCATTAACTTATGATGAAATGCAGTTAAAAATCAATATGATTGATCGTAACTATGTGTTTATCTCAATCTATGATGTCGAGTTGATTAATGATTATCGTAGAATAACGGCATCACTAGGAGGTAGTGGTGAATGTGTATACTTTGATTCTAAAGCTACTCATCCATATACAAGTGAATGTTTATTTGATATGGTTGATGAGGAAGGTATCTTAGAAGATGGTGTTGATTCTGGAGAAAATATTAAAAATGAATAACGGCATTGATTATCAAAGTATAGAAATTTTTAAATAAATGTGTTATAATTACGTAGATATCTATAGGATATATTAAGGAGGTCTATTCGATATGAGTATTAATAAGACTAATACATTAGGCAAAATTAACGTTTCAGTTGAAGCTATCGCATCACTTGCAGGTGCTGCTGCAACAGAATGCTATGGTGTTGTTGGTATGGCAAGTCAAAAAGTTGTACGCGATGGATTTACTGAGTTATTAAGAAGAGAGAATTATTCAAGAGGTATCGTAGTTCGTGAAACTAACGAAGGCCTTGAAATCGATTTGTATATTATTGTTGCATATGGTATGAAGATTTCAGAAGTAGTGGAATCAGTGCAAAAGAAAGTTAAATATGTTTTAGGAAAAACATTAGACTTAGAATTTAAAGCTGTTAATATTTATGTGCAAGCTGTTAAGATGATTGGATAAAGAGAGGATTAGACATGGAGAAAATTCAAGGTTCGACATTTAAAGCAATGCTTGAAAGTGGTGCTAATAACCTTAGTAACAATTATCAAATGATTGATGCTTTAAATGTATTCCCTGTACCAGATGGAGATACAGGAACAAATATGAATCTTACATTCTCAAGTGGTGTTAAAGAAGTTAAGAATACTACGCTTGATAATGTGGGTGATATTGCGAAGGTATTAAGTAAAGGTTTATTAATGGGAGCAAGAGGTAACTCAGGTGTTATTCTTTCCCAAATCTTTAGAGGCTTTGCCCAAGGTGTTGAAGGTAAGAATGATATTGATGCATTAACATTCGCAAAAGCATTTGTTAAGGGATCTGAAATTGCTTATAAAGCAGTTATGCGTCCAGTTGAAGGTACTATTCTTACAGTTATTCGTGAAGGTTCAAAAGCTACATTAACAAGAACAACTAAAGAAAAGATTACTGAAATTGAAAAGGTTATGAACATTCTAGTTGAAGAATGTAAATTATCTTTATCAAGAACACCAGATTTATTACCAGTATTAAAAGAAGTAGGTGTAGTAGATAGTGGTGGTACAGGTCTTACAACTATTTTAGAAGGGTTCAAGGCTTGCTTAGATGGTAATCCAATTGAAGCTACTGAAGTTACTGTAGTTGCAAATTCTACTGCTAGTGCATTAGAAAGTGAAGAATTTGGTTATTGTACAGAATTTATCCTTCGTTTAAATAAAGATGTTATGGATACATTTAATGAAGATAAATTACGTAACAAATTAGCACGTATTGGTGAATCTTTAGTAGTAGTTCAAGATGAAGATATCGTTAAGGTGCATGTACATACATTAATGCCTGGTGAAGCATTAAATATGGGGCAAAAATATGGTGAATTCTTAAAGTTAAAGATTGAAAACATGTCAGAACAACATGAAAACTTATTAGTTAGCGGTAAGGAACCTGGTAAACCAGCTGCTCCTGCTAAGGAATATGGTATCATTGCTGTTGCTGCTGGTGAAGGTCTTGAAGAATACTTTAAGGACTTACGTGTTGACTTAGTTGTAAGTGGTGGTCAAACAATGAATCCATCAACAGAAGACTTCGTTGAAGCAGTTAAGAAAGTAAATGCTAAGCATATTATTATTCTTCCAAATAACTCAAATATCGTAATGGCTGCTAATCAAGCTGCAGATATTTGTGATGATAAGGATGTTAAGGTTATTCCTACTAAGACAATTCCTCAAGGAATTAGTGCTTGTATCATGTTTAATCCTGATATTACTGTAGAAGAAAACTTGGAGAATATGAGTGAAGCAGTTGCTAATGTGAAGACTGGTCAAGTAACATATGCAATTAAAGATACTACATATGATGGTTTAACAATCAATGCTAACGATTATATGGGTATTAAAGAAAAAGATATTATTGTAAGTGAACCAAGCAAAATGGAAGTTACTAAGAAATTATTAGATTCTCTAGTAGGTAATGATGCTGAGTTAGTTACATTAATTATCGGTGAAGGTGTAAGTGAAGAAGAACAAAGTGAAATTGAAGCTTACATTGAAGAAGAATTCGATGTTGAATGTGAAACTGTAATGGGTGGACAACCTGTATATAGCTTCTTCATTGGTGTAGAATAAGAAAGAAAGTCTTGATTAAATGATACGTTTAGTCAAGACTTTTTATATTAATCTTTGTAATTTTCTAAATAATCTATTCCCCAAGCTTCTAGTGATTTGATTATTGGACGCATTGATTCGCCTAATTCTGATAAAGCATATTCAACTCTTGGTGGAACTTCAGGGTATACAGTTCGTGTAAGAATTCCGTCTTTCTCCATTGCACGAAGATTATCAGTTAAAACCTTCTGGCTAATGTTTAAAGACTTTTGGAGTTCATTAAATCGCCATGGTCTTACTAATAAGTTTCTCATGATAAGTAGTTTCCATTTAGTACCTATCAGCTGTACAGTTGTTGCTACTGGACATTCAGGTAATGATTCTGTTTTAGTTTTCATTGTAAATTTCTCCTTGATTTTATTTAGAGTGTTATATTCAAATTATAATGTAGTATTCGTATATTTCAATACATAGTTACCGAAAAGTGCGTACTTGTAAAGAAATTTTTCTATCTTATAATAATATATATGGAGGATGAATTATGGAATTATTAGAATTAATAAAAACTAGAAGATCAATTAGAAAATATTTAGATAAACGAGTAGAAAAGGATAAACTTGAGAAAATTGTGGAAGCAGGTATTTATGCACCTAATCCTGGAGGTAGGCAAGGTACTAAAATTATTATGCTAGATAATCCGAAGCTAATTGAAGAAATTGGAATTGTGAATGCCAACTGTGAGAATCGTAATTGGTGCGGCAGAGTAGTTTCTAATGAACAGCCATCGATAATTGATGACTTATCAATTAAAAGTGGTTTCTATGGTTGTACTGCATTAGGGATAGTATGTGTGCCAAAAGAAAGAAGAACATTGGTCAATGTGATTGGTTCTGCCTTTGTATGTGCTGAAAATATGGTGCTTGAATCATATGATTTAGGAGTATCAAGTTGTATTGTTGGGAGAGCTGAAGCTACGTTTGAAAATCCTCAGATGAATGAATTACTTTCTAAGTGGGGATTAGATGACGAATATATGCCGTTAGTATTTGTATGCTTAGGATATATTAATGGTGAATATCCTAAGATTAAGGCAAGAAATGAAGGAAGAACAATGTATATTGCAGAAGAATAATTAATAGTTGTTAATAAAAATTCATATATGCTAGTAAAGGAGTTCACTTATGTTGAACTCTTTTTTAGTATATTATTCAGTAGAGTTCGTCAAGAAAAAATGGTATAATTATTATATTGTGAGGAAGGAGTGGTATAGTGGATTTAAAGCTAATCACAAAATCTGAGAAGAAATTAGCTGTACTACATGAATTAGGTATTCATGATGTGAAAGATGTATTGCTACATTATCCATTTCGCTATACTGATAATGTATTAACTCCTTATGATGAATTTCAAGTAGGTGAAAAGGTATTCTTTGAAGCTACTCTAGCATCAGCATTTAAAACTAGCTATTATGCAAAGAATCGTAGTGTAACACGATTTGATGTTGTATATGAAGAAGAATTAATACAAGTAACCATCTTTAATAGACCTTACTTAAAGATGAGAGAAGAAGATAAGATTGTTATTAGTGGGAAGTATGATGGTAAGAATAAAGTTACAGCGACGACTGTAAACTTTAAAGAGATAGATGAACAGCTAGGAATATTCCCTGTATATAATTTAAAAGAAGGTATTACTCAAAATGAAATGAGTAAGTATGTAAAGAAAGCACTAGCGCTAATGGAAGGAAAGATTGTTGATGTTATTCCATTAAGTTATATTAATAAATATCATATGATGAGAAAGAGTGAAGCATTAAAAGAAATTCATTTCCCATCATCTAAAGAAAATTTAAAATACGCACTTCATTATCTTAAGTATGAAGAATTCTTGAAGTTTAATGTTACGATGTTATTAATGCGTCATCATAACCAAATGGTGGTAAAGAAGCAGCCAAAGGTTTTTGATTCACGTAAAATAAAGAAGGTTATTGATTCATTACCATTTACTTTAAGTGATGATCAAATGCAAGTACTTAATGAGATAATGAGTGATTTAAAAGATGAAAAGGTAATGTATCGTTTACTACAAGGTGATGTAGGTAGTGGTAAAACGATTGTCGCAATACTAGGAATGTATGCCAATGTGCTAGCTGGTAAACAGAGTGTTATTATGGCACCAACGGAAATACTGGCAAAACAACACTATGATTCAGTTGTGAAGCTATTACCTGATGTTCGTGTAGTATTACTTAGTGGTTCTTTGAAAAAACAAGAACGTGAGGCATTACTTGAGGAGATTGCTACGCATAAAGTGGATATTATTGTAGGAACTCATGCGCTATTCCAAGAGAGTGTTACGTATGCTGATTTAGGTATGGTAATTACCGATGAACAACATCGCTTTGGTGTTGAACAACGCAAGAAATTAAAAGACAAGGGTGAAGGTGTTGATGTATTATTAATGAGTGCTACACCAATACCTCGGACACTAGCATTATCACTTTATGGTGATATGGATGTATCAACCATTCATCAAATGCCTAGTGGCAGAAAACCAATAAAAACAATGCTGATACGTAAGAATTCATTTACTGATGTCTTTGATGAAATCGTGGAATTATTAAATCAAGGTAATCAAATGTACGTCATTACCGCAATGATTGAAGAAAATGAAGATTTCAAGATTAAGCATGCAGAAGGTATATATGCAGCTTTAAAGAAAGCAATGGCACTATATGCGAATGTTGGCTTACTGCATGGTAAGATGAATGCAGATGATAAAGAAAGTATTATGAAGCAATTTGCAGACAATGAAATTCAAATCCTAGTGTCTACGACAGTAGTTGAAGTAGGAGTAAATGTACCTAATGCTAATATTATGGTGATTTATGATAGTGATCGTTTTGGACTTAGTCAACTACATCAATTGCGTGGAAGAATTGGACGTGGTGATAAGCAAGGATATTGTTACTTACTTACAAAGAGTAAGGATGCTGATAGCTTAAAACGTTTAGAAGTCTTAACGCAAACTAATGATGGCTTTGAGATTGCACGACAAGATTTATTGCTAAGAGGAGCTGGAGATATTCTTGGGAAACGCCAAAGTGGTGCTAGTGGCTTCGTATTGGGTGATATTATACTTGATACTACAATATTAGAGATTGCAAGAGAAGATGCAAGAACAATTGTCGATAATTTTGATGCTGAAGAAAATAAAATGATTCGAACTTGGATTGCACTTTATCAGCAAAATAATGTAAGTTATGTAGATTAGAGTGATTTTTATATGAAGTTTGTTTCCAATTGGTGGAAACTGTGATACAATCATACAGTACAGAAAGAAGGGGTAAAATGAATGAAACAATCTATGATTGGTTAAGAGATTATGGATTTGATATGGTGCCTAATATTACGATGGATACCGCTTTTATTCATTCATCATATGTAAATGAGAATAGGAATGTGCATGCTGATAATGAACGTTTAGAGTTCATGGGAGATGCAGTTCTTCAAATATATTCATCTACTAAGTTATTCTCAATTAAACCTATTTTAAGTGAAGGTAAAATGACTTTATTCCGTGCTAAGTTAGTTAATGAACAAGCATTATCTTCTTATGTAAGAGAATATGGTTTAGCGAAATATCTAAAGCTTGGTGTAGGAGAAGAAAGAAGTGGTGGTAGAGATAGAGATTCTATTCTAGCCGATATGTTTGAAGCATTTATTGGTGCATTCTATGTGTTACGTGGATTTGATGATACATGTGCACTTCTTGATAAGATGATATCTAAATACTTCGAAGTACATGAATTAGAGAATTTAGAAGATTTTAAAACACGACTACAAGAGTTCGTACAAGCTGATACAAGAAAGACTGTTACTTATGAAGTAATTAATACTACTGGTCCAAGTAATGCTCCAGTATTTGAGGTTGTTGTTAAGCTGGAAGAACTAATCTTAGCCAAAGGTGTTGGAACAAGTAAGAAACGTGCTGAACAAGATGCAGCTAGAAATGCACTTGATAAAATGGCTGTGTAATCTTAACTTTCCAGTATATACTAGTTAAAAAAACTTGTAGAATTAAGAAAATTACGCTATTATAGATAGGTATTGAAAGGAGTTATACTCATTATGAACAAAATGGTTAAAGCGTTATGCTCTCTTGTGGCAGTTGCAGCATTATCATTAAATATGGTAGTAGCTAGTGTAGCAGCAGCTCCAACAGTAGTAGCAAAAGTAAATAAAAATGGTTCTTTAGTAACTTTAGGTAGTAACGAAACAGCTACTAGTGTAGTAACATTAGTATCAGATACTGCTTGTACTTGGTATTCAGGTGGTCAATCAATTTCTGATGGTTATTCAACTACTAAGGAAATCACTAAAGGTTATGGTACATTCACATATTACTGTGTGGATCAATCAGGTCAATCTTCAAACACAATAACAGTTAAATTAGATGTTAATCAACCAACAGTATTAACATTAGCTAACAGTGTTTTTGAAGGTGCTACTGAAGTAACAGTATTATCAATGAAGGATAATGTTACTTGGTATGTAGATGGTGTACAAAAATCAACAGGTAAATCAATTACTGTAACAGGTAATGGTAAGCATACTGTTTATGCTAAGGGTGCTGATGGATTACAATCTAATACATTATCATTCTCTATTCCTTATACTACAAATACAAATCCAGTAGTAACAACTACAACTAGAAAACCAGTAGTTACAAATAAACCTTCAACTACAACTACTTCTTATAGAGGTTCTACATCTATTGCGTTAGCATTAAAGGATTTACAAGAAGGTGCTATCACTAATAAAGAAGTAGTATTAGAAGCTGATCAAAATGCTTATTTCGTAATCAATGGTAATAAGCAAGTTAAAGCTGCTAAGACTTATACTATCGTTGAAGAAGGTACTTATACAGTTTATGCTACTAATGCAACTAATACTGTTAACAGTGTTACTTTCAACTTCACAATCGATAAGACTGCTCCTACAGTTGCGTTAAAGGTTAATAACGTTGAAGTAGAACCAGGCGTATTAGAAGATGCAGTTACAATTGTAACTAATGAAGTTGGTTTCTTCTATGTAAATGATGAACAAGCTAATATTCGTGAACAAAGTGAATTAGTAATCTCTGAAAGTGGTACTTACGCTATTGAATTCAAGGATATGGCAGGTAATAGTTCAATGGTTAACTTCGTGGTAGATATGCCTGAAGCTGAAACTCCAACTCAAACTCCATCGTCAAATGGTAATGCATTCTTATACATGATTGGTGGTGCTGTGCTAGGTGGTGCAGTAATGGCAATCATCATGGTTATCATTAACCGTAAGAAGAATGAAGAAGTTGACGAAGACGACGAAGACGAAGAATAGTAAATTAGCCTCGTATCAAAATACGGGGCTTTTTTTCTGCATTGAATGATTATAAGAACATAAGAAAAGCAACTTACCATTATGATAAGTTGCTTCTTTGCTTATTTTATATTACCTTTAGAGAATTCATCAATCTTAGGTTGAATTTTTTCCATTGTTTCTTTAATTGTACCATCGATGAATGGATTCTTTAGATTAGCTTCCTTAACTAAGCCTAAGAATGATTTAGTACCACCTTGTTTACATAAATGTAAATAGTCATTCCATGCAGCTTGGTAATCTTCATTCATCTTAGCGAAGAATTGTAAAGCACATACTTGTGCTAATGTGTAATCAATATAGTAGAATGGTGAAGCAAAGATATGTCCTTGTTTAAACCACCAATTACCTCTTTCTAAGAAGTCACAGCCTTCATAGTTTTTATGTGGTTGATACATCTTTTCTAGCTTTCTCCATACAGCTTTACGTTCAGCTGGTGTATATTCAGGATGCTCATATACTTCATGTTGATAGTGATCGACTAATACACCATATGGTAAGAATTTAAGAGTATTTGTAAGGTGATGATAATAGTATTTATCAATATCTTCCTTAAAGAATAGCTTCATCCAAGGATATGTGAAGAATTCCATTGACATTGAGTGAATCTCACATGATTCCATTGTTGGCCATTGTAAATCTGGAATAGTGATATATCGAGAAGAATAGATTTGGAAGGCATGACCAGCTTCATGCGTTAATACATCGATATCTCCACTAGTACCATTGAAGTTAGAGAAGATAAATGGTGCTTGATAGTCTGGCATGAAAGTACAGTATCCTCCACCTTCTTTTCCTGGTTTACTTAATAAATCCATTAATTCATTATCCATCATATGATTAAAGAATTCTGATGTTTCTTTAGATAATTCATTATACATTATTTTCCCATTCTCTAAAATCCATTCAGGAGTTCCTTGAGGCTTAGGCATACCAGTTTCGAATTCATAGTTTTCATCATAGTAATGAAGTGTATCATATCCTAGACGTTCACGTTGTTCATCAAATAGTTTTGAAACAGCAGGAGTAACACTTTCTAGGATTTGTTTACGATAGTTGGCAACATCATTAGCATTATAGTCACTACGACTCATTCTCATATAACCAAGCTCTACATAATTCTTAAAGCCTAATTTCTTTGCCATCTTATCACGCAATTTAACTAAGCTATCATAGATTTCATCGATTTCTTGTTCGTGTTCAGTATAATAGTTATAAGTTGCGATACTAGCCTTTTCACGAACTTCTCGATCATTACTGATAGTAAATGGTTGCATACCAGGTAAGGTATAAGTATTGCCTTCATATTCAATTTGGGCAGTAGCTTTAATACGATTGTAGCGACTTACTAGCTTGTTTTCTTCTTGCATGTCTTCAATGATACATTCATCAAAGCTCTTTACACTGCATTCTAATAAAGTGAAGAATTGTGTAGGATAATGAGCCTTTAAGTCATCAATGAATTTAGATGCAAGAATAGTCTTCGCAAGTGTACTTTCTTCATTTTGGTATAGTGGACCATATTCATCCCAATAGTCATTCTCTGCATTGTAGAATTCATCATTATTGTCAATTGAGTGACGAATACTAGCTAATGTGCTTTGTGTTGAGATTTTGTTGCGTAATACATTTATTTGGTCTAAACAAGTAATTTGTTCTTCAACTGTAGTAGCAGCAATAAATCTTTCTAAACTAGAACGCATTTCCTTTTGATATTCTTCAAAGTTAGGGCGTTCATAAGTAAATTCTGAAAATTTCATATAAGTTCCTCCAATAATATATTTATTATACCATAACTCACTATAAATTTAATAGAAATATTAAATTATACTAAGTGAAGTTTGTTTATTGTTAATTTTGAAATGTAATATGAAACTATTGATAAGAATTAAAAAATATTAAGAGAATTCTTAAAATATATGATTTTATAAAGCAATAATTCACTTTTTGCTTTTTGTTTTACCTATTTTACGATATAATATAATAGCTTGGAAAGGGGTTTTGAAATGTTTTTAAAAAGAATAGAGGCTAGTGGGTTTAAGTCATTCGCGGATAAAACAAATATTATCTTTGATTATAATGTTACAGGTATAGTAGGCCCTAATGGATGTGGTAAGAGTAATATCTCTGATGCAATCCGCTGGGTATTAGGGGAACAATCGCCTAAACAACTTCGTGGAAGTAATATGGCTGATGTTATTTTCAATGGGTCTGCAAAGCGTAAACCACTTAATAAGGCTGAGGTAACATTAGTTTTTGATAATACAAATCGCGTCTTTCCAATTGAGTATGATGAAGTAGAAGTAACACGTATCTTATATCGTTCTGGGGAAAGTGAGTATTTATTAAATAAGGCTCATTGTCGTTTAAAAGATATCACTAACTTAATTATGGATACTGGTCTTGGTAGAGATTCATTATCAATTATTTCCCAAGATAAGATCCAAGACTTTGCGAAGGCTAGACCAGAAGATCGCCGTGCTATTTTTGAAGAGGCGGCTGGTGTTGCAAAGTATAAGAAACGTAAGTTAGAATCAGTTAGTAAATTAGATAAGACACAAGAAAACTTAGAAAGCTTAGAACTTGTTATCGGGGAGCTTGAACAACGTGTTAATCCACTAAGAAGACAAGCTGATAAGGCTAATAAATATAAAGCTCTTAAAGGTGAATTAGAGGGTATTGAAGTATCAGTAATAGTTGATGATATTAATAACTACAATGAAGAGATTAATAGTTTAGAAAAGAATCTTACAGACTATGAAGATGAACGCCTACAAAATGAAGCCAAGATAGCTGTTAACGAAGCTAAGATAGCTGATATGCGTAAAGAAGTATCTGGCTTAGAGCGTGATGTTAATATCTATCATGAAGAATATGCTAGAGTACTTGATGAAATCAAAGTGTTAGAATCAAGAAAGTTTGAACTAGATGAAAAGCGTAAGGCTTGGTTAGAATCACATGTAGAGATGAGTGAAGAAAAAATCGCTCAAATGCAAGCAATTTGTGAAGAAGCAAGAATTGAATATTTTGACCGTCAAGAACGTATGAATGCTTTATTAAAAGAGGCAGAAGATTTAAAGAATACGATTGTTAAGAAGCAAGATATGAAACGTCATGCTGATGAAGAATTATCTGCTATCTTAAATAAAATTAATCGTACAGAACAACGTAAAGCAGTTATTGATAACCAAATTAAATCACCACTTCAATCACAATTAGGTGTTAAATCGGTAATGGATGCGAAGAAATCATTACCTGGTATTGAAGGTGTTATCGTTGATTTAGTTAAACCTGAAGAAGGATATGAAAATGCGATTAGTACTGCGCTTGGTGGAGCATTATATAATGTTCTTGCAACAGATACAAATGCTGCTACTAATGCGATTAATTTCTTAAAGAAGAATGAAAGTGGCCGTGCTACTTTCTTACCATTAACAGCATTACAAGTTAGACCAATCTCTAAAGAACATGAGATTACAGCTAGTGCTGTCAAAGGTTATTTAGGATTAGCTAAAGATCATGCTAGTATTGATAGTAAGTATCAAGATGTAGTTGATTATTTATTAGGTCAAGTATTAGTATGCAATACCTTAGAAGCTGCAAATGAAGTTAGTAAGCTATTACGTTATGGATATCGCGTGGTGACATTAGATGGTGATGTTGTCAACAAGGGTGGTAGTATGACTGGTGGTAAGAATCGTAACCAAAGTACACCAATGGCATTACGTAAAGAACTTGAAACTTGTGAGAATTCATTGAGTAGCTACCGTATGGAAGTTGAAACGTGGCAATCACAAAGTAAAGCATTAGAACGTGATATCACATTAGCTAATGATAGTATTATGAATAATCGAATTAATGTTGCTCGTTTAGAGGAATTATTAAGTCGTAAGAAGGAAAAATATGAGAAATTAAGTGACGAATTAAAAGAACTTGGTCATTATCAAAAATCTGATGAACCATTAGATAGTGATGATACTACATTAGTTAAAGAACTAAATGGTGCATATGCTAAGCGTGACAGAATTAGTTCAGAAATGAAAGCTAAGAATGAACGTCGCTATGAATTACAAAAAGAAATTGATAAATATGATGATATTAACCGTGAATTATTAAGAGGTCAACGTGGCACAACTAATGAAGCTAAAGATACTGAAATCAAGAAAGCTAAATTAGAAACTAAGCTTGAAACATTATTAGAACGTCTAAATAGTGAGTACTCAATGACTTATGAATATGCGGTTGAACACGCTAAAGAGGTTGAGAATATTTTAGAGGCTAGACAACAAGTTATCTTACTACGTGAACAAATTGTTTCACTTGGTAATGTTAATATGGAAGCTCCTGCTGAATATGAAGAAGTTAATACAAGATACATTGATCTAACAACATCTCGCGACGAACTACGTGCTGCTAGAGATCAAATCCTTGATGCTATCAAAGATATGGATAATGTAATGTCTAAGGACTTCTTGACAACATTTAACGCAATCAACGAAGAGCTACAAGGTGTATTCGCACAATTATTTGGTGGTGGACATGCACACTTATATTTAAGTAATCCTGAGGATGTACTTGAATCAGGTATTGAAATTGACGTTCAACCTCCAGGAAAAGCTGTTAAGTCAATGAGCTTATTCTCTGGTGGTGAAAAATCATTAATTGCGTTAGCGGTATTATTCTCTATTATGCGTTGTCGCCATGTGCCACTATGTATTTTAGATGAATGTGAATCAGCATTAGACCCTGCTAACGTTGAACGTTTCTCAAGATTCTTAAAGCACTTCAATGAAACGCAATTTATTGTTGTTACTCATAGACCTGGTACGATGGAACAATGTGATTATTTATATGGTGTTACTATGCAAGACCGTGGTATCACTCAAATGTTACATGTTAAGTTAGCTGAAGCTATGCAGTTAGGCAATAAGGAGGTAAGTTAATATGGGCTTTTTCGATAGTATTAAGAAAAGTTTATTTAAAGAGGAAAAGGATACATATTTAGAAGGGTTAGGTAAATCTAGAAATAGTTTTGCGAATAAGATTAGAAGCTTATCACTTAACTTTAAAGGAATTGATGAAGATTTCTTAGAAAACTTAATGGAAATCTTATTAGAAGCAGATGTAGGTATTCATACTGCTAATAAGATATTAGCTAACTTTGAGAAGAAGGCTGGTAAGTTATCTAGTAAGGATTTTAATTCACAAATTGAATGTTTAATTGAGGTTATGGCTGAAATGTATGGTGAAAATCAAACATTAAGTCCTGATTATCCTAAAGTAATTTTACTTGTAGGAGTTAATGGTAATGGGAAAACTACTACAGCTGCAAAATTAGCTCATATGTTTAAAAATGAAGGTAAGAGTGTAATGGTAGCTGCTGCCGATACATTTAGAGCTGGTGCAATGGAACAATTAGATAATTGGGCTAAGCGCTTAGAGATTGAATGTGTCAAGGGTAGAGAAAATGGTGATCCAAGTAGTGTATTAGTAGATGCATGTCGTAGAATGAAGGAAATTAATGCAGATGTATTGATTGGTGATACGGCAGGTCGCTTACAAAATAAAACTAACTTAATGAATGAGCTTAATAAAATGAAACGTGTTACAGCACGTGAGATTGAAGGAGCTCCGCATGATGTTTTATTAGTATTAGATGCTACTACTGGTCAAAATGGTATTGAACAAGCAAAAGTATTTATGGAAACTGCTGCTGTAGATGGTATTGTCCTTACAAAGATGGATGGTACTGCTAAGGGTGGTGTAGTATTAGCTATTAAAGATATTCTAGGAATTCCTGTTAAGTATATTGGCTTTGGTGAGAGAATGGAGGATTTACGTCCATTTGATATTAATGCTTACTTAGTAGGTTTGTGTGAAGGTATTGTAAATGAGTAATGAATTAATTCAAAAGATGCAAGAGAATCTTAAACTATTAGATGTATATGGCTCTTTATTAACAGATAAGCAACAGGATATCTTCCGCTATGTTTACGAGGATGATTTATCATTCTCTGAAATTGCAGAGAATCTAGGTATCTCTAAGGCTGCTGTTAGTGATACAATTAAGCGTACAACAGCTATTTTAAATGAATATGAAAGTAAGCTTAGAATTATTGAAAAGCAAGAAAAACGCCATAAATTATTAATAGAACTTAAAAATTATCCAGAAAATATTGAAAAAATTTTAGAAGAATTAATTAAAATAGATGAAGATATTTAATTCATGTTGTATAATAATGAGAGAAAAGAAGGAGTAATTATATTTTATGACAAAAGTAATTTCAGTTAATGCAGGTAGTTCATCTTTAAAATTCCAGCTTTACAATATGCCGGAAGAAGAAGTATTATGTTCTGGACAATTCGAAAGAATTGGTTTAGAAGATGGTATCTTCACAATCAAAGTTAATGGAGAAAAACATGTTTCTACTCCAGTACTTCCAGACCATGAAGTAGCAGTAGATATGTTATTAAAGGCTTTAGTAGACTATAAAGTAGTTGAAAGCTTAGACGAAATTAAAGGTGCTGGTCACCGTGTAGTACAAGGTGGAGCATATTTTGATGGTTCAGTAGAATGTACTGATGATAGTGCTGCTAAGGTTAAAGAATTAGCAGAATTAGCTCCATTACATAACAATGCTAACTTAGGTGGTTATTTAGCGTTTAAGAAGGCTTTACCAAACTGCGGTAATATCTTCGTATTCGATACAGCATTCCACCAAACAATGACACCAGAAAGCTATATGTATGCAGTACCATATGAATGGTATACAGACTTAAAAGTACGCCGTTATGGTGCTCATGGTACTTCTCATAAATATGTAGCAGAAAGAACTGCTGAATTAATGGGTAAAGACGTTAAAGATTTAAAGATTATCACATGTCACTTAGGTAATGGTGCTTCTATTACTGCTGTTGATGGTGGTAAGTGTGTTAATACATCAATGGGATTCACACCTTTAGGTGGTATTATGATGGGTACTCGTTGTGGTGATATCGACCCAGCTATCGTTCCTTACGTTATGAAGAAAACTGGTATGACTCCACAAGAAATGGATACAGCTTTAAATAAGAAATCTGGTATGTTAGGTGTATCTGGTATCTCTAGTGATGCTCGTGATATCGAAGCTGCAGTACAAGAAGGTAACGAAAGAGCTATCTTAACAAGAGCTATCTATGTTAACCGTGTAATTAACGTAATTGGTGGTTACTACATGCAAATGGGTGGCGTTGATGCTATCGCATTCACAGCTGGTTTAGGTGAAAATGATGTTAACTTACGTCATGAAATCTGCGAAAAATTAGAAGCTGGTTTAGGTATCAAGATGAACTATGAATTAAATGATACTACACGTGGAAAAGAAGTTGAAGTTTCTACAGCTGATTCTAAGGTTGCTGTATGGATCGTTCCAACTAATGAAGAATTAATGATTGCACGTGATACAGTTAGAATTTTAGGTTTATAAGATGTTTAAAGACATAATTGAAGCAATTGAAGCAGAACCAATTATCACAATATATCCTCATACAAGTCCTGATGGAGATGCATTAGGTTCATGCTTTGGTTTTAGAGAATTATTAAAGGCTAAATATCCTTCTAAAGAAATCTATGTATTAGGACAACATAGTAAAGATGAAGGTGAATATTTTCCTTGCTTTGATGATGTAGATGATGAAACTATTAAGAAGTCGCTTGCATTATCATTGGATACTGCTAATTTTGGGCGTGTTGATGAACCACGTATCAAACTAGCAAAGAAAATCATTAAGATTGATCATCATCCTGATAGAGAGCCATTTGGTGATATTTCCTATGTAGATGATACTATGAGTTCTTGCTGTGAGATTATCGCATTAATCGGTAAAGAATTATATGGAAATGAAAAGTTCCCTTATGATGCTGCTAGATATTTATATAGTGGTTTATTAACTGATACAATGGGCTTCTCAACATCGAATTCTAATGCACATTCATTAGAAACAGGAGCATTCTTAGTAAGTCACGGATTAAATATGAATGAAATTTCATATCAGTTGACATCAAAAGATATTACTATTTATAACTACATTACTAAAGTACGTAGCGCTGCAGTTATCGAAGGAAAGTTCTTATCTGCTGTGATTAAGAAGGAATTATACCAAGAATCAGGTTTATCATTTGATGAAGCTAAAAACTGTGTAAGTGAATTTGTGAAGGTTCGTGGATTAACAGTTTGGTCATTATTTGTTGAGAATGATAATCCTAATGATGATTACAAGTATCAAGGTAGTCTTCGTAGTCGTGATGTGATATGTAATGATATTGCATATAATCATAATGGTGGTGGACATTTAGTTGCTGCTGGTTGTAAGATTAAAGATGATGAAGAACTTGAAGTTATCTTAAAGGAATTAAGAGAAAGAGCTAATGGTTAATTAGCTCTTTTATTATG